>JANYCB010000160.1 GCA_025360485.1 Methylotenera sp. | reverse complement strand
TTGAGATGGGCTCCAGTGACCAACAATCCTATTAATCAATAAACTTGCATGCTTGTTAGCAGGGCCAAGTCAACCTCTATACAACTTTATTATTGGTAAACACTTAAAATTTGATTGTCAGGACTACAATCAATACAAATTTATATTATCCTAATTATTAGCAACTCTAAGACTTACTAAAAAGTATAGAAAACTTACTCTACCGTTACACTCTTCGCTAAATTCCTCGGTTTATCTACATCTGTCCCTTTTAACAAGGCCGCATGATACGCCAGCAACTGCACGGGGATGGTATGTAAAATAGGGGAGAGCACGCCAACATGGCGCGGAGTACGAATCACATGCACACCCTCAGATTCAGCAAAATGGCTATCGGCATCGGCAAACACAAACAGCTCGCCACCGCGTGCGCGCACCTCTTGCATGTTAGACTTTACTTTCTCTAGCAGAGCATCATTGGGCGCAATCACTACCACGGGCATATTAGTATCGACCAAAGCCAGCGGGCCGTGTTTAAGCTCGCCTGCGGGGTAAGCCTCAGCATGGATATAGGAGATTTCTTTTAGCTTTAATGCGCCTTCTAGCGCGATGGGATAGTGTATGCCACGCCCTAAAAATAAGGCGTGGTGCTTGTTAGCAAAGCTTTTCGCCCATTCGCGAATTTGCGGCTCTAAGTTAAGCGCGTTTTGAACGCTGCCACCCAATTGTCTTAAAGCTGTTAAATAGTCTTGCTCTGCATTGGCACTAAGCAGGCCGCGCTGTTTGGCCAATGTAGCGGCCAAGGTGAATAGGGCGACCAATTGCGTAGTAAAAGCTTTAGTTGAAGCGACGCCAATCTCCGCCCCGGCTCGAGTGTAAAAAACCAGCTGGGAGGCGCGCGGAATGGCGCTCTCTTGCACGTTGCAAATGGCCAAAGTAAGCTTTTGCCCTAACGATTTTGCGTGTTTTAACGCTTCCATCGTATCCAGCGTTTCACCCGATTGTGAAATTGTGACAATGAGTTGTTTAGGATTCGGCACCGATTCACGATAGCGATATTCACTGGCAATTTCGACATTGGTGGCAATTTTTGCGATGCTTTCCAACCAATATTTGGCCGTGAGCGCGGCATAATAGCTAGTGCCTGCGGCAAGAATCAATATACTATCAACTTGCTTAAATACTTCGTCTGCTTCATCACCAAAAAGGGCGGCAGAAAAGCTATTGTCATCTATCAGCGCTTCAATAGTATCGGTAAGCGCTTTAGGCTGCTCATGAATTTCTTTTTGCATGAAGTGACTATAAGGGCCAAGCTCCATACTAGCGAGCGACACATCGCTGACGTGGATTTTGCGTTTCACCTCAATGCCATCGCGCCCAAATATAGTCACGCCGTCACGACGAATATCGGCCACATCGCCATCTTCCAAGTAAATCACTTTGCGCGTAACTGAAAGCACCGCAGAAACATCGGAAGCGATAAAGTTTTCGCCATCGCCAAGACCCAATAGCAACGGGCATCCTAGGCGTGCCGTTACCATATGTTCTGGTTCTTTTACTGAAATGACGCTAATGGCAAACGCGCCTGTAAGCTCGGCTACGGCTTTTTGTGTGGCGGCCAGCAAGTTTAAATCTTGATGATAATAATGAATTAAGTGCGCGATGACTTCGGTATCGGTTTGCGAGGTGAATTCATAACCTAATTTTTTTAGTTTGTCTCGTTGCTCATCATGATTTTCAATAATGCCGTTATGCACCACGGCAATTTCACCCTTAGAAACATGCGGATGCGCGTTGCTCTCTGTAACGCCGCCGTGCGTGGCCCAGCGCGTATGACCTATGCCCACTTGGCCAGCAAGTTTCGCCTCGTTGGCTTTATCTGTCATGGCTGATACGCGGCCTACAGCGCGTACACGCTCAATATTTGCGCCACTTAACACTGCAATGCCAGCGGAATCGTAACCACGATATTCCAGGCGACTTAAGCCTTCAATTAAAGTTGAAACGACGTTTCTACTTGCTACTGCGCCTACAATGCCACACATAAATGTTAATCTTTCCTAATGTTTACTTCTTCGTTTTTTGAGGTCGTTTCCAACTTGGGTAGGTCTTTTGCTCTTTAGCACGACACACAGTTAAACCACCAGCGGGCACGACTTTACTGATGGTTGAGCCAGCAGCAATTGTCGCATCTTTGCCAACCGTCACTGGTGCGATTAATTGCGTATCCGAGCCCACAAACACGCCATCCTCAATCACCGTACGGTGCTTATTTGCACCATCGTAATTGCAAGTAATGGTACCCGCACCAATATTCACGTTTTTGCCGACCGTAGTATCGCCAACATAACTTAAGTGATTGATATTGCTGCCAATATCCACTTGCGTGTTTTTAAGCTCTACAAAATTACCAATATGCACGCCACTTTGTAAGACAGTGCTTGGGCGCAAACGTGCGTATGGGCCGATGCGACAATTTTCGCCAATTTTGGCATCAACAATATGCGTAAACGGAAGAATCTGCGTGCCTGCAGCAATGACTGCATTTTCTATCACGCAATTGGCTGCGACTAAGACATTATCACCCAAGATAACATCGCCTACAAACAAACAATTTACGTCAATTTCTACATCGCGCCCGCAAGATAAATCGCCGCGTACATCTAGGCGGGCGGGGTCTCGTAGCGTAACGCCTTGCTGTAATAATTTATTCGCAGTGCGAGCTTGCTGTACGCGCTCAATTTGCGCTAAATCTAGCTTAGAATTGATACCCGTTACCGACCATTCATCGCTAGTAATTTCAGCCACTACCTCAACTTTATCTTTCACGGCAAACTCCACAATATCAGTTAGATAATATTCTTTTTGCGCATTATTATTGGTGAGACGCGATAGCCATTTTATTAAATTCGCGCTTGGCATGGCCATAATGCCAGTATTCACTTCTACAATTTTGCACTGCGCCTCGGTAGCATCTTTTTGTTCAATAATACCAATAACTTCGCCTGTAGAAGTACGAATGATGCGGCCATAGCCAGTAGGATCAGCTTTGTTAAATGATAAAATCACCAACTTATTGTTGGCTTGTTCAGTTAAGCTTTTACAAGCTCCTGCATCTACTAATGGCACATCACCCAATAAAATCAAGGTATTCGCATCAGCATCTAAGTATGGCACGGCCTGCTGCACTGCATGACCAGTGCCATGTTGCTCGGCTTGATTCACCCATGTAATATCCTCGTGTGCAAATGCTTCGCGCACTATTTCGCCGCCAAAACCATATATCACAATAATTTTTTGCGCGTTCAACGCTTTTGCGCAAGCAATCACATGCGCCAAAATGGGTTTGCCCGCTACCTCATGCAGCACCTTGGGCTTATTAGAATGCATGCGCGTACCCTTGCCGGCAGCGAGAATAACGATGTTTAATTTAGACATAAATTTAGTTAGTTTTAATAGTGTAAAGTATAACAAAAAAGGCAGCCTAAGCTGCCTTTTTGCACAACACTCAATTTGTACGTTCTTTTAATTAATGTGTTCTTTTACGAAGCCGCTCAATTGCTTGAATCTGCGCAAGTGCTTCAGCCAATTCGGCTTGCGCTTTAGCGTAATCCATATCTGAACTGCGATTTTTCATCGCTTCCATTGCCGCTTCTTTCGCCGCGATTGCTTTAGCTTCATCTAAATCATGACCACGTACTGCGGTATCTGCCAACACAGTAATTAAACCAGGCTGAACTTCTAACATACCGCCAGAAATGAAAATTAACGTTTCTTCAGCAACGTCAGCTTGTTTAATACGCAATGCACCTGGTTTAACGGTAGTAATCATAGGTGCGTGATTTGGGTAAATACCCACCTCACCAGCACTGGCGGGCGCAACAACAAATTCAGCCTCGCCAGAGAAAATGCTGGCTTCCGCGCTTACTACATCGATATGAACAGTATGTACCATATTAATTTAACGTTTTCGCTTTTTCTACTGCTTCTTCAATGCCGCCTACCATGTAGAACGCTTGCTCTGGCAAATGATCATACTCACCAGCAACAATGGCTTTAAAGCCTTTGATGGTTTCTTTTAATGGCACGTATTTGCCTGGCGAACCAGTAAACACTTCAGCTACGTGGAATGGTTGTGATAAGAAACGTTGGATTTTACGCGCACGGCCTACGGCTAATTTATCTTCTGGTGACAATTCGTCCATGCCCAAAATCGCAATAATATCGCGCAATTCTTTATAACGTTGTAATGTTTGCTGCACGCTACGCGCTACGTTGTAATGTTCTTCACCAACCACTAATGGGTCTAATTGACGTGATGTAGAATCGAGCGGGTCAACCGCTGGGTAGATACCAAGAGAAGCAATGTCACGTGACAACACTACGGTTGAATCCAAATGTTGGAAAGTTGTTGCTGGTGATGGATCAGTCAAGTCATCCGCAGGTACATAAACCGCTTGGATAGAAGTAATAGAACCTGTTTTGGTTGAGGTAATACGTTCTTGCAAACGACCCATCTCGTCAGCTAGGGTAGGTTGGTAACCTACCGCTGATGGCATACGGCCTAACAACGCAGAAACCTCGGTGCCAGCCAATGTGTAGCGGTAGATGTTATCCACAAAGAACAACACGTCACGACCTTCATCACGGAATTTTTCAGCCATGGTCAAACCTGACAAAGCTACGCGTAAGCGGTTGCCTGGTGGTTCGTTCATTTGACCAAACACCATGGCTACTTTTGATTCTTTCATATCGTCGAGCTTAATCACACCAGCTTCTGCCATCTCGTGATAGAAGTCGTTACCTTCACGGGTACGCTCACCCACGCCTGCAAACACCGATAAGCCTGAATGTTGTTTGGCGATGTTGTTGATGAGCTCTAGCATGTTCACTGTTTTACCCACACCAGCACCACCGAAAAGACCCACTTTACCGCCTTTAGCAAACGGACAAACCAAGTCAATCACTTTAATGCCAGTTTCTAACAAGTCCACTGAAGGAGAGAGCTCTTCGAATTTAGGTGCTTTTTGGTGAATTGAACGACGCTCGTCGCAATCAATTGGCCCTACATCGTCAATTGGGCGGCCTAGCACATCCATAATACGGCCTAGTGTGCCGATGCCTACTGGCACAGTAATTTGTGAGCCGGTCGCTTTAAATGCAGTGCCGCGTGCCAGACCGTCAGATGAGCCCATGGCAATGGTACGTACAATGCCATCACCCAATTGCTGTTGCACTTCTAATGTTAAGCCTGCTTCTGCTTGCGAGGTTTTGTCGTCAATAATCAATGCATCAAACACTTTTGGCATTTGATCGCGCGGAAATTCCACGTCAACCACCGCGCCAATACATTGCACTACTCGACCGATTTTTACTTCATTTACTTTTGCCATCTTTTATATCCTATTCAAACTAATCTGTTGAATTCAAAATTTTTAAGTTTTAAGACTTTAAGAAACTGCCGCCGCGCCGCCAACGATTTCTGAAATCTCTTTGGTAATCGCTGCTTGACGTGCTTTGTTGTAAACTAATTTCAATTCGCCAATCACGTTTTTCGCGTTATCAGACGCTGATTTCATTGCCACCATACGGGATGATTGCTCTGAAGCCATATTTTCTGCCACCGCGTTATAAACCAACGATTCTGTATAACGCATCATCAATTGATCAATCACCACTTTTGCTTCAGGCTCGTAAATATAATCCCAATGACCTTTTGGGCTGCCTAGTTTTTCGCCACTCAAAGGCAGCAACATTTCCATGGTCGGTTCTTGCTTCATGGTGTTAATAAACTTCGTGTAGCATACATAAACTTGGTCAATTTCGCCCGCTGTATAAGCGTCTAACATCACTTTTATCGCGCCAATCAAGGTTTCCATGTGGGGCACATCGCCCAAACCAATCACGTGCGATTTCACATCTGCACTCATACGATTCATGAAGCTGAAACCTTTGTTGCCAATCGCAGTTACGGCAATTTTTTTTCCTTCAGATTCCCAAGTTTTCATCTGGTTGATCGACATACGCAGCACGTTAGTGTTTAAGCCGCCACACAAGCCTTTATCTGAGCTTAATACAATCAAACCCACGTTTTTCACCACATCGCGTTTAATTAAAAACGCATGTTTATATTCTGATTGTGCAAACGAAAGATGCGCTGCAACGTTACGAATTTTCTCAGCATATGGGCGGCTCGCGCGCATTCTATCTTGCGCTTTACGCATTTTAGAAGCAGCCACCATTTCCATCGCTTTAGTGATCTTGCGTGTATTTTCTACACTCTTGATCTTGGTTCTAATCTCTTTACTACCAGCCATTTTATTTACCTAATAGTAGATTAATATGCGTTTGTCGCTTTGAAGTCTTGAATGGCCGCTTCAACCGCTTTTTCGTTATCGCCGCTCAAATCTTTGCTAGATTCAATGCCATCCATTAACGCTTTATATTTAGAACCCATGAAGCCGTGTAAAGCGCTCTCAAATGCTAAAACTTTATTGGTTGGTACATCGTCAAAATAACCTTTATTCGCTGCTAACAAACTAATAGCCATATTAGAAATGCTAAGTGGAGCATATTGTGCTTGTTTCATCAATTCAGTAAACATGCGACCACGATCGAGCTGTTTACGTGTTGCTCCATCCAAATCAGAAGCAAACTGCGCAAAGGCTGCCAATTCACGGTATTGCGCAAGCGCTAAACGTACGCCGCCGCCCAATTTTTTAATGACTTTAGTTTGCGCTGCACCACCCACGCGAGATACTGAAATACCCGCGTTAATCGCTGGACGAATACCCGCATTGAACAAGTCCGTTTCCAAGAAGATTTGACCATCGGTAATTGAAATCACGTTGGTTGGAACGAATGCTGAAACGTCGCCTGCGGCCGTTTCAATCACCGGCAATGCTGTGAGAGAACCAGTTTTGCCTTTAACTTTGCCTTTAGTGAATTTTTCTACATAATCTTCATTCACGCGTGCTGCACGCTCTAACAAACGTGAGTGAATGTAGAACACGTCGCCAGGATAAGCTTCGCGGCCTGGTGGACGGCGCAATAACAGAGAAATTTGACGGTAAGCAATCGCTTGTTTGGTTAAGTCATCATACACAATCAAAGCATCTTCACCGCGGTCACGGAAATATTCGCCCATGGTACAACCAGCGTATGGCGCTAAGAACTGTAGTGCTGCTGAGTCAGACGCTGCTGCTGCAACCACTATGGTGTAAGCCATCGCGCCATTTTCTTCTAATTTACGCACCACGTTAGCGATCGTCGAAGCTTTTTGACCAATCGCCACATAGACGCAGGTCATATTTTGACCTTTTTGGTTAATAATCGCGTCCACTGCAACGGCTGTTTTACCTGTTTGACGGTCACCAATAATCAATTCACGTTGACCACGGCCAACTGGCACCATCGAATCCACAGATTTCAAACCCGTTTGTACAGGCTGCGAAACCGATTTACGCGCAATCACGCCAGGTGCTACTTTTTCAATTTTGTCGGTCATTTTGGCGTTTACAGGGCCTTTGCCGTCAATCGGCTGACCTAGCGCGTTCACTACGCGGCCAATTAGCTCTGGGCCTACTGGCACTTCCAAAATACGGCCAGTACATTTAACAATGTCGCCTTCAGTAATGTGCTCATAATCACCCAATACCACAGCACCTACTGAGTCGCGCTCTAAGTTAAGCGCTAAACCGAAAGTGTTGCCGGGGAATTCGATCATCTCACCCGCCATTACATTGGAAAGGCCGTGAATACGAACAATACCGTCTGTGACTGAAATTACCGTACCTTGAGTACGTGCTTCCGCTGAGGTAGAAAAATTCTCTAATCTGCTTTTAATCAGTTCACTGATTTCTGATGTAGATAACTGCATTGTGGCTCCTAATTTTCTCTTTGCCTAAATTAATTTGCCTTACGCAGCAAGCGTATAGGCTAAATTTTGTAACTGACCTTTGACGGACGCATCTATCACGGTATCGCCAACAATAATTTTAATGCCGCCAATAATTTCTGGATCAATCGAAACCGTGGCTTCAACTTTTTTACCAAACTTGGCTTCTAAGCGTTTTACTAAATCTTTAATTTCTGTCGCACTTAATTTTGATGCTGCAACAATTTGCGCTTCCAGCACACCTTCATCTTGTGCTTTTAATTCCTCAAAGGCTGTTGTGATAGCTGGTAACACTGCTAAACGTCCATATTCAACTAATACTTTGATCAAGTTTTGTGCGTTTTCATTCAGCTTATTGCCACATACTTTTAAAAAAGTCGTTTGCAAATCACTAGCGACTACATTTGGATCCTGAATATAAGCTTGCATCTGCGCGTCATTTGCTACTTGCGTCGCAAAACCTAGCATTTCAGACCACTTGGTCAATGCCTTTTGCTCTTTGCCAAACTTGTAAGCAGCAACTGCGTAAGGCCTTGCGATGGTGGATATTTCAGCCATTACTTATAGCTCCGCCGCGAGTTTAGAAAGCATTTCACTATGGGCTTTTGCATCGATTTCTTTACGCAAAATTTTCTCAGCACCCGCAACTGCCAGTGCAGAAACCTGCGCACGTAAACCTTCTTTTGCACGGTTTACTTCTTGGTCAATCTCAGCTTTGGCACCAGTTAAAATGCGCTCACCTTCCACTTTGGCATTGCCTTTAGCTTCTTCCACAATTTGTGTGGCGCGTTTTTCGGCTTGACCGACTATCTCGCTGGCTTTTTGTTTGGCTTCGTTTAGCGTTACTTCTGATTTTTTTGCAGCTACTTCTAAAGCACTTCTGCCTTCAGAGGCCGCAGCCAAGCCATCAGCAATTTCCTTTTGGCGCGTTTCAATCGCTTTTAATAGCGGTGGCCAAACGAATTTCACTGTAAACCAAATCAACACAGCAAATGCGATAGCTTGTGCGATAAGTGTAAAGTTAATGTTCATGTTTGCTCCAATCGTTAAGTCGTTTAATCTGCCAATTCCAACAGATTATTGTGTGGCTAATTACTTAGCGACTACGCTTAATAATGGGTTAGCAAACGCAAACATCATAGCTAGACCAACACCAATAATGAAAGAAGCATCGATAAGACCCAATAGCAAGAATACTTTACCTTGCAATTGTGGAATCATTTCTGGTTGACGCGCTGCGCCTTCCAAAAAGCTTGCGCACATAATACCAATACCGATACAAGCACCTGCAGCGCCCAAACCAATAATTAAACCAATACCGATGCCTGTGTAGGCTTGAATCATTGCTAATGCATCCATTTTATTACCCTCTCAAGTGAAAATTACAACTACAACAAATTAACAAAAACTAACTACAAAAAAACTAATGCGACTCGTGCGCCATGGCTAAATAAACAACCGTTAGCATCATAAAAATAAACGCTTGTAACGCCACGATTAAAATATGGAATATTGACCAGCCAGCGCCTAAAATTGCGCCAAAAAACGCGCCAGTTAAACCAGTGGCTGCCCACAGGCCTAATAATAAGAATATCACCTCACCCGCATACATATTGCCGAACAACCGTAATGAATGTGAAAGTGGTTTTGAAATATACTCAATCATATTAAAAGCAAAGTTTGCTACAAATAATAAGGGGCTTAATAACAAACCAAGATAGCCTAGTGCGCTTTTTGGTTTAAAAAATTTAGCGCCGCCGAAAGGTGCATAAAATAGCTCGTGCACCCAGCCGCCTAAACCTTTTGCTTTAATTGAGAAGAAAATCATAAGGAACCACACCGCAAGAGCCAAGGCAAAGGTGGTATTGATATCTGAAGTAGGAACGCTGCGCCAATGCTCTAAACCCAGTGGGGCATATACAAAATGATGCATAACATCGACTGGTAAAAAGTCCATCGCGTTCATGGCTAACACCCACAAAAATACGGTTAACGCTGTAGGCGCAATAAAACTATGACGATCGCCGTGAAAAATATTTTTAACTTGCTCATCCACAAAACCGAAAATCAGTTCAACAAACGCCTGACCTTTAGAAGGCACACCAGAAGTAGCGCTACGGGCTACCCACCAAATCAAACCCATTACTAATACGCCAAGGATTACCGACATAATCAAGCTATCGTAATTCAACATCCAAAAACTACCATCGCCAACAGGCTTGGAGTTGAATGTTAAATGATGCGTAATATATTCAGATGGTGTAAGTGTTTGTTCTGTAGCCATATTAAAATAAATGCCTAAATTATAATGTTACTTATATTTCAATGTCTGTTTTATCTAACTTGCTCATTGCAGCGCCTGAAACCAACGTTGCAGCCGCTAAGCCAGCAATTAATGCGAACGGCACCAATTGCTTGTAAACCTTAAACGTAATAAGCAGCAGCACAAAAATTACTAAAACTTTAACTGCTTCTGCTTTTAACAAGTTAATGAGTACTGCGGTTGCTTCTTTTTTATTACGCTGCGCAATTTTAGAAGCGATAAACGCCCCTATTATTACCACCGAGCCACCTATTAATGCCGATATGGCCGCATGTAAACCTGATATTACTAATGAAGCGATTGCGACGATTGCGGTTGCGATTAGCTGCAAACGCAACATTTTGCTAAAAATAGAAGCCGTCGTTATATTTTCCATATTTTTATCACTCCAAAAACAAGCTCCTGCTTTTGAAATGGGCTTTAGCAAAGTCCGCGATTTTGAATTATTACGACTTTTTAGTCAAGCACTAAGTGAAAGTTTTTGCATTAAGTTTCGCGCAAAATGAAACACTTAGCGCGATATTTTTTTAATTATTTCGTCTAATTGATCTAAATTGCTGTAATTAATTTTAAGCGTTCCTGAACCATTTGCCTTGGCAGAAATGCTCACACTGGCCCCAATTTTTTCGCTTAATGTGTTCTGCAAGGCCATAACGTCACGATTAGTATTCGTTTTCTGTAGTTTTGGTTTTACAGATGAACTCAAATTTTTTACCAGACTTTCAACTTCTCGCACCGATAAATTTTGCTGAATAATTTTATTTGCCAACATTACTTGCTGTGCGGGATCCAAACCAATCAAAGCACGTGCATGGCCCATATCCAGCTTATTTTGCATCAGCATTTCTTGTACTTGTGAACATAGCAAAAGTAAGCGTAACAAATTTGAAACCGCCACGCGAGAGCGACCAACAGCTTCTGCAGCTTTTTCATGCGTCATGGAAAATTCATCTATCAGGCGTTTAATGCCTTGCGCTTCTTCTAGCGGGTTTAAATTTTCGCGCTGAATGTTCTCAATCAAGGCCATCGCAAGCGCAGCTTCATCCGCTATATCACGCACCAATACCGGAATTTGCTCTAAACCCACTATTTTACTGGCGCGCCAACGACGTTCTCCCGCAATGATTTCGAATTTATCTGTCGCAATTTCTCTAACCAAAATCGGCTGCATAATGCCTTGCGTTTTAATCGAATCAGCCAATGTCTGCAATGAGGCGTCATCCATGTGAGAGCGTGGCTGATATTTGCCTGGCTGCAACTGTGCAACATTTAGTGTGCGTAATGCGTCGGTATTTCTTGCAGCTTCAATATCGCTTGACAACAATGCATCTAATCCGCGCCCCAAACCTTTTGGCTTAACCATGTGCAGCACCTTTAACATGTTGATTTTTAACAATTATTTCTTTTGCCAGTGCTAGATAAGCTACCGCACCTTTTGATAACTTATCGTACATTAATACAGGTAAACCATAACTCGGCGCTTCGGCCAAACGAATATTACGCGGAATTACCGTGTTGTAGACTTTATCTCCAAAATGACTGACTAACTGCGCAGATACTTGGCTTGCAAGCATATTGCGGTTATCAAACATGGTGCGTAGCAAGCCCTCTATCTCTAATTTTGGATTTAGATGCGCGCGCACTTTTTTAATGGTGTTGACCAAGTCGGATAAACCTTCTAGCGCGTAGTACTCACATTGCATGGGAATCATCACCGTATCGGCTGCAGTAAGCGCATTGACAGTGACTAAATTGAGGGCAGGGGGGCAATCTAGCAAAACATAATCATACACATCGCCCAATTGCGCAATCGCCGCCTTTAAGCGGGTTTCGCGCGCAAGTTCATTCACCAGCTCAACCTCTGCTCCCGCTAATTCGCGGTTAGATGGCGCAATATCAAAACAGCCTTTTTCACTTGCAATAATCACCTCTTTGAGGTTTTTTTCACCAATTAGTACATGGTAAATACTGTACTTAAGATGCGCCTTATCTACGCCGCTGCCCGTGCTGGCATTGCCTTGTGGATCTAAATCTACCAGCAGCACTTTTTTGTGATTGGCAGCTAAACTCGCTGCCAAATTTACGCAAGTAGTGGTTTTACCCACACCGCCTTTTTGATTGGTGATTGCTAGTGTTTTCATAATTTATTTTCAAATATTACCAAATGCCGCTCTGCCTCTAAGCCCGCCACTTTTAGCGAGATAATGTTACTTGGTTTAAGACCTAAATCCTCAAACTCATGATGTGGTACCGCGCCCTTCATAGCAAACCATCGCCCGTTCTTTGCAATTAAGTGTTGTGTCACTTTAACAAATAAAGCCATCTCAGAAAAAGCACGCGAGATAATCGCCTCAAAGTTTTCAGTTGGCTGA
This sequence comes from Methylotenera sp., assembly GCA_025360485.1. Lineage (GTDB taxonomy): Bacteria > Pseudomonadota > Gammaproteobacteria > Burkholderiales > Methylophilaceae > Methylotenera_A. The sequence continues at coordinate 11,136 of JANYCB010000160.1, read as the reverse complement.
AAGTTTTCTACCCGAGCATTTACCACAGTTAAATTATCCAAACCCAATTCACCTTTTACCTGCCGCATAAAAATAGCTTTTTTTTGCACTGTATCAATCGTTGTTACTTGCAAATGTGGCAAACAAATCGCCAGCGCTATACCCGGTAAACCACCACCACTACCTACGTCCAGCAAATTTTTTGCATGTATATGTGGCAATACACTCAAACTATCAAGCAAATGCAAAGTCACCATTTCTAACGGATCGCGCACTGCAGTTAAGTTATACACCTTGTTCCACTTTTGCAGCAAACTTAAATAACTTAATAGTTTTTGCTGAGCCTCTAGAGACGCACTTAAACCCATCTCAGCGATGCCTGCAGCTAACAATTCTACTTGCGTCATGCCGCTTCTATATTACTGGTTTGATTAATTTGTTTTTTATTTTTACGCTTTATGTAAACCATCAACAACGAAATCGTTGCGGGGGTAATCCCAGAAATTCGGCCTGCTTGACCAATGGTTTCAGGTCTGTGTGCGAGTAGTTTCTGCCGCGCTTCAATGCTTAAACCATGCACCTCTGTATAATCAATATCCGCACCCAGCTTAATGTTCTCACTACCCTTTTGTTTGGCAATCTCTTCTTTTTGGCGATCGATATAACCTTGATATTTGGCCGCTATTTCCACCTGCTCACGCACGGCAGGGTCTGTTTCCCCAAAAAACAAGCCAACTAAGTCAATATCACCCAAGCGCAACACGCCCTCATAACTCACTTCTGGGCGACGTAACAACTCAAAAAGACTATATTCATGCTCGAGTGCCTTTCCTAAAATTGCCTCTTGTGTTTCACGTGAAACATGATCGAGGCCTGGTTGCACAAAAGTTTTCTTCAAGCGCCCTTGTTCGCGCGTTACTGCTTCTAACTTGCGCTGAAACGCTTCCCAGCGCGCATCATCCACCAATCCAAGCTCACGGCCTTTAGCGGTTAAGCGCATATCTGCATTATCTTCACGAAGCTGTAACCTATACTCCGCGCGGCTGGTAAACATACGATATGGCTCTGTGACGCCTGTTGTGATTAAATCATCTACCAACACGCCCAGATAAGCCTCATCGCGAGCAGGGCACCAACTCTCTTTCTCTTGTACGTAGAGCGCCGCATTAGCACCGGCCAACAAACCCTGCGCTGCGGCCTCTTCGTAGCCTGTGGTCCCGTTGATTTGCCCTGCAAAAAATAATCCCTTAATGGCCTTGGTTTCTAAGCTCGATTTCAAAGCACGCGGGTCGTAGTAATCGTATTCAATCGCATAACCTGGGCGCAGTATATGGGCCGCTTCCAGCCCATTAATTGAGCGGACTAGCGCAAGCTGAATATCAAACGGCAAGCTAGTAGAAATGCCATTTGGATAGACCTCATTCGTAGTTAAGCCTTCAGGCTCAAGAAAAAGCTGATGCGATTCTTTATCAGCAAAACGGTGAATTTTATCTTCTACACTGGGGCAATAGCGCGGCCCGACGCCTTCAATCACCCCAGTGTACATTGGTGAACGGTCTAGGCCACTACGAATAATGTCATGTGTGCGCTCATTAGTATATGTAATCCAGCATGGCACTTGCACAGGATGTTGCGCAGCATTGCCCATAAACGAAAACACTGGTACTGGAGTATCACCTTGTTGTTCTTGCATGACGGAATAATTAATTGTACGGCCATCAATACGCGGCGGCGTGCCTGTTTTTAAACGCCCTGCAGGCAAATTTAACTCACGCAAACGTGCTGCAAGTGAGATTGCCGGCAGGTCGCCGGCACGGCCTGCACTATAATGCTGCATGCCCACATGGATCAAACCGCCCAAAAAAGTACCTGCAGTGAGTACCACGCTTTTAGAATTAAAGCGCAGCCCTATTTGCGTCACCACCCCTGCGACGTGCTCACCATCAAGAATAATGTCATCAACAGCTTGTTGAAATAACCATAAATTTGGTTGATTTTCTAGACGCTTTCTAATGGCCGCTTTATATAAAATACGATCTGCCTGAGCACGTGTTGCACGCACAGCTGGGCCTTTACTTGAGTTTAGAATGCGAAACTGTATGCCGCCTTCGTCTGTGGCGGCTGCCATTGCACCGCCGAGCGCATCAATCTCTTTAACCAAATGACCTTTGCCAATGCCGCCAATACTCGGATTGCAAGACATTTGACCTAAAGTTTCAATGTTATGGGTCAGCAATAAGGTTTTTTGCCCCATTCTAGCACTTGCAAGCGCCGCTTCGGTGCCTGCATGACCACCGCCCACTACTATTACATCAAAAATATCAGGAAAATTCATCAGCTAACACTTAAATACCATAAGATTTGATTTTACTGTAAACCACTACTTAAGTCATGCAAAAGCATGTTTTTATGGATATTTTTTGTTTTTGTTTCACGTGAAACAACGTTCTAAATTTGCGTCAGACATAATTCGTTAACAATATTGGCATAGAATTCGCTTGATTTATATCAAAGCTGCTAAAATCTAACTGCTATATCATAGCAAAGTAAATTTACCCTTTTATTAACTGAAAACGGAGTATTAAATGAAGAAATTAAATATCACTTTAGTAGCGTTACTTGCCTTAGCCAGTGTATCTGCTCAGGCAAATGTGGCCAATGCAGAAAAATTAGTCAGTATTTATAGTGCTGTTGCTAAACATGATAATCCTGATTACGCGGGACCTACTGCCGCTGAAGGTAAATTCTTTTTCAATCGCAAAATTAAACTTGGCAATGGTAAAGAAATGGCTTGCGCTTCATGCCACACAGCAAATCCAGCAGATGAAGGCAAACATGCTATTACAGGCAAAGCTATTCGTCCATTATCCCCAGTGGTGAACGCCAAACGTTTTGAAGACTTTGATAAAGTACAAGAAAAATTTACTCAACATTGTAAAGATATTATCGGTAGCGATTGTACTGCTGCAGAAAAAGCTAATTACATTACTTATTTATTAACAGAAAAAACACCAACCGCTAAAAAATGATTAAAAAAGAAGTACCTATGCAATACGTTTGGGATCCATTCGTAAGGATATTCCATTGGTCGCTAGTTATTGCCTTCACGGTTGCTTTTTATACTCATGCATCTGAGTGGGATCGTCTCATCCACGTACGGGCTGGCTATGTAGCAGGTTGTTTACTGCTAGCCCGCATTGTATGGGGGCTAATGAAAACAGGTTACGCTAGTTTTGATAGCTTTCCTCTCAGCCCTATACAAGCAGGTAGGCACATCTACAATGAGCTAAAAGGAAACACCAAACGTTATGTTGGGCATAACCCTGCAGGCTCTTTAGTGATTTACGCAATGTTAATTACTGGCCTGATTGCGGTAGGCTCAGGATGGTTAGTATTTAATGAAGGCTGGCTAATTGATCAGCCTGAACTTTTACAATCAATACACCAATATTCAACATGGGGCTGGCTAATGCTAGTTACCATGCATGTTATTGGCGTAGTGACCGAAAGTATTTTACATAAAGATAATCTAATTCGCGCCATGATTACTGGTTGCAAACGGGTAAGCAAAAAAGGTGAAAGGCAAGCAAGACAAAAAATCGTATAATAATTACCAGCATTGAGTTTTATGCCTTGTTTCACGTGAAACACTAATTTACAGGCACAAGGTATTGACGAATATAACTCTGCGCGCCTATAGTATTGATAGCGGCTATTGGCGCTTTCACAGAAAAAATGAGGAGAACAGTATGGCTGGTAAATTTGAAGTTAAAACCGCAAAAAATGGTCAAACGCACTTTAATCTTTTGGCTGGAAATGGCCAAATTATTTTACAATCCGAAATGTATGAAAGCAAAGCCAGCGCATTAAATGGCATTGCCTCTATACAAAAAAATGCCAGTATGGATGATCGTTATGATCGTCTTGTTTCAAAGTCTGGTAAGCCATACTTTGTAATTAAAGCCGGCAACCACCAAGTGATTGGCCAAAGTCAACAATACGAAGCGGAAGCGGGCCGTGACAACGGTATTGAATCTGTTAAGAAAAACGCTCCCGGAGCGGAAGTCGTAGATTTAACTTAATTAGAACTCATAATAAAAAAGGCGTTTTAGCGCCTTTTTTATTAACTTTTGCTTTTTTCATATTTTATTTACCAATACAAAACTTACTAAAAATCTCACCCAATAAATCATCAGGCGTAAATTCACCCGTAATGCTACTTAAGGCCTCTTGTGCCAATCGCAGCTCTTCAGCAATAATTTCTGCTTGATTCAAATATTTTTGCGCTTGTTGCAAATGCTCATCCACCTGCGTTAATGCATTTAAATGTCTAGTCCGCGCCATAAAAATACCCTCACTACTGACGTGATAACCAGCTAGTTTTAATAATTGCGTTTTTAATAGATCAACTCCTGCACCCGTTTTGGCTGAAAGAAAAATATGTGTTTCGGTATCCCTGTCACGAATCTCTGGCTTTCCCTCGGACACATCGATTTTATTATGCACCCAAATTTTGGTGATTCCTTGTGGCAAACGCTCTAAAATCGATTTTTCTTTAGCGGTAATGCCATGAGCTGTATCTACCAATAATAATGCGATATTGGCCGTTTCTGTGGCTCGCCAAGTTCGCGCAATACCAAATTTTTCCACTTCGTCATCGGTTTCGCGCAAACCTGCAGTATCAATAATATGCAGTGGCACTCCATTTATCTGAATAGCATTTTTTATTGTGTCGCGCGTGGTGCCAGCAACGGATGTGACAATCGCCACTTCTTCACCTGCTAGTTGATTCATCAAACTCGATTTGCCAACATTGGGCTGACCAATTAACACTACATGAATACCTTCGCGCAATAAAGCACCTTGGCGCGCCTTTGCAAAAACGGCGATTAATTCAGCGATAATGTCTGTAAGTTTTTCTGCTACATGGCCTTGCGTAATAAAATCGATTTCTTCTTCTGGAAAATCCAAACACGCCTCAACGTACATACGCAGATTAATCAACTTAGCTAACACTTGATTGATGTGGGCAGAAAACTCACCAGATAACGAACGCATGGCACTACGTGCAGCTTCAACCGTCGAGGCGTTAATCACATCAGCCACCGCCTCAGCTTGAGCTAAATCAATTTTGTCATTTAAATAAGCACGCCGTGTAAATTCACCAGGTTCGGCTTGACGCGCACCTAACTCAATGCAACGCGCCAACAAAATTTGCATTAATGCCGTTCCGCCATGAGCTTGCAGTTCTAATATATCTTCACCCGTATACGAATGTGGATTTTGATAGAAAATCGCTATGCCACGATCTATAAGCTGTTGATTTTTATCATTAAACTGTAGATACTCTGCTTGGCGTGGAGTAGGGCAATGGCCTAAAATTTGTGCGGCTATTAATTGTGATAAATCGCCTGAAACCCGCACCACACCAATGCCACCTGCGCCACTAGCTGTGGCGATAGCGGCGATTGTGTCTTGACTATTTTTTTGCATTACCTTTTTTGGCAAGCGCAGCTGCATGAATCGTTTTGTTCACATACCATTGCTGTGTAATAGATAAAACATTATTCACCAACCAATACAAGACCAGACCAGCTGGAAAGAAGAAAAAGAATGCGCTAAATATAATCGGCATAATTTTCATCACTTTAGCTTGAATTGGATCGGTCGGGGGTGGATTCAAATAAGTTTGAATAATCATCGTTGCACCCATTAATATTGGTAATACATAAAATGGATCAATCGCCGATAGATCATGAATCCAACCAAAAAATGGCGCGTGACGTAACTCGACCGTACCCAGTAGCATCCAATAAAAAGATATGAAAACAGGGATTTGTACCAAAATTGGCAGGCATCCACTCATAGGATTGATTTTTTCGGTACGGTAAAGCTCCATCATGGCTTGCTGCATTTTTTGCTTATCGTCGCCAAATTTTTCTTTCATAGATTGCAAACGTGGTGCCATTTCACGCATTTGCGCCATCGATCGATAACTGGTTGCCGATAATGGATAAAATGCCGCTTTAATTAAAACTGTTACCAAAATAATCGCCACACCCCAGTTATGTACCAGTGCATGAATTTTTGAAAGTACCCAAAATAAAGGTTTTGCAATCACCGTTAGCCAACCATAATCTACCGCATACTCTAAGCCTGGGGCTGCTGCAGCTAAATCTGAATTAGTTTGTGGACCAGCAAATAATTTTGCACCAACTTCACTTTTTGCGTCTACAGCAATGCTAGTTAAGGGCGTTACAACACCAACGGCAAATACGTTATCTGAAAGTTTTTTGGTATAAAACTCTCGGCTAGTGCCGACACTAGGAATCCATGCGCTCGCGAAATACTGCTGAATAATGCCAATCCAACCATCTTTGCTCGTTTTAGACAAACTTGCTTTTGCCATATCTGCAAATTTAACTTTTTTGAATTTATCTGCATCTGTAAAATAGGCACCGCCGGTGAAAGTAGGGCGCATTTTAGTGCCTTGATTCGATAAACTATCATGCACAATTTGATAGTAGGCTGATGGTGCAATCGCAGTAGCACTACCATTATTAATTTGATAATTTACATTAATTACATAACTACCACGGTGAAAGGTATAAATTTTATCCACACTTATACCGTCACCCATCCAAGATAAACGTACTTCTTGGCTAGCGGCGTCATTGGCCATAGTGTAGCTAGCGGCAGTGCTAGTAAATAATGATTTATGATTTGGCAAACCTGCGCCCATTAACCCCGTTTGCGCCACATATAGCATCGGCGTTTGCGCATCATCCATCAGCACAAAATTACCTTGTTTACCATCTGAAGCTAAGTGTTTATTGAGTGTTAAATGCCGCAAATCGCCACCTACTGTATCAATTTCTGCCTGAAATAAATCAGTAGTCACTTGAATGCGCTGGCCTTTTTCAAGCTTAAAAATGCCCTCACTGGTCGCATTATTAGCTGTAGCTGTGCCTGGCGAATCAGTAGACGCGCTAGAACCAGTCGCTGGTGTTTCTTGTTGAACGGTTGATTGTATGGGTAATTCAGGTCTATTTTTCTGCTGCCAAGAGTCCCACAGCATCATGATAGAGAATGAAAAAATAACAAATAAAATTAAACGGCGTGTGTCCATAGATTCTTTATAATCAGTAAGTTATTTTAATTGTGTCAAATTTGAGTGTACATTATGGCACAGGATCACGACCACCAACATGCCAAGGATGACAATGTGATAGTCGTTTAATAGAGAGCAAAAAGCCTTTTAGTGCGCCATGTTTTTGTATACTTTCAATCGCATATTGTGAGCAAGTTGGGGTAAACCGACACTGTTGACCAAAAAACGGACTTAGCGCGATTTGATAGGCTTTAATACAAACAATTAAAATTCGTGTCATGTTAACTTAATGCTTTAACTAGAAATTACAACTTCATTAATTGCCGATATTTTTATCACTAATTTTTGCATTAAAACTTCAAACTCTTGTTTTATCGTGATGAAATCTGGTTTTTCAAAGGCTTTCTGCACTTGAATCACCAAATCGACAGCAGGTAAATTGTACTGATTTAATCTAAAAAGCTCCCGTAACACGCGCCGCATATAATTACGCTGCACTGCCGACTTAGCTGTTTTTTTACTCACAATCAAACCCAAGCGCGCAATATTCACTTCATTTACCCGATAACGCATGACCAAATGTTTATTTGCTAAGCGTTTGCGCAAATTAAAAACGGATGAAAAATCATCCGTTTTTACTATTTTAGCCTGTTTAGTAAACCTAAAGTTTAACAAGTCTAAACAATGCTAATTTATGCACTTTAAAATACTATTGCTTTATTACCCATGCTATTAATAATAGCACTAATAATTTAAGCTATTTTAAAGGCCTAAACGTGTGCGGCCTTTAGCTCGGCGAGCAGCAATCACTGCGCGGCCACCTTTAGTTTTCATACGCACTAGAAAGCCGTGTGTACGTGCGCGACGTGTTTTAGAGGGTTGGTAGGTACGTTTCATTCAATTCTCCAGCTAGCAAATGCTACAAAGCCCGCTATTAGACCCGATAACACCCGATGTTGTCAATGAATATTTAGATTAATAAATACTAAAATATATATACATTTGCCTGTGGATAAGTCTGATTAAACCAGCTAAAATACTCGGATAAATAATTAAATTATAAACGCACTTAATTGATGCATATTTAACCATAAATTACAATAAAATCAACAACATAATAACAAAGTCAAGAGGTTCTGGGCAAGCGATGGAAAAATTTTGGTCTACCTTCCTTAGTCGCTTTGAGCAAGAGCTATCTGCGCAACAATTTAATACTTGGATTAAACCACTCCAAACTGAATTGAACGACAATGCGTTGCGTATACTTGCGCCCAATAAATTTGTTCAGCAGTGGGTTAAAGATCGGTTTTTAAGCAAAATTGAAACGCTCGCAGTTGAATTATTGCCGCATAACATCCTAATTGAGCTGGCAATTTGTGAAAAACTTACCGTTAAAAAACCGCCTAGCATTAACCTAAATAAAGAATCTGCGCAGGCCAAAAATACCAACAATAATATAACCGCTAAAGTTACAACAAAAACTACTACGCAACCCATTAAAAACGTACGCAGCCCAAGTGACCGTGGCTTAAATGACCGTGGCTCTGGCTTAAACCCCAGTTTTAATTTTAATAACTATGTTACTGGTCGCGCAAATCAATTAGCCCGTGCTGCTGCCATTCAAGTAGCAGATAACCCTGGGCAAGCCTACAACCCATTATTTATCTATGGTGGCGTAGGGCTTGGTAAAACACATTTATTGCAAGCCATTGGCAATCAACTAAAACAGCAAAACCCAGACGCAAAAATTCGTTATTTACATGCTGAGCGTTATGTGTCTGATGTCGTGAAAGCCTATGAGAATAAAGCGTTTGATGAATTTAAACGACAATATCATTCACTGGATTTATTGCTTATTGATGACATTCAATTTTTTGCAAAAAAGACGCGTACGCAAGAAGAATTCTTTTATGCGTTTAACACCTTGATTGAGGAAAAAAAACAAATTGTCATTACTTGTGATACTTATCCAAAAGAAATTATTGACGTCGATGAGCGGCTTAGAACGCGCTTTAGTTGGGGCTTAACCGTTGCCGTAGAGCCACCCGAGCTAGAAATGCGCGTAGCAATTTTACTTAAAAAAGCAGAAGAATCTAAGGTTAATTTGACTGAAGATGTAGCTTTTTTTGTCGCCAAGCAAATTCGTTCTAGTGTGCGCGAGCTAGAAGGCGCGCTAAACCGTATTATTGCCATGGCTAATTTTACTGGCCACGCCATTGATCTACACTTAGCAAAAGATGCGCTGCGCGATTTAATTGCTGTGCGCGGCCGTCAAATTACCATTGAGAATATTCAAAAAACAGTCGCTGATTATTACAAAATTAAAGTCAGTGAAATGCATAGCAAAAAACGTTCGCGCAATTTTGCTCGACCACGTCAAGTAGCAATGAGTTTGGCACGTGAACTGACCAACCATAGCTTTCCTGAAATTGGCGAAGCATTTGGCAGCCGCCACCATACAACGGTAATGCATGCATGTGAAGAAATAGAACAACTACGCTTGAATGATCAAGCGATAGCGCGCGATATAGGATTTTTAACGCAAGTGATTAGAGATTAAAATTGTGATTAAAGCTAGATTAACTTGTGGATTAAATTCGTTTAAAACATGATTTTATATAAACTAACTTTTTATACACATTTTAACCGCAAGCTAAATGATTATTTTTAACAACCTTAATTTTATAATAACTTAATGATTTAATTATATTTTTTATAGTTATCAACAGAAAAACAACATATTATTATTACTATTACTTTTTAAATACTTATTAAAACCATTATTAACCAAACCTTTAAACTTTAAAAAACTATTAAATAAGTAATTCTAGGAAATTTAAAACCATGCAAATTAAAATTAATCGCGAAATTTTATTAAAGCCCCTTACCAGCGTAAGTAGTATTGTAGAACGACGTCATACGCTGCCTATACTTTCTAATTTATTGTTAGAGGCTAAAAATAATAATATTCAACTCACAGCAACCGATTTAGAAATGCAAATATCTCTAAATATCGAAAGTAAATTTAGCGGTGAATTATCTACTACTATTTCCGCTAAAAAATTATTAGATATTTGCCGTTCTTTGCCGGAGGGCGTGGATATTGATATGGTAAGCAACGATAGTCGCATCACTGTTAAAACAGGCAAAAGTCGTTTTAATCTACAAACTTTACCCGCTGCGGATTATCCAGTAATGACTAAAGCCGCGGGCAACAGTACAAACATTCAAATTAGTCAAATAGCACTAAAAAAATTATTGAAGCAAGTTGAGTTTGCCATGGCGCAGCAAGATATTCGCTATTATTTAAACGGCTTGTTGTTAGAAGTGAATGAAAATAAACTCAATGTCGTCGGCACCGATGGACATCGTTTAAGTTTTACTTCAACGACATTAAATCAAAGTTATGAAAAATCTGATGTGATTATTCCGCGCAAAACAGTCATAGAACTCATTAAATTATTAAATGACAGTGAAGAAGAGGTGTTAATTGAAATTAATGCAGGCCAAGTCAATTTTACCTTTAGCGATATTCGATTAATTTCAAAAGTCATTGATGGTAAGTTTCCAGACTATAATCGCGTCATTCCAGTAGGGCATCAAAATACCTTTAATGTGAATCGCATTAGTGTATTAAGCGCCATGCAACGCGCGTCTATTTTATCTAACGAGAAATATCGTGGCATTCGTATGGTGTTAAGTAACAACAATCTAAAACTCATTAGCACCAATACCGAGCAAGAAGAAGCAGAGGAGGAGCTAGAAATTGATTATGCTAAAGATGGCTTGGATATTGGTTTTAACGTGACCTATCTAATAGATGTGCTCAATAACGTAAGCGACGAAACTATTAACTTTTCGTTTGCCGATGCCAATAGTAGCTGCTTAATTACCGTACCAAACGATGAAAATTACAAATATGTTGTCATGCCAATGCGCATTTAAAAATAGTTAACAATATTAAAACCTTACATTTAAAGCAAAGATACAATTATGGCTAAAACTCCAGCACAACCCGAATATAACTCAGACAGCATTAAAATTTT
>JANYCB010000136.1 GCA_025360485.1 Methylotenera sp. | reverse complement strand
GTCAAGTACTTACCTTTTATCTTGCAGCATATTAGCTTATTGTGTGTTTTTAGCTTCTTTCGCAGCTTTTTCTTGAGTTGCTTTTTCTAGTGCAGCTTTTTCTTCAGCCGCTTTTGCCACTTCAATTTTCTTTAACTCTTCAGGTGATGCTGATTGACCTAACATCATTTCGTTATCTTTATTATTTTTTCTATCATAGACAAGATTATCGCCCATAATCACACGAACCCAATCTGGGTAACTGTATGCTGTGCCTTTATTGTGATCGATAATAGCGCCAATGCCACCGCCAAATAAAATATTACCAAACATACCGCCATTGGCGCGTGAAATCAGCGTGCCAACGCCAGGCTCTTCGCCATCTTTACTACAAGTTACTAATAAATTTTCGCCAGAACGATGTGGCCTCATCACGCCAGAGCTGTCGGTAGAAAATTCACCGCGCTCATTTTTACCAACACATTTTGCGCCTGTAACAGCGACGTTACTTTTGGAATAGGTTTCAATTCTTACCGCTTGGTTGGCGTCTTTGGTGATGGTGGCGCAACCGGTTAATAAAGTTTGTAAAGTTAATGCTGCAACGATGGATAGGCGAGAAACTTGCATTATTTTTCTTCTTTCTTAATTATTATTTATAAGTTGTTATGATTTTTAACGTTTTTTAATGTACAAGTCAGTGATAGTACCTTCTTTCATCTCGGCTGCGAAGCAAACGGTTTCTGAGAGTGTTGGGTGTGCGTGAATCGTCAAGCCAATATCATGCGCATCAGCGCCCATTTCAATGGCTAATACGGCTTCTGCAAGCAGCTCACCAGCATTTACGCCTACAATACCCGCACCAATTAAGCGATGTGTGGTTTTATCGAATATCAACTTAGTCGTGCCTTCGGTACGCGCTACTGAGATGGCGCGGCCACTGGCGGCCCAAGGGAATGAGGCTTTTTCATATTCAATGCCTTTGGCCTTGGCTTCAATTTCAGTCACCCCCGCCCATGCGATTTCAGGGTCGGTGTAAGCGACAGAGGGTATGCATAGCGCTTGAAATTCTACTTTGTGACCAGCGATGACTTCCGCTGCCACTTTGCCTTCGTGCGTGGCTTTGTGTGCCAACATGGGTTGGCACACAATATCGCCAATGGCGAATATATGATTTACATTCGTACGCATTTGCTTATCAACTGCAATAAAACCGCGCTCATCCACCGCTACACCTGCGTTTTCTGTACCTATATTTTTGCCATTTGGGCGACGGCCAATTGAAACTAAAACGCGGTCATAAATTTGGGTTTCCTTTGGAGCTTCTTCACCTTCAAAATTCACATGAATGCCGTCTTTTTTAGCTTCCATTTTGGTGACTTTAGTCGAAAGCATAATCGCCTCAAAGCGTTTATCCATGCGCTTTTGCAGTGGCCGTACTAAATCGCGGTCGCAACCTGCAATAAGCCCGTCCATAAATTCAACGACGCTAACTTTGCTACCAAGCGCATCGTACACGGTGCCCATTTCGAGCCCAATAATACCGCCGCCAATGACTAATAAGTGCTTAGGAATATCGTCTAATTTCAACGCGCCAGTGGAGTCCATAATGCGTGCGTCATCTGGAGCACCTGGCATTTTAACGGCTTGTGAGCCAGCGGCGATAATGGCGTTTTCAAAACCAATGGTGGTGATTTTGCCGTCTGACGCAGTCACACTGATTTGATTAGGGCTAATGAATTTTCCTACGCCTTCAACGATAGTCACTTCGCGTTGTTTAGCCATTGCGGCCAAGCCGCCAGTGAGCTTGCCTACAACGTCATTCGCTTTCCAGTTTTTCAGGGCTTCTAAATCAATTTTAGGTGCACCAAAACTCACGCCATGCTGCGCGGTTTCTTCTGCTTCCGTGATGACTTTAGCTGTGTGTAATAATGCTTTAGAAGGAATACAGCCTACATTCAAACACACGCCGCCGAGTGTGGAATAACGCTCGATAAGTACGACTTTTAAGCCAAGATCAGCGGCGCGAAAAGCTGCGGTGTAGCCGCCAGGGCCAGAGCCGAGCACGACTAGTTGAGTTGAAATATCATTATTTCCGACCGAAAAGGCAGGGCTGGGAGCCAATATCGGTGCAGGTTGCAGGGTAGGTGTTTTTGATTCATTTTTAGGTTCAGCTGCTGGTGCGTTTACTGCATCTGTCACTTCTAGCAATAAAATAAGTGAGTCTTGGGCAATTTTATCACCCACTTTCACTTTCACTTCTTTTACCGTGCCAGCTTGTGGTGATGGAATATCCATCGACGCTTTGTCAGATTCCACCGTAATAAGTGAGTCTTCTTTGGCAATTGAATCGCCTGCTTTTACCAATACTTCAATGACATGAACGCTGTCAAAATTGCCAATATCGGGGACTTTAATTTCAATCATCATTTGAATTTCTATACTTTTTTCAAGAAACAAGTTTTCAAGACTAAACCTTTAACTTTATCAACATTGCATTCGACTTCTTCATCGTCGTCAGTTAAGCGGATATTTTTAGCTACCGTACCGCGTTTCAAAGTAACCGAGGTACCTTTTACTTTCAAATCTTTAATGAGTTGCACGGAGTCACCCGCTGCAAGCTCGTTGCCATTGCTATCTTTTACGGTCATTATTGATCCTAAACTTTGTGAATTTTAGAGTAATAGCCTACGCACGTCAGATAACATCATGCGCATGTGGCTGGTGAAGCGAGCGCCATCAGCGCCATCGACTACGCGGTGATCGTAAGAAAGTGACATGGGCAAGATTAAGCGTGGCTCAAATCCTTTAGTTTCAGCATTGTAAACCGGCTGCATGCTAGAGCGCGAAACGCCTAAAATTGCCACTTCTGGGCAGTTGATAATCGGTGTAAACATGGTGCCACCGATGCCGCCAAGGCTGGAAATGGTAAAGCAGCCACCTTGCATTTCTTCAATTTTAAGTTTGCGTTCACGCGCTTTGGTGGAGAGATCGCCTAAATCACGTGCAATATCTAATACGTCTTTTTGCTGTACGTCTTTTACCACGGGCACTACCAAACCATCCGGTGTATCGCAGGCAAAGCCGATGTTGTAATAATTTTTTAAAATTAAACTATCTCCATCAGGTGCTAGCGATGAATTAAAGTTAGGGTAAGCTTTAAGCGCGTTGACTGAAGCTTTGATTAAA
>JANYCB010000110.1 GCA_025360485.1 Methylotenera sp. | reverse complement strand
ACTTGTAAAACACCTTGCTCGTCATTTTGAGCGCAGCGAAGAATCCAAGCCATGCAAAATACTTACTGGATTCTTCGCTGCGCTCAAAATGACGGAGTAAATAGAAATTTTAGAATCGAGTTTTTATGCAACTAATATGCGGCGTAGATGAAGCAGGGCGTGGTCCTCTAGCAGGCAGCGTCTATGCGGCAGCAGTGATACTCGACCCGAATAACCCAATCGAAGGTTTGGCGGATTCTAAAAAACTCTCCGAGAAAAAGCGCGATTTTTTAAGTAGTGAAATTAAAGCCAAAGCGCTGGCGTGGGGCATTGCCAGTTGTACCTGCCAAGAAATCGATGAAATCAATATTCTGCAAGCGAGCCTCTTAGCCATGAAGCGCGCCATAGAGGCCATGCAAGCGCAATTCAACATTACACCAAGTTTGGTTCAAGTGGATGGTAACAAATGCCCAAAAATCAGTTTGCCGTGCGAGGCGATTGTGAAGGGCGATAGCAAGGTGCAAGCTATTTCTGCCGCGTCCATTTTGGCAAAAGTAGCGCGCGATGCAGAGCTGTATGAGTTAGATAAAATTTACCCGCAATATGGTTTTGCACAACATAAAGGTTACCCAAGCCCAGCGCATTTATTGGCCTTGCAGGCACATGGCATTTGCCCGCAACATCGCTTAAGTTATGCGCCGGTGAAGGCTTTGATGTAGGTCACTAGTTATTGTCTATCACCTCTATACCTTCATCTGAATATTCTTTTAGATATGGTGTAGGGTCGAATGAAGTATCTTTGGGAAATACGTCTATAGTTCTAACTAAATTTATAAGGAACGATAATAGGGCTTTCTCTGGCATTATTAGTGGATAGCCCCCATTTTTTGATTTCCAACTAGAAGATTTATAAGTCCTGCCATTTGTATTGCATAATTTGTTTGGTTCTTTGACATAAGCAATGTCATTATCTTGATAACCTATATCATTATTTCTTACCGGAGTAATAATGAAATCGAAATTCTCTTTTTCTATTGGGTTAGTTCGAATTACGGCCATTCCCAAATCAAGGAATAATGTTAAATCCGGTAGAAATTTTTTATTAGAGTTTTCTTCAAACCAGCGTTTTACAGTTAATGGATTTACAGTACTTGTGTGATAAGCAAGCAAAAATGTTAGGGGTGGTCTAGTTTCGTGTTCAGTGAAATCAATAGCTTTAGGTACAGTTTTAGAAGGGCGTATTGTATTAATGAAGTTGGAGTAGTGTTTCAAATTTGCAATATTTATATTTTCTTTAGCAACTTCCTCTAGCTCCGCTTTATCTAATTTGGTCTTGATTTCTATGCACGCAAAAACTGTTTCAACTGGATAAATAACCTGAGAATATGTCCTAAATAATTTACTTGAGAAAAATTTATCAAAAATTATTAAATCAATTTGATTACTTTTGTTGCCGTGTGAGTCTATAACAATGCCAGACCCTATGTCATAACGGCTTGGAATAAAAGATTCAACAATCTTTCTAAATGAAGCTTCGTTCAAACTTCCTTTGGTCACATTATGCGGGACAATCGAATTTATTAAGTCAATCTCCGCTTGCAACTGAGTTAATATTCCTGAAAAAAATTGTTCTAACATGCTTGAAACTCCAATTACAAGAAGAGAAACACCGTCGGTTTTTTATTCAAATCCGGCAACGCACCTTGTTTCCAGCTGTTAATCGTTTTCGTTGCTATCATCTCATTCAGCAGGCTGACCCGTGAAGCAACACAGAGGCGGGTGTTGGCGTGGCAGGTGCTTAAAATTGCTTCCAGCATTTGTTGGTTACGATAGGGCGTTTCGATAAAGATTTGCGTCTCTTTGTGGGTTTGCGCGCGTTTTTCAATCTCTTTCAGTTTGTTGGCACGTTCCGCCTTATCCACCGGCAGATAGCCTAGAAACGCGAAACTCTGCCCGTTGAGGCCTGAGGCCATGAGCGCCATTAAAATCGCGCTAGGGCCTACTAGTGGCGTTACATGAATACCTTTTTGGTGGGCGAGGGCAACCAATTTCGCGCCAGGGTCGGCCACCGCAGGGCAGCCTGCCTCGGACATCAATCCAACATCGTGCCCTGCCAACAAAGGTTTGAGCAAATCAGGCAGGGTTTTGTCGTCAGTATGTTCGTTGAGCGTGCTAAATTGCAAGTCGCGAATCGGCTTGCTGTGTTTGATAAGCCCCAAGAACTGGCGCGCGGATTTTTCATCCTCCACCACAAAGTGTTCTAGTTTTTGTGCGAGGCTGACGACATCGGCCGGAAGCACTTGGCTGATATTGTCGCCACCCAACGTGACGGGGATGAGATAAAGGGTTCCGTAGGAAGTATTGATAGCCATACGCTATTCTAGCTTAATTGTGCAAAACCTAGCGAGAATGAGCAGATGCAAGGCGTACGGCGCGCAGAGACCGAGACATACCACAAGCGGTAGGCGAGGAAACGAGCACCGCGCAACGCCGCAGATGCTCGTTCGTAGCAGGTTTTAATATTTCACGACAGCGCGATAGGTGAGCGTCGTACTGCCTTCCGCAGGTACGTCAATCTTCCAAAAAGCCAAGTGGCTGTTGGCTTTGGTGTGTGGTGCACTCTCATTGACTATTTTCCAATCGCCGCCAATTGGCTCTTGCACAGTCACAGTAACTTTCTCTTTTTTGGCATTCTTTAGCACCAACTCATAAGCGCTTTCATACGCGCTATGGCCTTTTTGTGGGTTAGGCAATAGTTTAAAGTCAGTTTGTTTTTTGTCTGCAGTCACATCAAATGCTTCACCTAGTTTTAAACGCACAGTCTCATTTTTTGGCGTATGGTCAATGTTGTCTTCGCCAACAAATTGCGCATTACCTGCGCTGTCTTTTTTGTACACACGCAACACACCTTTTGGTAACGGCATGCCGAGTTTACTGGCTTCTTTATTTTCAAATTCAATGAATACGCCGACTTTCATTTTTGTACCGATTTCACCATATTGGCTCTGGTAGTAGTATTCCGCGCCTTTTAGCACCAACTCTTTACGTGCGGGCACGCCAGAGGCGGAAAGTAGCGACACTTGTTTGGTTTGACTTTCCATAATGTTAGTCGGGCGATCCAGCGTGTATAAATGATATTCCAGCAGGCCTTCTTCTTGCATAGGCGCAGCGGCATCCGCCATCATCACCTCGCCGCGCATGGATTTTGCCATCGGGCGCATTTGTTCTTGCACGCGGTTTACATCACCCGCAACCAATTGCAATTTAGCGTTTTTATAGCTCGCACCACTGGTGTTAGTGAGCGTGACCCAGCCAGACAAATCCAGTTGGTTTTCTTTATCATTTAACTCGGCCACGTAATCGGCCTTCCATGCCAATCCGCCAGTTAAATAGCTTAACTCTACCGTTTGATCACTTACGCCTTTATTGTTGATTTGCGTGACGTTAAATTGGGTAACAAGAGTTGGCCTGTCACGTAAATTTTCAGGCACATCATCATACACAATACGACCCGGTAGACCAGTTTCGATGCGGTTGCCAATCTTAAGTACCACGCCATTATTGGCTGAAAGCACGGTGGCCTTTTCTGTGGTTTCCGCGCCTGTTGCTGGGTTGGTTTTGACGATGCTGACGGTTTTGCCGACATATTTCTCTAACATTTTTTGCGGGGTGAGCAAGTCAAAATCAAAATTTTGTTCTAACAGCGTTAAGCTACCAGGCGCATTAATGCTGCGTAGTAGCGCTGTTTCTGGGCGCATTTGTGCGCTTACATCGCGTAGTGCCAATGCGTTTAAGCCCGCTTTAATGTTCACTTTGCGCGTATCTTTAACTAGCGCTAAATCTTGGTTATAAATGGTGACAGCGACACTTTGTTGATCATTTAATGTACTTTTAGCTTCTATTGAATTAGTTTCTTGTGTTTTATCTAAGGCAAAAGCCCCCGTAAAAAATGCCGAAAGAATGGCGAAAGAAATATACCGATGTTTTAAACGCATAATAAATCTCCATGAATGTGTGAAATTTCAGCGGTTGTTTTATGGCATTGTAAATGCATTTCAAACGCCTTATAACGTTAAACGTTGTAACTAGAAGACTGGGGTTAAATTTTTTTAAAATTTATAAAACGCTGACATTTTCATTTAGCAGCATGCTGATGAGTTTGATGAGAGGTAAGCCGATTAAGGCGTTCGGGTCGTCGCCTATCATGCGGTCCATCAGCGCAATGCCTAAACCTTCTGATTTTGCACTGCCTGCGCATTGGTAAGGCTGCTCTTTAGATAAATAGCTTTCAATTTGTTCATCGGTAAGTTGTCTAAAACGCACTAAATAGGGTACAACTTGCGCCTGCATATTGCCTGTGGAAGCGTTGTACAAACAAAGCGCACTGTGAAATGTGACTTCACGCCCACGCATGAGTTGTAGTTGTTTGGTGGCATTTTGATGATTGAGAGGTTTGCCTAGCTGTTCGCCATCTAGCGTCGCGACTTGGTCGCAGCCAATGATTAGCGCATGCGGATATTCGGTGCCAATTTTCTTGGCTTTTTCTTGCGCCAATCTCAATGCCGTTTCATGCGGTTTTTCATCAGGCAACGCTGATTCATCTATTTTTGGCGCTATGCTGGTAAATGGAATTTGCAGTTTTTGCAAAAGCTGGCGTCTATATTCAGATGAAGAAGCTAAAATTAAAGTTTGTTTCATTAAGTTTGTTTATTTTTAAATAAAAAAGCCGACAGGGTGATTCTGTCGGCTTATACGCTAAATATCAAGCAACAAATTGCAAGCAGTATTACTCAGGCTGTATCTCTAACAGTGATTCATCTGGCGTGACTGAATCACCTTTAGTAACGTGTACGGCAACCACAGTGCCAGTGGTCGAGGCTTGGATTTCATTTTCCATTTTCAT
>JANYCB010000089.1 GCA_025360485.1 Methylotenera sp. | reverse complement strand
CCAGAACAAGCAATTCGTGATGCCGCGCGCATTTTAATTGGTCAACTATCTGTGTTTGCTAATTTAGAAGGTTCGCCAAGCGAAGTGGAAGTGAAGTCTGCTCCGCAAGTTGATCCAATTCTATTGCGCCCTGTGGATGATTTAGAACTCACAGTGCGTTCAGCTAACTGCTTGAAAGCAGAGAATATTTTCTACATTGGCGATTTAATCCAACGTAGTGAAAATGAATTATTAAAAGCCCCTAATCTAGGCCGCAAATCTTTGAATGAAATTAAAGATGTATTAGCAACCAAAGGCTTAACTTTGGGCATGAAGCTTGAAAACTGGCCGCCCGTTGGTTTAGAAAAAGCTTAACATTAAAGCAAATTAAGGAATTACTATGCGTCACGGTAATAGCAATCGTAAATTAAACCGCACTAGCAGCCATCGCGCAGCTATGTTTCGTAATATGTCGGTGTCTTTGTTGCGCCACGAAATCATTAGAACGACTTTGCCAAAAGCAAAAGAGTTGCGTAAATATGCTGAGCCTTTGATTACATTGGGCAAAGATGCAACCTTGGCAAATCGCCGTATCGCGTTCAGCCGCTTACGCGACCGTGATATTGTTGGTAAATTGTTTGGTGAACTTGGCCCACGCTACAATGCGCGTAATGGCGGCTATTTGCGTATTCTAAAATGCGGCTTCCGTAATGGTGATAATGCACCAATGGCGTTGGTGGAATTGGTAGATCGTCCAGACACAAGTACAGAAGCGGTAGAAGCTTAGTTATTTTTGTTTGTATTTTAAAAAGCCAGCTTTTAGCTGGCTTTTTTATTGCCTATTTAAGAAATTGATAAATATCTGATTCACTAAAAGGCCAATTGAGTTCTGCTTTTGTATCTTGCACTGCAACACAGGTATGCGTAATTCGTATTGTGCAAGTAATGCATCATCCTCTGTGATGTCGACAAGTTTTACTTTGTCAGTGCTAGATATTTGCATCACCAGCGCTTGTGCTAATTCACACAAATGGCAATGTGAAGTTGAATATAGACTTAATTGTTTGAGCATTAGTTTTATACGCAAGAATAAAGACTTCATATCTTAAACGCAATTTTTCAATGATACATATTAAAATAAAGCATTTCATAAATTTGTTATTTAATATTTACGAGACTAAATGCATAAATTAGCTATTTTACTTAATGTAGTCAATTCCAAGCAGCATGTTAGAATTAGACATGTATCGCAGTAATATTACTGAATAAAGGTTATTTATATGAGTGACTTCGAAGGCATTCAAGACCAGCGCGCTAATGTTAAAAGCATGATAGAAAAGCATAAGCTAGTTGAGGATTTAGTTCATCGACAAGATATGCAGCGCCATGATATGGTTGAAAGTATAGTTCATCAAAATAATCTTTCAGAATTGAGACGACTGTTTGATAAATTAGATTCCAAAGAGACAGCAAGTGTACTGGACTCGTTGTCTACAGAAGAGATCAAGGCTATATGGCCACTAATACGCGAAGAGAATAAAGAAGAGATTTTATTGGAAGTATCTGATTCGGTCAGAGTTGGACTTGTTTCTGAACCTAAGACTCAGACTCAAAGCATGGTTATTCGAGTGTTTGATCTATACGAAGGACGTTTGAGACAGATACCCATTTATTCTCGAGAAGATTTGGCACAGGCTAAACCTATCTGGGTTGATCTCGTAACTCCGGGGGATGAACAGCTTGCATGGGCAAGAGAAATTTTTGGTGTTAATTTGCCAAACCCCAATGATTTGAATGATTTGGAGAGTAGTGCCCGCTTTTATGAAGAAGAAGGTGGGGAGGTGCATTTGCACTCTGCTTTCTTACTTGAGCGTGAAGACGAGTCAAGAAACGTGGCTGTAGCATTCATATTAAATAAAGATACGCTATTTTCTGTGCGTAGCGAGGAGCTGCCAGTATTCAGATTACAGCGATTACGCGCAAGAGCTCAGGCAGGCTATGTATCTGAGGCTAAAGATGTTTTGCTAGATTTATATGCTGCTGATGTTGAATACTCTGCTAATGCATTAGAAGATGAATATCTTAGACTTGAAGAAGTTGGTAGGCAGGTTTTTAAGTCCCACATGACGAATGAACAGGCAGGAAAAATTCTTACTGCAATATCTGTAGAAGAAGACCTTAATGGACGTATAAGACGTAATGTTCTAGATACGAGGAACGCATTGTCTTTTTTGATGCGTCGTAAGTTTTTATCTGTTGCTCAGCATGAGGATGTTCGAGAAATTCTACGTGATATTGAATCCTTAGATGGGCACACAACTTTCTTGTTCAACAAAATAAATTTTCAGATGGATGCCACAGTCGGTTTTCTTAACGTAAATCAAAATAAAGACCTTAAACGATTGACAGTAATTAGCGTAGTTTTTTTGCCAATCAATGTGCTTGCTGGTATTGGTGGGATGTCTGAGTTTTCAATGATGACACATGGAATTCCTTGGCCTATAGCCTATAGCATTTTCATCATTGGGATGATTGCAATAGGACTTGTTACCTATTTAAGCGTGCGAAAATTAGAAAAGCGTAGGATTGAAAATCATGAAAAGAAAGTTAATGAATAGATTTACTTGTGAATCTAGGCGGCGAAATCAAACGCAATAAGATAAATTTATTTACTTTTTAAGCAGCACATCTCTAGTAGACCCCATATAAAAAATGAATAACGAGCTGCAGTTAATTTGGCAAGAAATACAAGCTGATCTAGCTACTTCAGTCATATTGTGGCAAGCAGCGCTTATTATTGCTGCTTTAGTCATGGCATGGCTAATTAATGGTGCGCTACGCAACTATGTCATGCTACATGCGCCCGAAGAGTGGAAGCTCGCGATAGGCAGTATCAATCGCATGCTATTTCCGCTTTCTGCCTTGATATTTGTGTTGCTGAGTCAATTGATATTGTCTGGCTGGCAGCATACGGGCTTGTTGCGACTTGCTGGCCGATTATTATTTGCCATGGCGGTAATTCGTCTAATCGTGTATTTACTGCGTTATTTGTTCTCCCCAGGAGGATGGCTGAAGGCACTTGAAAGCGTGATTGCATGGAGCATTTGGGGCACACTGGCCTTGTATCTCACGGGTGTGTGGCCTCAAATCATGCAAGGTTTAGAGGACATGCGCTTCAATATCGGTAAAAATCCTGTCAATTTGTTGTTGGTACTGCAGGCACTGCTCACGGTCATTATCACCATTTTTATTGCGCTATGGCTTAGTCGTGTATTAGAAAATAAATTGATGCGCGCAGAGCAAGTTAACGTCAACTTGCGGGTAGTGCTTGGAAAGATACTGCGCATTGTTTTGCTGTTTATTGCCACGCTTATCGCATTATCCGCAGTTGGCTTAGATATTACTTTGTTGTCAGTATTCGGCGGCGCTCTTGGCGTAGGCTTAGGCTTTGGTTTGCAGCGTATTGCCAGCAATTATGTGAGCGGGTTTATTATTTTGCTGGATAAATCCATGCAAATTGGCGACGTGATTTCAGTCGATAAGCACTATGGTGTGGTGCAAGATTTGCGCGCGCGCTACATGGTGCTTAGCAAGCTCGATGGCACGCATGTGATTATTCCAAATGAAACGCTTATTACCACAGCGGTAGTAAATCACTCGCTCACTGAACATAAAGGCCGTGTACAAATTGATCTCGCTATAAGTTTTGAGAGCCCATTAGAGCTTGCTTTGCAGCAGATGCAAGATATAGCTAAGCAACATGCGCGCGTGCTACAAACACCAAACCCAGCAGCGCGCATTAGGGGTTTTAGCGAGAATGGCGTGGAGCTTAGCTTAACCGTATGGGTTTCAGACCCTGAGAATGGTGTACTGAGCTTGCAGTCTGCATTGTTCATGGATATTTGGAAAGTTTTTAAGAAAAATAAAATTACTTTTGCTAAAACAGAAACTAAACAAGATTAGCGTAGCAAGAAGTGGTCGTAAAAAACCCCGCAATTGCGGGGTTTTTATTAAAGCTAAGTGTATTTAAAATTACGCTTTATTTTAATTTAGTTTCTTTGTAAATTACGTGTTTACGCACTACTGGATCAAATTTTTTGATTTCCATTTTTTCTGGCATGGTACGTTTGTTTTTAGTAGTGGTATAAAAATGACCTGTACCAGCACTTGATTCTAATTTAATTTTTTCACGCATAATATTCTACCTTAGATTTTTTGACCTGCAGCACGCATACCTGCAAGCACTGCATCAATACCATTTTTGTCGATAGTACGTAAGGCATTGTTAGTAATGCGCATACTTACCCAGCGATTTTCGCTCTCAACCCAAAATTTACGGTTTTGTAAATTTGGTAAAAAACGGCGTTTTGTTTTGTTTTGTGCGTGAGAAACATTGTTACCCACCATTGGCTTTTTGCCAGTTACCATACATACACGTGCCATGGTTAATCCCCAAATACTTTGCTTTTTTAGAAAGACCGCAATTATAGACTGAAAACGAAGTTTATTTCAACCTAAATAGTGGATTTTTCTAATGTTTTAACTACTTAATGCTTGAACTATTTAATATTTCGCGCACTAGTGCTTACCTGTGCTACCAAATCCACCATCGCCGCGCTCTGATTCGGTAAACTCATCCACAATATGAAAGTCAGCCTGCACGACAGGCACAATAACCAACTGGGCGATGCGCTCCATTGGGTTGAGTAGGAATGTCTCTTTACTGCGATTCCAACACGAAACGAGCAACTGGCCTTGATAATCCGAATCAATCAAGCCCACCAAATTGCCGAGCACAATCCCATGCTTATGTCCCAAGCCAGAACGTGGCAGAATCAATGCGGCATAATAGGTGTTGTCAATGTGAATTGCCATACCAGTCGGAATCATCACAGTTTCACCTGGCTGAATAGTCTGCGTATGCTCAATG
The DNA here is from genome assembly GCA_025360485.1 of Methylotenera sp. Classification (GTDB taxonomy): domain Bacteria; phylum Pseudomonadota; class Gammaproteobacteria; order Burkholderiales; family Methylophilaceae; genus Methylotenera_A. The sequence goes on along the minus strand of JANYCB010000089.1, from coordinate 18,074 downwards.
CAGGCACGTAAATCAAGTCCCGCAGAGCCAGGCGTAGCGTAGGCTGGCATCATATGATGTAAGCGGGCATCTAAAATTTTTAGGTCAATATTTAAGCTCATGGGGTTATTTTCTATCGATCAGTTTGATGTAGATCAATTTTATATAAATTATAGGCATTAATCACTAACTACTCATGATAATCATTATAGCGCTTTGTTGCTTTGGCACTTACCCTTAGCGCTAAGTCTTTTTTAATTTGATTGAGTAATTACCATGAAAAATATTTTTACCATACGTTGCTTGCACAAACAGTTGATATTGGCAGGTATGTTTAGTTTTTCAATATTGGCCATGGCTGATGAGGTTGTAGAAACCAACATAATTGCAGCCCCTGTTGTTGTGACTGGTACCCGTGTTGAGCAGAATAGTTTTGATTTACCGATGTCGATAGATGCGACTGATGCGGAGCAAATTCAAGAAGGTCAGCTTAAGGTTAATTTGTCTGAGTCATCAAGCCGAGTGCCTGGCGTGGTGGTGAATAACCGTAACAATCCAGCGCAAGATTTGGCGATTCAGATACGCGGCTTTGGCGCCCGCTCTGCTTTTGGTGTGCGTGGTGTACGTTTGTATGCGGATGGAATTCCTATGACTATGCCAGATGGCCAAGGCCAGACGGGCACCTTTAACTTAGATACAGCCTCACGCGTAGAGTATCTGCGTGGCCCATTTTCAGCACTTTATGGCAACTCATCAGGTGGCGTAGTACAGATTTTTACGCAAGATGGCCCAAAAGACCCAACGCTATCAGGTGGAATCACCTTTGGTAGCTATAACACACGTCGCGAAAGCCTAAGTTTTGGCGATAGCGGCGAAAACTTTGATTACATTGTCAATGCAAATACTTATCGCAGTGATGGTTATCGAGATTTTTCTAAAACGCGGCGTGATACTTTGCATGGCAAAATTAACTTTAAACTAAATGATGATACTAAGCTTACTATTGTAGCAACAGCACTAGATCAACCTGACAATCAAGACCCTCAAGGGTTGACAGCAGCAGAATATAAAGCGAATCGTACGCAAGCAAGCCCTGCAGCGATTCAGTTCAATACCCGCGTTTCAAAAAGCCATGAACAAATGGGGGCGACTTTGGAACATAACTTCACATCAGACGATACTGCGCGAATCATGGCTTATTATGGTCAACGCGATAATGAACAGTATTTATCAACCTCGATTGCGGCACAAACAACAGTTCTAAATTTTGCTAAAAATGGTGGCGGTGTATCTGTCATTGACCGCAGTTTCGGTGGTGTAGACGCGCGTTGGGCCCATAAAGGCGATCTAGCTGGTAAACCGTTTAATTTTACGTTAGGGCTGAATTATGACTTGATGCGTGATAAGCGTACTGGCTATGAAAATTTTATCGGTACCACTTTGGGTATTCAGGGCAAGTTGCGTCGTGACGAAAGCAATGACGCAACAAGTTTTGATCAATATGCTCAAGCTTCATTGGATATTTTACCAAGTTGGTCGATAAGTGGCGGTGTGCGACATAGCCGAGTGAGCTTTGATACTAAAGATAATTACATTGTCGGCCTTAATAAAGATGACAGTGGTTCAGTCGCTTTTTCAGAAACTACGCCAGTTTTCGGTACGATTTTTAAATTGACGGATACCATCAACCTATTTGCAAATGCAGGCGAAAGCTTTGAAACACCAACTTTTGTTGAAATGGGTTATAATCCAGATACCTCAAAGTCGGGGTTGAATTTGGATCTTAAGCCCGCCAAAAGCCGTCAATATGAAGTTGGCGCTAAAGCCTTTGTAGGTAATAGCACACTGGTCAATTTAGCTCTATTCAAAATTGATACTGACAACGAAATCGTCGTGGCATCCTCGCAAAACGGACGCACGACATATCGCAATGTACCCACTTCTGAACGTAAAGGTTTAGAGCTAAGCTTAGATAGCCAGTTACCACAAGATTTTCGCGTGTATTTGGCCTATACATTACTCGATGCAAAATTTACAGATCCATTTAGCACATGTAAGACTGTTTTGGGTGGTACTGGCACTTGTACTTTTGGCGTCCTATCTAATTTCGAAACTATAGCCTCAGGCAGTAAAATTCCTGGTACTTACCGCTATAATTTATATGGTGAGGTTTCTTGGAAGTATGAACCAGCAGGGTTTACTACTGCTTTAGAAATGCGTAAAAGTAGTGATACAAATGTTAGTTTTAATGCAGCAGATGGTAAAGCTGATGCTTATACCGTGTATAACTGGCGCGGTGGCTTTAAGCAAGCGCTAAATAATTGGAATTTTTCTGAATTTGTACGCGTAGAAAATATTTTTAATAAAGAATATGTTGGTTCTGTACGTGTAGCCGATAGTCAACAAAAATTCTATGAAGCGGCTCCAACTCGTAACTGGTTATTCGGACTGAATGCCGCTTACAAGTTTTAGCGGGATCTAAAGTTACAGCATGTTAGCTACATATTGTAATAATTGACGAGCAATTTCTATTTTAGGGGCGCGAGGCAGTGGGTGCGATCCATTTTTATCAAGAAGGGTCACGCTGTTTTCATCGCTGCCCATCGCCTCGGCTACTAAGTTTGCAACAATCAGTGGCAATTTTTTTGCTTGTCGTTTGGCTTCTGCATACTCCAACAAGTTTTCACTTTCTGCTGCAAACCCCACGCAGAATGGCGCATTGGGCAAATTAGCGACTTCTGCCAATATGTCTTTATTTAGCGTTAGTTCTAAGCTGTGCGATGCGGTACTTTTTTTGATTTTTTGCGTACTTTGTTCCGTAGGCGAGTAATCTGCTACAGCCGCAACGCCAATAAAAATGTCCTGTTTCGCGATATTGCTCATTACCGCTTGGTACATGGCGTCGCTACTGGTTGCGCGAATATTATTCACGCTTTTTGGCGCCGCGAGTGAGGTCGCGCCACTCACCAAAGTCACCTCCGCGCCCATATCTGACGCGGCTTGCGCGATGGCATAGCCCATTTTCCCGCTGCTTAAATTGGTGATTGCGCGCACAGGGTCTATCATCTCCAGCGTGCCGCCAGCCGTAATAAGTACGCGCTTACCAGCCAATAGTTTAGGTGTAAAGTGCGCATTGACGAGCACTAATAAATCTTCAGCTTCTAGCATGCGCCCTAGGCCGACCTCTCCACAGGCTTGGTCGCCAGTATCGGGCCCTAAAATGCTTACACCATCTTTTTTAAGCTGAGCTATATTGCGCTGAGTAGCTGGGTTTTCCCACATTTGTTTGTTCATGGCAGGCGCAACCAAAAGCGGACAATCGCGTGCCAAGCAAAGCGTTGAGAGCAAATCATCAGCACGGCCATGCACCAATTTTGCAATAAATTCAGCGCTTGCTGGTGCGATTAAAATTGCATCAGCATCGCGGGATAATTCGATATGTGGCATGCCGTTGCCAACGCCACCATCCCACATACCAACAAATACGGGCTTGCCAGACAATGCTTGCATGGTGATTGGGGTGATAAATTTGGTGGCGCTTTCAGTCATCACCACTTGCACGTCGATATTGGACTTAACGAGTAGACGCACCAACTCCGCCGACTTATATGCCGCAATGCCACCAGTGATACCTAGGACTAATTTTTTACTTGTTTGAGCCATTATGTGATTTTATCTGAAAGGCTTCTTAATAGCGATGTATGCGATTAGTAGATAATGCTGATAATATTCATAAAACCTATGGCGATAAATCTATGTGGAAAAAACTAAGAATATTTGTTTTATTGATTATTTTAGCAACTGTTATTCAGCAAACTTTTTTAGATAAAGCCGATTTGGAATGGAAACACGATTTATATGTAGCGGTTTATCCAATAAATGCGGATGGTAGTAGCGAGGTGGCGAGTTATATTAAAACTTTAACTCGAGATGATTTTGAGCCATTGGTTGAATATTATGCCGAAGAAGGCGCGCGCTACAACGTGGGCTTGCGCCATCCTATCGAAGTGCAGTTGGGCGTTGCTGTAGATGAGGTTCCACCTGCGCCACCCAATGGCGGCAGTATTATGAGTACGATGCTTTGGAGCTTGAAATTTAGAGCTTTTGCTTGGAGTAACAGCCCAAAAGTTTTAGTTAAACCCGATATTCGACTATATTTGTTATATCACAATCCTGCTACAAGTCCTCGTTTAAGCCATTCTACAGCGCTAAATAAAGGTCGCATCGGGCGTGTCAATTTATTTGGTGACCAAAACTACGCTAATCAAAATTTGGTAATTTTAGGGCATGAGTTGTTGCACACTTTAACCGCAACTGACAAATATGATTTAGAAACGAATTTACCAGCGTACCCAGATGGCTTTGCCGAGCCTGATAAATCGCCGCGCTATCCGCAAGATTTTGCTGAACTGATGGCAGGGCGTGTGCCGATGAGCGAAACCAAGGCCGAGATACCTAAAAGCTTGAGCCAAACCTTGATTGGCGCTAAAACTGCTAAAGAAATTGGATGGCTAAAGTGAGAGGAATAGCATAGTGGCAGACTCTATATGGCGATAACTGACTGGCCCGAAAGCGAGAGACCGCGTGAGAAGTTAATAGAACTTGGCGCAGAAGCGTTATCAGATGCCGAGTTGTTGGCCATATTTTTACGCGTCGGCGTTACTGGCAAAAGCGCGGTCGATTTAGCGCGTGACTTGCTTAATCAATTCGGTAGTTTAAACGGTATATTCGCCGCCACCGAGCATGAGCTTAGCCAAGTGCATGGTATAGGCACTAGCAAGTACGTGCAGTTGCAGGCCATATTTGAAATGAGCCGTCGTGCGCTAAACGAGCAATTACAACAACGCGATGTATTCAAATCGCCGCAACAAGTGCGTGATTACTTGGTATTAAAACTTGGTGGTCTTACGCGCGAGGTATTTTTGGTGCTATTTTTAGATACGCAAAATCATTTGGTCGCCACCGAGGAAATGTTCGCAGGCACGCTCACCCAGACAATTGTATATCCGCGCGAAGTAGTCAAACGCGCCTTGCACCACAACGCCGCTTCGGTCATTTTCGCGCACAATCATCCTTCAGGTATCGCTAAACAAAGTCAAGCGGATGAGCTGCTGACTAAAGAATTAAAACAAGCACTTGCGCTAGTCGATGTGCGGGTGCTGGATCATTTTATTGTAGCGGGGAATAATACGCTTTCGTTTTCAGAACGTGGTTTGCTATAAGTTTAGTTTTTCATTCGATAGAACACACTGTGCCATTTTGCCCGAGACTGGCTCAATAGATTCCATGTGCTTTGATTGCTAATAGCAATGCTTGAACGTCAGTAGCTAAAAATGGTACAACTGCTTTAGTAGAAATGGGATGAGTCGAAAATTTCCCCGCAGTCTCTAGCTTACGAATTTTGTTAGCGATATGTGCCGCAACCCGACTTATTAATTCTAGAACGCTTTCGAAATTCCCATAGGTTTTCTTATACCAAATTTCGTGTCGCGTGGTAGCAAGAGAATTTTCAATTTTGTGTGCGACAAGTTTGTTACGAATGCGTTTGAGATGCTTATAATCTTTGTTTGTTACACCTAGAGTGCGGAGTTGTTGGTGCTTTAGCTCGTGATTCAGAAGCTCCCAAGCTTGGACAACCTCAATGGCGAAACGCTCAACAATATAATTCATCGCGCGAGGAACAACAAATAGAAGTACAGGATTCGTTATATCGGACGGATTAACTTTTTTGAGTTCCAAGACATTTTGGATTGAAGCATTCATCCCATACTCAACCCATAGAGTGAACTCAAGCAATGCTTTGTGTGTTCTATCCATTTTGGTGTTTGCAGCCATAGTATTAACTTTCTATTGATTCAATACCATCAAGCCAAAACCAAGGCACAGCGCGGTTGTGTGCGGCATTCACAATGACAACTTGCCCAATTTTAACATCAATCGGAGCATCAAATAGATAAGCGCATTGTTGCCAATTAGAGACTTTAGATGTTTGCGATGGGTGATTTTCAAACATCACTTTTTCATCGCCATTCATATCAAGTTTCATCCATTGCAGAAGACCATAACAGCAGCCCGCAGTTTTGACTGGAATGCGTAAGCTTTTACTTTGAGCGGGGAAATAATTTTCACTCTCAAAATCAAAGCCAAACGCTTCAACGCCATCGCTTAGTAGCTCAATATTTAAATCGTTTCTAGCAATCATGCGTTTTTTTGAGACTATAGAATTAAAGCGCTGTAAGTTGAACCCAAACGAATCATCCACGATTAAATTTTGCCTGATGTTATCGCCCGTAAACAAGCCAATCATAATACTGCCTGCAGCTGGAACTACACGTCCTTGCGGCTTTAGCAAGCGGCGCTTGGCATCTTCTAAACTCGGTAGTACATACTCGCCTAACAACTCGCTGGAAAATATCTCTGAGACCAAGATATTCGCCTGCTCGGGCATATCGTTACCGATTTCCACATCGATGGATTTTTTGGCGATAACTTTGATGGTTTTTTCGAATTTATTGTCTTTAATAATTTGCTGCGCGGTATCCGCAATCAGCGGCACGGTTTCACACGTGGTGACTTGCTTAGCACCAAGCTTGGCTGCCATCATCGCCAGCAAGCCAGAGCCAGTGCCGATTTCAAACACGGTTGAATTTGGTTTAATGACAGATTTAAGCGCATCAAAATAGGCTTGGTTGCGATTCTGCTCGTTCATCATCGGCACATGCCACTCTGGCACAATGCGGCTTAGCGCCTGATAAGCACCTTGCTGCGCTGCAATTAGCATCGGTGATGTTTCTAACACTTTTCGGTAATACAGCAAAGCTTCATCGGGCGCGCTGGATTCTTTCAATAGCGCATCTAAATTGGCGAAAGCCTCGGCATAGTTGGGCTTGAGTTCAATCGCACGAATGAAGCTATCTGCTGCTTCTGCCACGCTACCTTGCGCTTTTAAAACCACACCCAAATTGCTATACACCTCGGCGTAGTTCGGTCTAAGTGCAATTGCCTTGCGGTAACAATCGGCGGCGGCTTCAAATTGTTCTTGTTCTTGCAGCGTTGCGCCTAAATTCACATAGGCCTCAACATAATTTGGGTTGAAGTTTAACGCTTTGCGCATAAGCTGACTTGCGGTTGTTAGCTCACCTTTTTGCTTGGCGATTAAACCTAATAAATGCAAGGCATCTGGCTGATTAGGCGTGGTTTGCAGCACTTGCTTATAAAGCGATTCAGCAAGACCTAAATTACCTGTTTGATGATGTGCCATCGCGCTTTGCAGCGCTTGTTGCGGGTTAAAGTTGCTAGGCGCAGATTGCTTAGGCGTCATAGGATTAGGCATATAATTAAATTTAGCACCAGTTTGTTCGCAACATTGCTTAAATTTTTTGCCGCTGCCACAAGGGCATGGGTCGTTTCGGCCGATTTTGCTAGTCGTCATATGGATTTGCTAATGCCTTACAATACGTAAGGCAAACGTAATTGAGTTGCCAATATTGTACCAACTAATAAGGCATAAGCTAAGCCAGCTGTAATTTAGCTAGCCGCGCGTATAAACCACCTTGCTCTTTTAATGCTGCGGGGCTGCCAATTTCCACAATTTTGCCATTTTCTAGCACGATGATTCGATTGGCTTTTTGCACCGTGCTTAATCGATGTGCAATCATGAGTGTGGTGCGACCCTGCATGGCAGCGTTAAGGCCTTGTTGCACCAGTATTTCAGACTCAGCATCCAAAGCGCTAGTGGCTTCATCTAATAAAAGTATGGGTGCATCTTTTAAAATGGCTCGCGCAATCGCAATACGCTGGCGTTGGCCGCCAGATAATCGTGTGCCACGCTCACCCAAAAAGGTTTGGTAGCCGTCGGGCAGTTTATGAATGAACTCATCCACTTGTGCAGCTTTTGCGGCGGTAATCACTTCGTCATCGGTAGCAGTTGGTTTGCCATAGCGAATATTTTCAAGCGCGCTGGCGGAGAATATCACTGCATCTTGCGGAACAATTCCGATGCTGTCGCGCAGAGTTTTTAGGCTGAGCGAATCAATGGATTGATTGTTAATTAAAATCTCACCCGATTGTGCCTCGTAAAAGCGTAATAAGCATTGAAACAGCGTGGTTTTACCCGCGCCACTTGGGCCAACTAAGGCGATGGTTTCACCTGCGGCGATTTCAAGTGAGACATTATCTAAAGCTGCAATTTGTGGGCGCGAAGGGTAATGAAACACCACATTTTTAAACGAAATTGCTGCTTGTTTTGGGTTTAATAAGGTTTGCGCGTTGGCAGGCTCTTTAATCGCTGCATCTGCGTGTAGCAGCTCAATCAACCGCTCAGTTGCGCCAGCCGCCCGCATAATGTCACCCCACACCTCGGCCATCGTGCCGACTGCGCCCGCCACCATCATGGCATATAGTACAAATGAGGCTAGCTCGCCACCCGACATTTCACCTGCTGAAACTTGCCGCGCACCTACCCAAAGCACAAAAATAATGGTGCCAAGCACCGCTGTCACCATTAGCATGGTGAGCATGGCGCGCACTTTTACGCGTTTAAGCGCAGTGGTAAAGCTTAAATCTGCGGACTTCGTGAATCTTGAAATTTCAGCATGTTCTTGTGTGTACGATTGTACGGTCGGCATCGCATTTAAAATCTCGCCTGCCATGGCCGAGCTATCTGCAATGCGGTCTTGCGATTCGCGCGATAGTTTTTTGACTTTGCGGCCAATGATAAGAATCGGCAAAATGAGTAATAGCATTAAGCCAATGTTGAGCGAAAATAAGTAAAAATTAGTCACCGCCAGCATAATCATACCGCCCGCAAACTGAAATAAGCTACGTAACCCCATTGAAACCGAACTGCCAACCACGGTTTGAATCAGTGTGGTGTCACCTGTAAGGCGCGATAGCACTTCGCCCGTTTGCGTGGTTTCAAAAAACTGCGGGCTTTGCGTCATCACGCGTGCATACACCGCGCTACGTAAATCCGCCGTGGTACGCTCGCCCACCCACGAGACGGTGTAATAACGCCATGCAATCATCAAGGCCCAAAATATGGCCAACGCCATCATGACCAAAAAGTGACCGTTTAAGCTTAAATTTCCCAGCAAACCTTTGTGCACAGTTGCGCTTTGGGTTACAGAACTATGCGTGACAAAGCCAAAATCAATCAGGTCACGAAACGCCAGCGGCACCAGTAATAACGTGGCTGAACCCAAGCACAGCAACACAAAAGCCAACAGCACTTTCGCGCGATATGGCTTTAAAAACGGCCACAATGCAGCAAGCGAAGAGAGTTTTTTTGTGGCTGGCTCGATCTCAGCTTTAGAAGCAGTTTTTACAGTGTGTTCGGGGGTAATTTGCATATTGGTTTTTTGAAGTAATTGAATGGGGAGTGTAGCATTTGCTGGCTAGTATATGGGGTTTGGTTGGCGTACTAGGTTCAATGCGCCAGAGTCATTTATACTAGCTCTGGTTTATACTGATGCAAATTATTATAAAATTATTCATATGCATAAAAATATCAAGTTAATCATCTGGTTGGCGGTGGCCATATTGGGCACATTTGCTTTGAGCACCATCGCGCTAAGTCGCGGCGAGAGCATTAATGCGCTATGGCTCATCACCGCCGCAATCTGTATTTACGCCATTGCCTACCGTTTTTATGCGGCTTGGATAGCGGCAACCGTCTTAACCATCGATGAATCGCGCGCAACCCCTGCTGAGCGGCTGGATAATGGGCGCGACTTTATGCCAACCAATAAGTGGGTGGTGTTTGGGCACCATTTTGCGGCGATTGCAGGGCCAGGGCCACTGGTAGGGCCGACGCTGGCTGCCCAGTTTGGCTATTTGCCAGGCACGCTGTGGATATTGATTGGTGCGGTGCTTGGCGGCGCGGTGCAAGATATGGTGACGCTGTTTTTCTCTATTCGACGTGATGGCCGCAGTTTAGGGCAAATGGCGCGCGACGAAATTGGCGTGATTGGCGGCACGGCTGCGCTCATAGGTACGTTTTTAATCATGATTATTCTTATCGCCGTATTGGGATTGGTGGTGGTGAACGCCATGAAACATAGTCCGTGGGCGACTTCTACTGTGGCAGCGACCATTCCAATTGCTATGTTTATTGGGCTTTACATGCGCAATATCCGCCCTGGACGCATTTTAGAAGCCAGCGCGATTGGCGTGGCTTTATTATTATTCTCTGTGTTAGCAGGTGGCTGGGTAGATCACAACGCAACTTTACGTGTGCTTTTCGACCGCGAAGGTTTGTCACTGGCTTACGCAATTATTGTGTATGGGTTTTCTGCTGCCGTGCTACCTGTGTGGCTGCTGCTGGCTCCGCGTGATTATTTATCTACCTACATGAAACTTGGCACGGTGGTTTTATTGGCAATTGCCATTGTTATTTTGCGTCCAGATATTCACATGCCTGCACTTACGCAATTTATCGATGGTACAGGGCCAATTTTTGGTGGCAAGTTGTTTCCATTTGTATTTATCACCATTGCGTGTGGCGCGATTTCAGGCTTTCACGCGCTGATTGCCTCAGGCACAACACCAAAATTACTCGCCAATGAGCGTGACATACGCATGATTGGCTATGGCGCGATGTTGCTGGAGTCTTTTGTGGCGATTATGGCCATGATAGCCGCCACAGTACTAGAGCCTGGCGTGTTTTTTGCTATCAATAGCCCCGCTGGCGTAGTGGGGAAAGAGGCGATAGACGCGGTGGCTAAAATCAATAGCTGGGGCTTTGCGGTAACGGTCGAGCAAATGAATCAACTTGCTAAAGATATGGGTGAAAGTAGTTTGTTTGCCCGTACTGGTGGTGCGCCTAGCTTGGCAGTTGGCATGGCGAGTATATTTGGCAAGGCGTTCGGCAAAAACTTACTCGCCCTGTGGTACCACTTTGCCATTATGTTTGAGGCGATTTTTATTCTCACTACCTTAGATGCAGGCACGCGCGTTGGTCGCTTTATGCTGCAAGATATGTTGGGTAATTTCAACAAGAAATTGGGCGAAACTTCTTATATGCCATCTGTGATTCTAACTAGCGCATTAGTGGTAGCAGGTTGGGGCTACTTTTTGTATATTGGCGTGATTGATCCGAACGGCGGTGTGAATATTTTATGGCCATTATTCGGCATTGCGAACCAAATGCTGGCGGCCATTGCCTTGTGTGTAGCAACGGGTATTTTGGTGAAATCGGGCAAATTAAAATATGCTTGGGTAACGGCGTTGCCACTCACTTGGTTGGTGATGATTACAACAACGGCTGCGTATCAAAAGATATTTAGCGATGATATAAGAGTCGGTTTTTTTGCCGCCGCCAATGATTTAAGCACGAAACTAGCTGCAGGCGCCTTACCTGCGGATAAAGCCGCCGTTGCGCCGCAACTAATATTCAATCAGCATTTAGATGCTTATTTAACGGTATTTTTTGTGGCGGTGTTATGGATTGTGATTATTGATATGTTGGCCGTATGCATGCGGCATTGCGCTGGCAAGCCCGTATTGCCCCTATCTGAAGTGCCGCACAGACCAACACAATTAGATGACTTGTGGGTGAGAGATTGATGCTAAAAAGAGTTAGTGTTCTGTGGCAAAACATTCGCCAACTTTCGGGTGACGATGCGTATGAGCGTTATTTAAAGCACTATGCTGAGCATCAAGCAGCGCAGGAAAACTTAGAACCGCCCTTGAGCCGAGAAGCCTACTTTAAACAGTGGCAAGATAGCAAGTGGAGAGGCATGCGGCGCTGTTGTTAGCAAAAATGTCTACTTAAACATTCTGGTAGATCTTATCGATTTCCATTTCGTCGTGCTCAAGCTGCCCGTCAACCTCGTATTCTGTAATTTTTATGCTTGATTCTAACGCTTGTATTTTATTTGGCTGATATTCCGCAATGATGTAATTAAATTGCGGTTCTTTTTTAAAAATTTTATTAATTAAGTTTTTCATTTCATTTCCTTCCAAGTTGGCTATGGTTATGAATATGCAAAGTCCATGCCAAAGTCTTGGTCAGAAATTTAAAGCATTTAAAAAGTTAACTTATTGATTTTTAGAATAGTTGCTTTTGATTGAGAACTCTTGAGTAAAATTAAGCGATGATAAATTAATCACATTGTTGGTTTTTCGTCGATAAAAATTCGAGGGTAGTGATTTAAATCCTGAGTCAATTAAATCGTAGTCGGTTGGCTTGAAACCACATCCAAATACCTAGCAATATCATCGGCAAACTCAACCATTGGCCCATGCTTAAGCCTAATTGCAGTAAGCCTAAATAACTATCGGGTTCTCGGGTGAATTCAACTAAAAATCTAAAACCACCGTAGCCGATTAAAAACAACGCCGATATTGCACCTACAGGGCGCTGTTTGCGTGAAAACCACCACAGAATACAAAATAAGGCGATACCTTCTAAGGCAAACTCATACAATTGTGAAGGGTGACGCACGATGTTATCAGCTTGCGGAAATATCATGCCGAAATTGGAGTTGGTTGCGCGACCCCATAATTCGCCATTGATGAAGTTCCCCATACGACCTGCCCCCAAGCCAATAGGCACAAGGGGCGCGACGAAATCCATAATTTTCAACCAAGGCTGCGGATATTTTCTAGTAAAGAAAAACATGGCAGTTAAAACGCCTAAAAATCCGCCGTGAAAACTCATGCCGCCTTGCCAAATTTTAAAAATATCCAGCGGGTGTTGCATAAAACTACTAAATTGGTAAAACAGAACATAACCGATTCTTCCACCTAAAATTACACCCAAAGCCCCGTAGAATAGGGCATCATCAAGCATTTGGTTATTCCAGCCAAACCAAGTTTTGTGTTTGATTTGATATCTTCCTAATAGTAAAAAGGCCAAAAAGCCAATTAAATACATCAATCCATACCAATGGATGCCAAAGGAACCAATATGGATGGCAACAGGGTCAAATTGTGGATGTATGAAAATATTGTTTTGCATATTTAGTCTTAAGTTTGCTGTAAAATGGAGATATATGGCTTAAATTATACAGTCTTATTTAGTAAAGGTTATACATGCCCGTTTATCGTTCTCGTACTACTACCCACGGCCGCAACATGGCAGGCGCCCGCGCGCTTTGGCGCGCCACGGGGATGAAAGATGGTGATTTTGAGAAACCAATTATCGCAATTTCTAATTCATTCACGCAATTTGTGCCAGGCCACGTACATTTAAAAGATTTAGGTCAATTGGTTGCGCGCGAAATCGAGCGTGCAGGCGGTGTAGCAAAAGAATTCAACACCATCGCGGTAGATGATGGTATCGCCATGGGCCACAGTGGCATGTTGTATAGCTTACCTAGCCGCGATTTAATTGCTGACAGCGTGGAATACATGGTCAATGCACACTGTGCAGATGCTTTAGTGTGTATTTCGAATTGCGATAAAATTACCCCTGGTATGCTGATGGCGGCGCTTCGTTTAAATATCCCAGTGGTATTCGTATCAGGCGGGCCGATGGAAGCGGGCAAAGTGAATTGGCAAGGCGATACATTAAAACTGGATTTAGTCGATGCGATGGTGGCTGCGGCCGATAGCAAAGTTTCGGATGAAAAATCGGATGCGATTGAGCGCTCGGCTTGCCCGACGTGCGGTTCTTGTTCGGGCATGTTTACCGCAAACTCAATGAATTGCTTAACCGAAGCGCTAGGTTTGAGCTTGCCTGGGAACGGCTCTACGCTTGCCACACATGGCGCACGTAAACAATTATTCTTGCAGGCTGGGCGTTTGATTGTCGAGCTAGCGAAGCGCCATTACGAGGAAGATGATTACAGCGTCTTACCACGAAATATTGCCACACTAAAAGCATTTGAAAATGCCATGAGCTTGGATGTTGCAATGGGCGGCTCGACTAATACAGTATTGCATTTGTTGGCTGCCGCACATGAAGCGGAATTAGATTTCACCATGAGTGATATCGATAGAATTTCGCGCAAAGTACCATGTATAAGTAAGGTTGCGCCTGCTACGCAAAAATACCACATGGAAGACGTACACCGTGCAGGTGGCGTTATGTCGATTTTGGCAGAGTTAAGCAAAGGTGGTTTGATCCATCGCGATATTCCAACTGTGCATTCCGCCAGTATGGGGGCGGCATTGGATAAGTGGGACATTACTACTACTTCTGACGAGGACGTGAAAAAATTCTACCGCGCAGCGCCAGGAGGCATTCCTACAACCATCGCCTTTAGCCAAAGCATGTTGTGGCCAGATTTAGATACCGACCGCGCAGAAGGCTGCATTCATGATATTGCCCATGCGTATTCTAAAGATGGAGGTTTGGCGGTGCTGTATGGCAATATTGCGCTAGATGGTTGCATCGTCAAAACCGCAGGTGTGGATGAAAGTATTTTGAAATTTACTGGCCGTGCGCGTATTTTTGAATCACAAGACGCTTCAGTTGAAGCCATTCTTGCCGATAAAGTAATTGCAGGAGATGTGGTTGTGATTCGTTACGAAGGCCCGCGAGGCGGTCCCGGTATGCAGGAGATGCTTTATCCAACTTCGTATTTAAAATCGAAAGATTTGGGTAAAGTATGCGCGTTGTTTACAGATGGGCGTTTTTCGGGCGGTACTTCAGGCTTATCAATCGGCCATGCTTCGCCAGAAGCGGCAGAAGGCGGCGCGATTGGTTTGGTAGAAGAGGGCGATACGGTTGAAATTGATATTCCAAATCGCACCATCCATTTGGCGATTTCGGATGAAGAAATGTCGCATAGGCGCTCAAAAATGGAAGCTAAAGGTAAAGCGGCGTGGAAACCAGTTAATCGCGAACGTCATGTTTCGCCTGCTTTGCGTGCATACGCAGCAATGAGCACGAGCGCAGCGCGTGGCGCAGTGCGTGATGTTTCTCAAATAGAAAAATAGTATATTTAATATTAAGGCTGATGTGATGGATGCGGAAACGACAGTAAAAACAAATTTACCAGTAACTCATAAGCGATTGAAACTTCATGCCCACGTTTTGCAAACGCAAGATGAGGATGGTCTGCAGTATCTGGAAATTGACAACCCACTTGCGACAGGAAGAGTTGCCTTGCAAGGTGCCCACGTTATTGGTTGGCAACCAAAGTTTTTAACCCAGCCAGTATTATGGCTTTCAAGTAACGCACGCTTTGTAAAGGCCCGCTCAATTCGTGGGGGCATCCCAATTTGTTGGCCATGGTTTGGTGCGCATCCTACGGATAGTAGTTATTGTCCGCATGGCTTTGCGCGCGTTATCCCTTGGCGTGTAGCGGATATTGACGCAACGCCTACTGGCGCCACGCGTATTATTTTGGAGATGATGGATACGCCAGAAGCGAAGCGCCAACTATCGTATCCCTACGCGCTAAGCGTTACCATTACTATTGGCCGCAGGTTGCGTATTGAAATGTCGACAACTAACAAAGCTGATCATCCTTTCGTGATTGGCGAAGCATTTCACACTTATCTAAACATTAGTGATATTGAGAATATTAAAATCAAAGGGATGCAAGACTGCGTATATGCAGACAAGATTCTTAAATATGAGCGTCATGTCGAACATGGTTCCCTTACGTTCGATGGCGGAGAGTTCGACCGTGTGTACATTAACCATAGCATTGATTGTGCTATACATGATACTGGTTTCAACCGCATCATCCATGTATCGAAATCTGGCAGTGACACTACTGTGGTGTGGAGCCCAGGTGCCGAAAAAGTAACACAAATGAGTGATATGGGAGAACCAGATGAGTGGCGGAAGTCCGTGTGTGTAGAAACCACGAATGCCTTGGATAATATGGTGGTGATTAATCCTGGTCGTACCCATGTGATTAGTGCTGAGTACTCTATAGAAACGCTTTAGACTTTATGCATAATCATCTTGCAGGGGAGACTAGTCCTTACCTACTGCAACATGTCAGCAACCCCGTGGAATGGTATCCATGGGGTGAGCGAGCGCTTGCTTTGGCACGCGAACAAGATAAACCAATATTACTTTCGATCGGCTATTCTGCTTGTCACTGGTGCCATGTCATGGCGCACGAATCGTTTGAAGATGCCGATGTAGCCGCAATCATGAATAAACACTTTATCAATATTAAAGTGGATCGTGAAGAACGTCCGGATATTGATCAAATCTATCAAACCGCACACAGCATGCTATCGCAGCGAAGCGGCGGTTGGCCGCTCACGGTGTTTTTAACGCCGAATCAAGAGCCATTTTTTACGGGTACCTATTTCCCTAAAACACCGCGTTATCAATTGCCAGGGTTTGCTGATTTAATTCCGAAAGTGGCACAGTTTTATCATGAGCGTAAAGAGGATTTAGCGATTCAAAATAACCAATTGGCCGAGGCGCTAAAACGTACCATTCCTTCTCCTAGCAATATATTAAGCGCTAATGAAAACACTTTAAAGTTAGCGTTCACTTCACTTGAGAGTAACTTTGATTTTGAGCATGGTGGTTTTGGTGGTGCACCAAAATTTCCTAATCCAGCTGACATTACTTTGTTATTACATCAAGCCAAAAATGGCAATAATCGCGCTGAGTCAATGGCGTTGCAAATGCTATCAGCCATGGCGAACGGTGGTATTTACGACCAAATTGGTGGTGGATTTTGTCGTTACAGTGTAGATGAGCGCTGGAATATTCCGCATTTTGAAAAGATGCTCTACGATAACGGACAGTTACTTTTTTTGTATACGGATGCTTGGCAAATAAGCAAAAACGAACGTTATCAACAAATTATAGAAGAAACCGTGGCTTGGTTGCAGCATGAAATTCGCGATAAAAATGGCGCTTTTTATTCGTCACTAGATGCAGATTCAATAGATAGTCAAGGCCACAGCGAAGAGGGCGCGTTTTACGTTTGGCAACCCGCCGAAGTTAAAGCCCTGCTTACACCTGAAGAGTTTATTGTGGCAAGTCAATGCTTTGGTTTTGATCGCGCAGCCAACTTTGAAGGGCATGCCTGGAACCCTTATCTGGTGCGGCTTCCAGAGCATGCAAAAGTAAACCTTTTAAAGAGCGCGCAAAAGAAATTATTTACTGCGCGTGAAAAACGCCCGCACCCAGGGCGCGATGACAAAATTTTAACAAGCTGGAACGCATTGGCAATCAAAGGGTTAGCGAGGGCAGGGCGTATATTTAATCGACCAGATTGGATAAAGTTAGCACAAGATGCTGTCGATTTTATTCGTGAAAGATTATGGATAAACCAAAGATTATTGGCGACTTGCAAGGATGATGGCAAGGGCAATTATCATGCGCATTTAAACGCCTATTTAGATGACTATGCATTTTTATTAGATGCACTTATTGAATGCTTACAAGCCAATTACCGAGCCGAGGATATAGAGTTCGCACAAGATTTGGCAGAAATATTAATTGAAGATTTTGAAAGTGAAGACGGTGGTTTTTATTTCACCAGTCATTCGCACGAAACCTTAATTCATCGCACTAAGCAGGGTTACGACAATGCCACGCCAAATGGCAATGGTATCACGGCAGTCGCGTTGCAAAAGTTGGGGCATATTTTGGGCGAGCCACGTTATTTACAAGCAGCTGAACGTGTGCTTAAAGCATTTGATAGCAGCATGGCGAATAATCCTGCGGCGTGCGCAAGTTTATGTCATGCATTAGAAGAATTTTTAACGCCGCCAACTATGCTAATAGTACGTGGAAAAGCCAATAAAATGGCGGTTTGGCGCGAAAAAATTAATCAAACTTACATGCCGCATCATTTATTTCTCTATCTCGATGAAAACGCAAAAAACTTGCCACCAACCTTGCAAAGAAATTGTTCAGATGATGTCAACGCTTGGGTGTGTAAAGACGTTATTTGTGAGCCAAGTATGAATGATTTGCAAGAAGTATTAAAAACTCTATAATGGCTATTGTTAATTTGTAAATTGTTGGTATGATGCTGGTTGCAAAAATTTGCAAGTTTTTTTAAAAGAATTCAAGGAGATAGCATGAAAGTTTTATTATCAATGATTGCAGCAGCAGCCGTGTTGTTGGCTGGTAATGCTTATGCTGCCGATGCATCAGCACTGGCACAAAAAAGTGGTTGTTTAGCTTGCCATAGCGTGGACAAAAAAGTATTAGGCCC
>JANYCB010000076.1 GCA_025360485.1 Methylotenera sp. | reverse complement strand
TACATTACCAACAACCCCACCGGCCACTCCACCAACGGCTGCGCCAATCACCGCACCTTTGGTACCGCCAGCGACTGCACCTACTACAGCACCTCCTGCAGCACCAATACCTGCGCCTTTAGCTGTGTCTTGTTGAGTTTTTGTCATATCTGAAAGCATGGAACAACCGCCCAGCGAAAATGCGACTAGAATTGAACTGACCAGAATTTTACTTGGGGATTTTTTATGCATGATTACTCCTACCTTGTGAATAAATTTTTTATTGGCAAAGGTTATTGACTTGCAAGTTGAACAAAAGTTTTATCAATAACTTAAAAAAACACCTTTTGCGTTTTAGTATCCCACGGGAATGAAGAATATTTTTAACTAAAAGGCATATTTTCCCGTTAGTGTTGACATAAGATTTAATTTAGTGCATTGTAAGAATTATCTTAATTATTAACGGCGCACTGAAATGCCAGCTTACAATGATGAAAAAAGGTGGGAATTATTACACGTAAGTGTTAAAGACGAGTGCTTTATTGTGTTAGATAAACTCGCCAAAAAAAGACGCGTATACCATGTGCCTTACTTAACTCATGCCGAGCTTGTGCATCAAGCCGTTTACGTGCACACCTCTAGCGCTAAGATAATGCAGTTAGATTTATTAACGGCTACAAGGCAATTTATATCGCCGCTTCAGCTTAAACGATTAATGCTGGCTGAAGATGCATTCCAAATTAGAAAAACAGCCGCTAAAAATATCAAACAGCCCTTTGCCAAAATAGCGCTTATGGCAAACTCAAGATTTTTTGACACAGTAAGGTTGCACTAAAAGTAGCCTCAGTTAGTCCTAGATAAAAATCGGCTAAAATTCAGTCGGTTACCTGCTTAGCAAATCGGTCAATGACACAATAAATGACAAAACCAAGTGCCAAACCAAGACAATCTGCCAACAAATCGCGCATGCTGCCGAGGTGTGTCGCAGTTAGATATTTCTGAATCAGCTCTATCATCGCGCCATACACAATTAAGCCGCTATAAACCACTTTTGTTGATTTTGGATACGCCAAGCTGCCCGTAAATGCCAGCGTAGAAAATGCCAACACATGCTGTGCTTTATCCCAAAAATCTAAAGCATCGGGCAGATCTGCCCTGGGTATGATGGCCATCACTGTAATTACCAGCGCGCAACAAGCAAATATTAGTGGCTTTACACGCAAATCAATCTTTTTCATACTTCAATCATTAAAGTTAGTCACGCCTGAAGTCTAACAGTTAAATTTGGCAATCATTGTCTTAACAGCGTAAATAATTTAAGCATATCAATTGCCCGCACTAGTTTACCAAACGTGCAGACTGTGCAAAGCTAACATGCTATGAACATTCTATTTTTATGTACAGGCAACTCATGTCGCTCAATATTGGCAGAAGCCACATTTAATGCACTTGCCCTGCGGGCATGCACGCCATGAGCGCAGGCAGCAAACCCACGGGTGAGGTGCATCCACGCGCAATCACGTTACTTAAGAAAAATGGAATTTCCGCAGCAGGTTGTTATAGCAAATCATGGAGGCGTTACCAGTAAAGCCACATATTGTGATCACCGTGTGTGGCAACGCAGCAGGCGAGACTTGCCCAGTCTATTTAAGCAGAGTAACTAGGGAGCATTGGGGCGTGGAAGACCATGCAACAGCCACAGTAACAGATGTCGAGATTGATGCGGCTTTTGAAAAGGCTTATTTAATATTGCGCAAACGCATTGAGGCATTTTTAGCGTTAAATCTTGAACACCTTCATACGCAAGATGCATTAGCTAAACAACTAGAAAAGATTGGCTTGCTAAGCTAAAAATACGTTTTAAACGTGGAATAGATGCCCTGCAAGGCAATATCCATAGGGATTGCAGGGCATCGCTATTCCATTTTAGTTAATCTATCGCCTTCACAATCACTTCAGTCAAATATTTGCGCCGCTATCGCCAATCTGTCTCACCAAAACCATCATGACCCAAAAATGTATAGTAGATGCCCAGCGTGCCAGTTGACTGTTTTCTATCTTCTAGCGCAGGAAAAGTTGCATCACGTTGGTTCCATTGATACTTTAACGAAATGGCGTGTTTTTCATAGACTCGGTAGGTAAAGGCTATATCCGTGCGAACGATGTTGTCGTGTCCACCTACGTGTGCGTTATCGATATCACTGACAAAATATTCACGACCAGTGATGTCAATAGAAGCTTGTTTACCATAAATAACGCGTAAAGCAGCCAAACCTTGCGGCGCCACACCATAATGATAATCTACCTCAGTTTTCCCATTGTTGGTGCCAACCGCAGCGTAGCCTATACCTCCCATAACCGTGCTTTGCAGTGCAATAGCTTCACTTAGCCATAACTGGCCAGTGGTGCCAAGCGACAATGCTGTGCTGGAAATGCGGAAAGTTTGCGGAGAAATATAGTCATAGCTGCCATATAAGCCCCACAATCCTCGGTAGTTTCCCCCCCCGCCTGATAATCAGTTCCATACAGTAAACCGCGGGTCATTACATTTTCGAATACATTGGCGCTTGAAGCTGTGGTTTGAAATACGAAATAATCGAAAGGGCGCGTATAGGAATAACCAGGTTTACCTGGCAGGCCATAGCCAAGCATAAAGTCTAATTGCGCATCATTTTTCTTAATTTCATCTGCCGTACCAGGGTGGCCGCTAATGGTATTACTGAGTCCAAGCTGTAGGCGGCTGTAATAGCTGGCATCATTGCTCTCGAAGACTGAATCGAATCTATCGCCAAATGCATGACGGTTAAACCCAGCTGCAGGTGAGATTAATGCCGCACTAGTCTCACGCCAAAAGCTAGGCGTGCTACCACCTTTTTCAAGCACAAGACTCGACATTCTGAATAGGGCTTCACCAAGAAAAGAGCCACCAAAACCTGTCGAAATCATATCGTTTTTTGAAGGCGGTACTTTTTCGCCCGCGATTTCCCAAAAGCCGCTTCCGGCCAAGGTGTAACCTATTGATTCCCAATAATTAAGGCCTACTGATCTGGCAAAACCATGATAGATGGAACCCTGATATGGATGGCCTAGCTGGTTAATACTGAAAGGGTCTTTGTCGTCATCCCAACTGCTATGTAAGTTGTGTCGAATTGTAGATAAATTTGAGTCGTAATCTGAAATGCCGCTGTAGTGCCGATTAAACTGATTTAAAAGAAAATCAAATCCAATAATTTCGACTGCTGGAATCAGATAACTTTTGTTAGCCTGATTATCAATTGAAAAATCTATGTTTGTATTATCAGTAGTTGATTCTGCTGATGTGTTAACCAATTCAATTCTTGCCAAAGGCTTGGCAACTACTACAGATTCATCGGCAATTGCTAAGGTGGTTGATGTGGCAAATAATGTGGTTAAAACGATGGTGACTACTGTCTTTATGAGATTTAGGCATTGTCACTATTCGACATGTTTAGAAGTCCCAATTGTGATTGATATCGCCGAGCTTGATTTTCATGATCTAAGCCTTCTTGCGTGGTGTGCATATCATTTCATTTTCGTTCTAAAGTGGTCTGTGCGCTATCACACATAGCGATTTTTGCACATCGGCTGGATTAGAAGTTCGAAGGTTACGATTTAGCTGCGGTAAATCAGTAATGAAAAAGGCCAATGCCTAAGCGCTAGCCTTTAAATATGTGGCCCCTCGACCTGGGCTCGAACCAGGGCACACAGATTAACAGCCACTTATTCTTTGTAAATTGAGTTCTTGATTTAGAACTAAATCAATCAGGCTACGTCTCTCTAAATTAATACTTCGTTAGGCGTGTGCAATCGAATGAATAAATTTAAACTCATAGTGGTGATCTTGGTTGCCTTCTCAGCAGGTTTTTTGTTTGGGGCAGCTTCAATCCATCGTCCTATTCCAAACGCGCCGCTGGAGTTGCCACCAGTTCGAAAACCATGGAATCCAAAGGACATTATGGGACTCCTAGCGTCGGTGGGAATCCGGGACCTTTCTGGGCATTTGGAAACAGTTCCTTTGGTTGTCTTGGAAACGGATAAGACCTTCGCAATATCTGTTTCCATGTCCAAGACAAATGCCCACTACGTTCTCGTACCAAAGAAGGATATTCAAGATATCGGTAAAATTTCCATTGAAGATGAAGCCTATTTAACCGATCTGTTCTTAACGGCACGTCAGTTGATAGAGAAGGATGGATTGCAGGATTATCGGATTTACACGAATGGTCCTGATAAACAATTAGTTGGTTATCTACACTTTCATTTGACTGGTAAGAGATTAGGCCAAGAGTAAAGTGATATTCCGCTCAACCAAAACACCTTTGCTTGAGTCGTTGTACGACAGTATAGGGTGGCTTTGCACTTTGTGATGAACGGTCGAAGTTCGTCCAATAGCTGTCATATATGGAACAACAATGAACGGCGGCAAAGATATAATGGTTTGCATAATATGGAAACTACAAATAAAAAAGGGAACAGAAGCTCCCGTCATTCTTGCCAAAATACGTGATACTTATGCCTGGCTGCCACTGCGACGACATGCAATAAAGCCAATCATGCCAAGACCCATCAACATCATGCCATAAGTTTCTGGTTCTGGGACGGCTGAAACGCTCGCGATTTGGTACCATGGGTGAGATTCATCATTTGAATTATTAGGATCAAGACCAAAACCAGTTAGCACTCCAGTAGTATCTACTGCCGATCCAGAAATCCCATTAATGGTCCAGTTGATTTCGGTGGTGTTATCAAATATTCCATCATCGCTGCCATCCATATGGAATGAAGAAGTTCCAGAAAAAATCACACCCTTACCAGCAGCTATAGACTCCCCACCTCCGATAAAGCTTGCCCATTCATTAAATGTATTAGAACCAGTATTTATGTAGAATGAGGTAAGGGCAATAGCCTGAGAAGTATTATTGAAAATTAGTACTGCTGATTCATCTGGTTTAGATGAACTAGCTAAACCCGTGTCACCATTGAAATTAGTAATTACACTACTGCCATACCATGGATCTGGTAAGTAAGTTGGTAAGCTTTGTTCATAATAGTAGCCAGTAGAAACGATTATATTGGCTTGAGCCGACAACGCAAAAAAACCACTCAATAACATTCCCACCACAAGATAAACTAATTTTTTGAACTTCATGATTGCAACTTTCTACTTATAATTCACTTTATGCTTATGATATGCACAATATCCCAAGTAGAAGTTGTCTGGCAATAGCCCATTAGGGCTAGTACGATATGGAAAGTGCGACTGTTATTTAAATGCTACTGCCTTGTCCTTAGGCTAGTTCAATATTAAGTCTACTATAATGGCTACTATTGAATATGAAAAAAGCCCCACATTGCTGTGAGGCTTTAAGTATTTGGCTCCTCGACCTGGGCTCGAACCAGGGACACACGGATTAACAGTCCGTTGCTCTACCGGCTGAGCTATCGAGGAATCGGTAGGACTTGTGAAGGCGTGATAATACTGGCTTAGCGCTTTTTGGTCAATCATTTAAGCGTATAATTTAGCACTTAAATGCTGAATAAATATAAAAAAATATTAATTGGTGCAGCCCTGGTTATTGGCTTGCTGCTTATTTTACCTTTTTTAATTCCCATGCAGACGTATTTGCATCAGGCGGAAAAGATAGCAAGTGAAAAACTAGGGCAGTCAGTTACTATAAATTCAGCACATTTGTTCTTGTTGCCCAGCCCGCGCGTGGTTGCCAGTGACATCGTTGTTGGAAAAAATCAAGAACTTAAAGTCGAAAGCTTGGTGGTGATTCCTACTCTTGGGTCTTTGTTTTCTGCCACTAGAATAATCGATTTAAATATTAGTAAACCTGTTATGAAGAAGGCCGCTTTAGATTTTATTTCTGCATTATCTACCAATAAATCAGAGAGTAGCGAGGCCGCCGCGGTTAATATTCGCCATATTAAAATCAATGACTTACAACTCATTTGGCCTGATGCAAAATATCCCGCCATGAATGCAGATGCCACACTGGCAGGCGATAATAAGTTGGAATCTGCAGTAGTTGAAACTGTGGACGGCAAGCTGAAAGCCAATGTGACACCTAAAGTCACGCCAAATGGTGACGAGCAGCTGATAACGGTGAATGCGAGTAAATGGACGCTGCCAGTAGGTTTGCCGTTATTGATTGATAAAGCTAAGCTTGAAATGCACTTAAAAGACAACAAGTTAAGCATTCCCAAGATAGATGTCACGCTGTATGGTGGTAAATTAACGGGCGATACTGTGCTGAGTTGGCAAGAAAATAATGGAAAGACAAACTGGAAGACAAGTGGCAATTTAAGTGTGGATAATTTATCGGTGCAACAGCCAAGCATCTTGATAAGCAAGGCGGTTTTTTTGAGTGGAAATTTATTTGGCAAAGGCAATTTTTCTGCCGGGGCTAAGGATGCTAGCCAGTTATCAGATAACTTACAGACTAACTTTCAATTTAAAGTAAATAATGGTGTGCTGCACGGCTTAGATTTAGTGAAAGTGGCAAGTTTGTTAATCAAGCAGGGTCAAGGTGGCGGCGAAACGCAGTTTGATGAGTTTTCTGGCATATTTAATAGCGCAGGCAAGCAATATCGCTTGAGTCAGCTAAAAATTAGTTCGGGCTTAATTTCTGCTACAGGCCAAATTAAAATAAGCCCTAAAAAAGAATTAGATGGCGCAGTGCAAGTTAAAGTAAAGCGCAGTGTGAATTTGGTTACCGTTCCGCTAGAGGTTTCTGGCACAGTGGAACATCCTGTGGTGTTGCCTTCAAAAGCGGCGCTGGCTGGTGCGCTAGCTGGTACTGCGATTTTAGGCCCGGGCGTAGGTACCAGCTTGGGCATTAAGGCGGGCGGGGCGCTGGACAAGTTTAAAGGTTTATTCGGCGATAAAAAGTAGCTAAATTAGCGCGATAGCTTATTCGAGCGCCTTGGCAATGCGATCTAACGCGTTTTTTAAATTATCCATGCTGGTGGCGAATGAAATGCGGAAATAGCCTTCAGCGCCAAACGCAGAGCCTGGCACCACTGCAACATCAAACTTTTCAAGTAGATATTCTGCCAGCGCCATATCGGTCGCGGCACCAATTTTTCCAGCTTTATGCAAAGTTGCAATAGCTTCGCGCGCGTCGGGGAAGGCGTAAAATGCGCCACCCGCCATTAGGCAGCGTAAGCCTGGCATCGCGTTGAAACGATCTACTACGTATTGATGACGCTCTTTGAACGCGGCCACCATGGGCTTAATGCATTCTTGCGGGCCGCTTAATGCAGCTTCTGCCGCGTATTGCGAGATGGAAGTAGCATTGCTGGTGGATTGACTTTGTAAAATTTCCATGGCTTTAATAATGTAAGCTGGCCCTGCGGCGTAACCAATGCGCCAACCCGTCATCGAATAGGCCTTAGAAACGCCATTTAGCACGATACAGCGGCTTTTTAGCGCAGGCGCAGCATTGAGTATGTTGTAGAACTTTTCGCCCGTTAAATTCACGTGCTCGTACATGTCATCTGTCGCCACCAATATGTTGGGGTGTTTAAGTAACACTTCGCCTAAGGCTTTTAATTCTTCAAGGTTATATACGGCACCAGTGGGGTTGGAAGGAGAGTTAAACATCACCAGTTTAGTTTTTGGCGTAATGGCCGCCTCTAATTGTGCAGGAAGTAGTTTAAAGCCCTGCTCAATACCGCAATCGATAATCACAGGTACAGCTTCGGCTACCATGGCGATATCGGCGTATGAGACCCAATACGGCGCGGGGATGATGACTTCATCTCCCTTATTAAGCACTGCAAGGCATAGATTAAAAATGGTTTGCTTGCCACCCACGCCAACAATCACCTCGTTTACGGTGTAATCAAAACCGTTTTCGTTTTTAAATTTAGCCACAACCGCTCTTTTAAGGCTGGGGATGCCACTCACAGGCGTGTATTTGGTATAGCCTGCGTCAATGGCGGCTTTGGCTGCATCTTTAATGTGTTGCGGCGTATCAAAATCTGGTTCTCCGGCGGCCAAGCCAATAATAGGGCGGCCTTCAGCCTTGTATTTAGCGGCTTTTGCAGTAATGGCAAGGGTAGGAGATTCTTTAATGGCTTGAACGCGGTGTGATAAAACTTGTGAGTGAGACAAAATGCGCTTTCCTTAAAACGTAACTTTAAATCATGTTAAATGGCGAATAGGCGTTATTTTACGCATAAAAGCGCGTTTTAGGAATATGAGCTTACGTTAACAAGCTGCGCTGCAACCCAACATTTCGCTGTATTCAGCTGCCAAATCTTTATTAATGTCCATTAATACGGTTTGAATGCGGTGCATTTCAGCTGCATCGCCGCGCGTTTTAGCAAGTGCGCCTAACCGCATGAGTGCATCAAAATTGGTGCTATCAAGGCTTATCGATTGTTTGTAGGCTTTTTCTGCCTCTTCTAGTTTTGCGTTGTTTTCTAAACTTAAACCGAGTTCATACCAAGCTTCAGTGCTTTTTGGCTCCGCCTGTGTCCATTTTTCGGCCACTTGTGACAGTTTAGGCCAATCTCCACGCGCCTCTGGCACTGCTACTTGCATGTAGAACGGTTTTTTGTCTTCGTCTTCTTCCCACAAAGCTTTGCCTGAGATGGGGAAAGTAGTCATTTCAGGTTGTTTTTCTAGCTGAGCTAGCCATTCAATGGGTAGCGCATAGTGAATACTGCCGCCGCGCCCAGCCGTTTTAAAGGTGTTGATACCAACTAATTTTCCATCCATGTCAAATAAGCCGCTACCGCTTGCACCCAGCGAAAAATTGGCTGAGCTGCGAATAATCTTGCCTTCATCGGCGTCGTAAAGCGCTTTAACTGCACCATAGCTGGTTAGCGGGGTAGGTACGCCATTGGAGTGGCCAATGGCTGCAATCTCCTGACCACGTTTTAAATCAACGCTATTTCCAATAATAGCTGGTTTAAAAGGCATGTAATTGGTTGTAACCAGACATAAATCGTGCCAAGCATCGGCTTTAACCGCTGCGATTAAGTAAGCGTCTTCGCCACGCGAAACCCAAGGCTGTTTGGTGGCACGCAATACATGACAATTGGTGATCACTTTGTTGTCGCCCACTACAACGCCAGAGCCGTAGGCCAAGCCGCCGGTAGCATTATAGCCGCGCACCATTACCACGCTAAAAACGGCATCCATCATCTTTGCATTATCAAATGCGAGAGCAGGTTGAATAGTAGCCAGCAAGGCTGCGGCAAGGTAAAGTGTGCGCATGAATTCCCCCAAAGTGTGATTGATTATCGTTTGTATTATTGATGACAGATACTTTACAGCAAAGTTCGCAGAATATCTTACTAAATGAAGATGCAAAGCCTGTTAGTATATTAGGTTGATTTAATGGATTGCAAAAAACGTGTTTGCCACCTTTCCTAATAGTAAATATCAACTGCACCAGCCGTTTTTGCCCGCTGGCGACCAGCCTGCGGCTATCGAAAAACTGACGCAAGGCATTAATAACGGTTTAAAATTTCAAACTTTACTGGGTGTGACAGGTTCTGGCAAAACTTATACTATGGCCAATGTCATTGCCAGGCTTGGTCGTCCAGCCATTGTGATGGCACCCAATAAAACGCTTGCAGCTCAATTATATTCTGAATTCCGCGAGTTTTTCCCGAATAATTCGGTGGAATATTTCGTCAGCTATTACGATTATTATCAGCCAGAAGCTTATGTACCTTCGCGCGATTTGTTTATTGAGAAAGATTCCAGCATCAACGAGCACATCGAGCAGATGCGACTTTCGGCCACAAAAGCGTTATTGGAGCGCGAAGATAGCATTATTGTCGCGTCGGTTTCTGCGATTTACGGTATTGGCGACCCGACCGATTATCACGGTATGGTGCTGCATCTAAGGCAAGGAGATAAACTCAGCCGCGAAATTGCCATACAACGCTTGATAGGTATGCAATACGACCGTAATGATTTTGATTTTAGCCGCGGCAGTTTTAGGGTGCGTGGAGATGTGATTGATATTTTCCCTGCCGAAAATAACGAAACTGCAGTACGCTTAAGCTTGTTTGACGATGAAGTCGATTCCATCACTTTGTTCGACCCTTTGACTGGACAAATTTTTAATAAAATTCAAAGGTTTACGATATATCCTTCAAGTCATTACGTAACATCGCGCGAGACCACGATTAAAGCGATTGAAAAGATAAAAACAGAACTTAGAGACCGTGTGGCTTGGTACATTAAAGAGAATAAACTGGTTGAAGCGCAACGTATCGAGCAGCGCACGCGCTTTGACTTGGAAATGCTCAACGAAATTGGCTTTTGCAAAGGTATCGAGAACTACTCAAGGCATTTATCTGGCCGCAATGCGGGCGATCCACCGCCAACGCTCATCGACTATTTGCCTGATAATGCGTTGATGATTATTGACGAAAGTCACGTCACGGTGCCGCAAATTGGCGGTATGTATAAAGGCGATTGGTCGCGTAAGACGAATTTGGTGGATTACGGCTGGCGGCTGCCTTCCGCCCTGGATAATCGCCCCCTGAAGTTTGAAGAGTTCGAGCGCATTATGCGCCAATGCGTGTTTATCTCTGCAACACCTGCCGAATACGAAAAAAATCACCAACAACAAGTGGTGGAGATGATTGCGCGGCCGACTGGTTTGATTGATCCTGAAATTACGGTGAAACCAGCCGATACGCAAGTAGATGATTTGCTTGGTGAAATTAAGCTGCGTGTGGCTGTTGGTGAGCGCGTACTGGCGACCACGCTGACTAAACGCATGGCAGAAGATTTGACTGATTATTTGGCCGAACACGGCGTAAAAGTGCGCTATTTACATAGTGATATTGATACGGTTGAGCGTGTTGAAATTATTCGTGATTTACGTTTGGGCGAATTTGACGTGCTGGTTGGCATTAACTTGCTGCGTGAAGGCTTGGATATCCCTGAAGTATCGTTGGTAGCCGTGCTGGATGCTGATAAAGAAGGTTTTTTACGTTCAGAACGCAGCTTAATTCAAACCTCAGGCCGCGCGGCACGCAATATCAATGGCAAAGTGATTTTTTACGGCAATCGCATTACACGCAGCATGAAACTAGCGATAGATGAAACCAATCGCCGTCGTGGCGTGCAAATGGCCTTTAACGAAGCTAACGGCATTACCCCCGTGGGCATCACCAAGCGCGTAAAAGACATGATTGATGGTGTATATGACAAGGATGAAGCTTTAAGAGAACGAAAGGCTGCGCAAGATCAAGCGAATTATGAGAGCTTGAGCGAAAAACAAATTGCCAAAGAAATGAAGCGCTTAGAAAAAGCTATGCACGATGCCGCGAAAAACTTGGAATTTGAAAAAGCTGCAGATTTTAGAGACCAACTTAAAAAGTTAAGAGTAAAATTTTACGGCGCAGAAATGCCTGATTTAGTTTGATTTTATGAAGCAATTTAAACGCAGGAGTAGAATATTCAAAATATGATAGAAAATGTGACAACTGCATCGCACGTGATTCAGCTGGCCGTGGCGCCAGTGTTCTTGCTCACGGGCATAGGCGCAATTTTATCCGTGCTAACTGGCCGTTTAGGGCGTGTGGTAGATCGTTTTCGCGCGCTAAATGAAAAGTGCGACTTACCGCAGGTGCAAGCTGAACCCCCCTAGCTGTGCTAATTATAAGCAAGAGTTGTATATTTTGTCGTGCCGCGCAGAGTGGGTGCATTGGGCGATTACGCTGTGCACATTGTCACTGTTATTAGTGGCGCTGGTGATTGGCACTTTGTTTTTAGGCTCGTTCATTAGTTGGGATTCGTCATGGCTGGTTTCACCACTATTTATTATTGCAATGTTAAGCTTAATCATAGGATTAGGCTGTTTTTTACGTGAAATTCACCTTTCAAAACATACGTTTGAATTGCCAAGCAATAGCAAAGCTTGATTTAAAAGCATGTCCTGCAAGCCAATATTAATGCGGCTTACAGAGTATATGTTTTATACAATATTAGGCCTTAGCAATAATTTTTAAATTCTAGCTTAGTAGCTGTTTTTGCAGAAATAGTGGACTGAAAATTAAACAAGCTAGCATCATTAATTAAAACCGTTTGATTAATCAACACAATTTGACTATAATCGCGGTCTTTCAAACCTTGCCACACTACTTACGCATAGTAGGTGGCTTTAACCACAAGGAGATTTCATGCGACATTATGAAGTAGTTTTTATCGTCCATCCGGACCAGAGTGAGCAAGTACCTGCAATGATTGAGCGCTACCGTGCGCTGATTACTGCTAGCGGCGGTGCCATGCACCGTTTAGAAGATTGGGGCCGTCGTCAACTGGCTTATCCAATTCAAAAAATCCACAAAGCGCATTACGTTTTGATGAACATCGAGTGCAACCTTGAAACACTGGCTGAACTTGAGCATGGCTTTAAATTTAACGATGCTGTTTTGCGTCATTTAACCATGAGCACCAAAACCGCTGCCACTGCGCCTAGCCCAATGATGAAAGAAGAGAAATCTAGATCAGTGCTTAGTCGAGATGAAGCGCCAGTTTCCGCACCGGCAGTTGTTGCTGAGGCTGTGGCAGCAGAATAATTGAACAGCTTGGTGTTAAGTGGCGTGGTTATTGGCTTAGAGCCAATACGCTACACACCAGCAGGCATACCGTTGTTAAGTTTACTTGGCGGCGGCCTTGAAGGGCTCGCGCCAGATCGGTTTCACCGTCCTGTCGATCAGCCTGTCGCTGGTCGCGGTGTTCATCCCGCTGGTCTTCATGGGGGGCCTGCTCGGCC
>JANYCB010000018.1 GCA_025360485.1 Methylotenera sp. | reverse complement strand
GTGCCAATCACTTCTGCGATAATTGCGATGGTAAGTGCCAACCAATGATTCATTGTTTTCCTTATTAAATTTTTTTACTAAAAATATATGCCCTAAAACCCGCATGTGTATTGGCTTGCAGAGTATCTGATTTGTTGTTTTTATATGTAAATTATGCCCTTAACTTACCTTAGACGGATAACACTTTGCTAATCCGCCCTACGTTTGCTTAATTCTTTTTCTTATCGCAACAATTAGATAGCCGCCTAAAATGCCAAGACCAATCACCATAGGCAGGTATGCCGAAGTTAGTTCTTTTGGTGTTTCAGAAAAAACTTCTACTGCAGCGGAAAATGCAGTTAAACCACTAGCAATGGAAAAAATAGTTAATGCCCCAGACTCATCCCTATTTAAAACTGTTTTTCGTTCTATGTATTGAGCCACTTTAATACCTACAATAATGGTTAATGCAATAACTAAGAAAGTAATAACAGAATCAGCATTTTTTATTGTCCAACTTATTGCCCAGCTTATTAAAAAACCTGCAATTGCTAAAAACAACAAAATATATAATATGGATATCCCAAGCTCAATTATATCTGGCAACAGTCGCAGAATAATCACAGCAAGTACTATGCCAAGTGCAATATTAATTATCATAAACCCCTAGCCATAATTCAACCCCATCACATCACGCACATCGCGCATGGTCTCACGCGCAAGTTTGCGGGCTTTTTCACAGCCTTCGGCGACAATATTTTTTACTAGCGTCGGGTCTTCAGCATATTGTGCGGCGCGTTCTTGAATGGGTTTCAGTTCTTTTATCACCGCTTCTATCACTGGCTGTTTACACTCAATACAGCCAATCGTTGCGCCTTTACAGCCGATTTGCACCCAATCTTTAATGGTTTGGTCGGAATACACTTCATGCAATTGCCATACTGGGCATTTGACCGGGTCGCCAGCATCGGTGCGGCGTATGCGCGCGGGGTCGGTGGGCATGGTTTTGATTTTTTTAGCAACAACTTCTAAATCTTCGCGCAGTGAAATCGTGTTGTTGTAGCTTTTCGACATTTTTTGACCGTCTAACCCAGTCATTTTCGAAGCTGGCATCAGCTTGTATTCTGGCTCAACTAGAATCATTTTGCCGCCGCCTTCTAGGTAACCAAGCAGGCGCTCTTTATCGCCCATACTCATGCCTTGCTGCTCTTCAATCAATGCCCGCGCGGATTCCAGCGCTTCCTCATCGCCACTTGTTTGATAAGCGTTACGCATTTCTTCATAGACTGCGCCTTTTTTACCACCGAGTTTTTTAATCGCTGCAATCGCTTTTTCTTCAAAGCCAGTTTCTTTGCCGTAGATATGGTTAAAACGGCGCGCGATTTCACGCGTGAACTCGATATGCGGCACTTGGTCTTCGCCCACAGGCACTTGCGTGGCTTTGTAAATGAGGATATCGGCGCTTTGCAGCAACGGATAGCCCAAAAAGCCGTAGGTGGATAAATCTTTACTGGCGAGTTTTTCTTGCTGGTCTTTGTAAGTAGGCACGCGCTCTAGCCAGCTAAGCGGGGTAATCATGGAGAGCAACGTAAATAATTCGGCATGTTCAGGCACTTTAGATTGGATGAAAATAGTGGCATTAGCAGGATCTACGCCCGCTGCCAGCCAATCAATGACCATTTCCCACACGCTTTCTTCGATGATTTCTGGGGTATCGTAATGCGTGGTGAGCGCATGCCAATCAGCCACAAAAAACAGGCATTCATGCTCATGCTGAAGCTTAATCCAATTTTTGAGTACGCCGTTGTAATGGCCTAAATGTAAATTCCCCGTTGGGCGCATGCCCGATAAAACCCTATCCACCGCCATAATTTACCTAATGATTAAAAAAATATTTTTGCGATTGTTGCCAAAATTGCCATTACGAACGGCCACATAATTTTATCAAGAATATGTGTGAGTAGCAGGATTATTAAAATAATAAAACCGTAGCGCTCAACTTGCGCATATTTAACCGCCAAATTGTGCGGTAACAAGCTCACCGCGATACGCCCGCCATCGAGCGGCGGTAGCGGAATTAAGTTAAGCACCATTAATACCGTATTGGTTAATATGCCTGCAGCGCCCATTAATGCTAGTGGTAACGTGAAATTAGTGGGCAAAGTAACTGCCAATTTAATCACCAGCGCCCAAAAAAATGCCATCGCCAAATTAGCGCCCGGCCCGGCCGCAGCCACCCATAACATGTCGCGCTTAGGGTGACGCAAATTACCAAAATTAACCGGTACGGGTTTGGCCCAACCAAAAAAGATTCCACCAAAAAATAAAGTTAGGCTAGGAATAAGCACGGTGCCTACCGGGTCGATGTGCCGCAGCGGGTTGAGTGAAATGCGACCTTGTTGTTGCGCAGTCATGTCGCCAAAATGGCGTGCCGCGTAGCCATGCGCAGCTTCGTGCACGGTGATTGCAAATATCATCGGAATCGCTGAAACAGTGATTCTTTGCACGGTGTTCAACGTGGTCAGTGCGTTTAATAGTTCAAAAAAATCCATTATTTTTCCTAGTTATAAACTAAAAGCTATAAGCCAAACGGCACAGAATCGCCAGCCCCTTGGCGAACCAATACTGGCGCGGCTTCTGTGAGATCAATCACCGTTGTTAACCCAGCGTGATGGATCGCAGAATCAATCACCAAGTCCACTTGGTGTTCTAATCTATCACGAATTTCCCACGCTTCATTCAATGGCTCGTCTTCACCCGGCAATTGCAAAGTCATACTCAACAACGGCTCACCAAGTTCATCCAATAGGGCCTGCACCACCGCGTGATTAGGCACACGCATGCCCACTGCACTACGTTTAGGGTGCTGCAAGCGGCGTGGAACTTCACGCGAAGCCTTTAAAATAAACGTATAAGCGCCCGGCGTATTGGCCTTTAGTAAGCGAAATTGGCTGTTATCCACTTGCGCATACACACTTAACTCGCTTAAATTGCGGCACACCAACGTAAATAAATGGTCATCACCCAAGTGGCGAATCTGGCGAACTCTATCTTGCGCATCTTTAAACCCCAACATACAGCCTAAGGCGTAACTGGAGTCTGTTGGATAAGCAATGACCCCGCCTTCGCGCAAAATCTCTGCAGCGTGCTTAATTAGCCGTGCCTGTGGATTTTCGGCGTTAATGACAAAATACTGTGCCATTTAATTAAGGTATTGTTTTTCTGGCCAATCATCCCACACTGGCACGCAACCTGCGGGCAGTTCAGGCACACTGCCCATAGCCATATAAGATAAGCCTGGCCCGTGATAATCCGAGCCAATAGAACACTTTAAGCTAAATTGATGCGCAATTTTGGCAAACTGTTGAAACTGTGGCGGCGTATGGCTGCCTGTCACCACCTCAATCGCCGTGCCACCGTAACGTCTAAACTCGTGCATCAACAGCAGCATATTGATACGTCCTAAATCGTACCTGCCCGGATGTGCAATGACCGCGCTGCCGCCCGCACCAACAATCAACTCCACTGCTTGTTCCAAATTCATCCATTGATGATCAACAAACCCTGGTTTGCCTTTGACTAAAAATTTTTTAAAGACACTTTTAACATCTTTCACATGACCACTTTGCACCAAAAATTGCGCAAAATGGCTGCGCGTCAAAATACTTTTTTTTGCAATTTCCTGTGCACCTTCGTAAGCCCCATGGATACCTACTTTAGCCAAGCCAGCACTCATTTCTTGCGCCCGCTCGTCGCGCCCGATACGTACTTTATCTAGCGCCGTTTTTAAGGCTGTATTTTCTGCATCTATTTTTAAACCGACAATATGTAAGGTGCGTTTTTTCCACATGGCCGAAATCTCCACGCCATTTACAAAGTGAATGCCATGCTCTACAGCGGCTTCCCGAGCCGCTTGCAAGCCACTTACGTCATCGTGATCAGTCAGCGCAAGCACTTTTACACCACTTTTGGCAGCGTGTGCAACCAATTCTTGCGGTGTAAATTTGCCATCTGAGATGGTGGAGTGGCAATGTAGGTCAATCTTAGCGGTCATAGCTTAAAATATACTCAGGTTTTGCATTAATAGCTAAATCATAGCAAAATAGAGGTCTTACAGATAGTTATGCTTTAACGTTACTGGTTATTTTTAAAGGCCACATGAAATTTTTATTTGATTTAATCCCCGTTATTTTATTTTTTGTAGGCTTTAAGCTTTACGGCATTTTTGCCGCAACTGCTATCGCGATTGGCGCCACTTTTGCGTTGATTATTTACGCCAAAATTCGCCACGGTAAAGTGGATAAAATGTTGCTGGTAAACGGCGCCATTATTAGCGTATTGGGCAGCATTACACTTTTATTGCACGATACTACTTATATTATGTGGAAGCCGACCGTGCTGTATTGGGTAGGTGCGGCGGTTTTGTTGATTGGAAACGTTTTTTTTAAGAAAAATTTTATTCAGCAGATGATGGGGAAAATGATTGATGCGCCTATTGCCATTTGGAACAAACTCAATTTGGCTTGGGTGATATTTTTAGTACTACTGGGTTTTTTAAATTTATATGTCGCGTTTAATTACAGCCTAAATACTTGGGTGAATTTCAAACTATTTGGCGTTACCAGCATGATGCTTATATTTGTTATCGCCCAAACGATAGCGCTTAGAAAATATTTAATCGAGCCAGTTGAAGAAGAGAAATAATGCTATACGCGATTATTGCAGAAGATGTTGCAAACAGCCTTGAAAAGCGCATGAATGCTAGACCTGCCCATTTGGCAAGGCTTGCAGAGCTACAAAATCAAGGGCGTTTACTTTTAGCGGGGCCATTTCCTGCCATTGACAGCGTAGATCCAGGCCCGGCAGGCTTTAGCGGCAGTTTAATTGTGGCGGAATTTAGCGACTTAGCCGCAGCAAAAATTTGGGCTGAAGCCGATCCCTTTGTCACCTCTGGCGCGTATGCAAACGTTGTTGTGAAACCTTTTCGCAAAACACTACCCTAAGCATTGCATGAATTTAGTTGAGACCATAAAAACAAGATTGGACACACTTAACCCAGTGAGTCTCGAAATACAAGACGATAGCGCTTTGCACAAGGGCCATGCTGGTAATACTGGCGGCGGCCATTTCAGCATTAAAATCGTAAGCTCGCAATTTTCGCAAAAATCGCAGATAATGCGACATCGTTTAATTTATCAGGCTTTAACTAACTTAATTCCGCAACAAATTCATGCTATAAGCATACTTGCAATTTCGCCTGACGACTCCATTTAACACACATAACTTATTATTTTTTAAGGATTTCTTATGAAAATCAACCAATTACTCATCGCACTTGCGGCTTTTTCGACTTTATCTTTTGCCCCAGCAGTTTATGCTGCTGACTCGGCAGCTACCGTTAATGGCAAAGCCATTAAACAATCATGGGTCGATTTCATTATGAAAGATGCGCAAGCACGTGGCCAAGCACCAAGTGATAATATGAAAAACGCCATTATTAACGAGTTAGTTGGTTCAGAGCTGGCTTACCAAGAAGCGCAAAAACAAGGCTTAGATAAAAATGCTGATTTTCAAACTAGCTCGGAGCTTGCCAATCGCAAAATGCTAGTGAATGTTTTTCTGCAGGATTTTATAAAAAAAAATCCAGTAACCGAGGCTGAGACCAAAGATGCCTATGAACAATACAAAAAAGAATTAGGCGATAAAGAATATAGCGCACGTCATATTTTGGTAAAAACTGAAGCAGAAGCCACTGACATCATCGCACAAA
This sequence comes from Methylotenera sp., assembly GCA_025360485.1. Classification (GTDB taxonomy): domain Bacteria; phylum Pseudomonadota; class Gammaproteobacteria; order Burkholderiales; family Methylophilaceae; genus Methylotenera_A. The sequence continues at coordinate 2,214 of JANYCB010000018.1, read as the reverse complement.
TTAAAAAAGGCGGCGATTTTGCTAAAATAGCCAAAGAAAAATCTCTAGACCCAGGCTCTAAAGAAAAAGGTGGAGATTTAGGCTGGTTCTCGCCTGCTGGCATGGTTAAACCTTTCAGCGATGCGGTAACAGGTCTTAAAAAAGGTGATGTGACATCAGCGCCTGTGCAAACACAATTTGGCTGGCACGTCATTAAATTGGTAGATTCGCGCGCTACACAAGTACCAAGCTACGATAAAGTAAAAGATGGTTTAGAGCGCACATTGCAACAACGTAAACTTGAAAAAATGATGATAGGCTTGAAAGATAAAGCCAAAATTGTTGTTCCTGGTGTAACTGACAAACCTGCGGCCGATAAAAAATAATCATTCAAAAATTCTAAAAGGCTTGCTTCGGCAAGCCTTTTTTATTTAGAACAGTGCCTAGGTGTTGTCACACAACAGCTAAATTACTACCCAAATAGTATCGCTCATTAAAAAAGCATACTTTTTCTGCACTTAAGTTTTTATGTAACCCGCCCACTTTGATCACGTTAAAGCCTAAAAACTTCACCAAAGCATTAAGCTTGACGGGCATTTTTTTAGAGAAGCCGCTAACGTAAATAAAAATCTGCATGTTAGGCCGCATCATACTGGTGATTTGATTTAATAGTTTTTCTGGCGCAGAGATAACGGTATCACATGCAGCAGAGAGATCACGTCGCACAGTTTAAAACGTTGCAAGGCTGCTTCCGCATCGCAACACACACATTGATACGAGCCCAGTTTTAAATATAGCTTTGCCTGCTGCTCAGCATTTTTTAATGATTCAGCATCAATATCTGTAAAAATATAAGTGTTATTTTTCGGCAGCATCTTAATATAAGCACCTGTACCAGTACCTATATCGAGCACTACCTTATTTTCGCCCACGTTTGCGGCAAAATGTTTATAGCTAGAATGCTGCCAGCGTGCCCAAGTATACTTATACACTGGTCGCCATTTTCGCCAAACGTTTGATTTCTTGTTAAGTTGTGCTGTCACTGATGACCTTATTTTGACTTGTAAGCATGTGGCGATTGATGAAATGAGTAGCAAATTTGCGCCTCCTGATGACAGACAGCGTGCTTACCAACAAGTTGCTAAATTTCAAGCAGCTAAGTTTATTTATGGGCGTCTATAAGCGCGCTTTCTGCTAAAATATTACTTGTAAAAAACCACTGAACACTCATGCCAAGCACTCAATTTTTAAGTCCAACATTTCTAAGTTTACGCGGTAGCCCCGCTTTATCAGCTTTTCGTCTTGATAAGCTATATGCCAACTTAAAAAAATCTACCCCTAATATTGCGCATATTTATGCAGAGTTTGTACATTTTGCATTTAGCGAAACTGCACTCAACGAAAACCAACAAAACACCCTAAAACAAATTTTAACCTATGGTGCTATTTCCAAAGATGCTCCACGAGCCAATGTGGAAGCGCCTTCTGGAGCACTGTTTTTGGTGATTCCGCGTATTGGTACGATTTCACCTTGGGCTTCGCGCGCAACCGATATTGCCAAAAATTGCGGCTTAGAATCTATTTTGCGGCTTGAGCGCGGCATTGCCTATTACGTGCAGACCAATAACGGCAAGGCTTTGAAGGATGCTGAAAAAATTGCGTTCAAAGCTGTCACTCATGATCGTATGACGGAAATGGTGTTTGACAATTTAGGTGATGCTGAAAAGCTCTACCACGCCGCAACCCCTGCCCCGCTTTGCACAGTGGGTATTTTGCAAGGCGGCAATGCAGCGCTTGAAACCGCAAATAGCGAAATGGGTTTGGCCTTGTCGCCAGACGAAGTAGATTATTTGGTTGAAAACTTCAGCAAAATTGGTCGCAACCCAACTGATGTTGAACTGATGATGTTTGCTCAGGCTAACTCAGAGCATTGTCGCCATAAAATATTTAATGCTGATTGGGTGATTGATGGCGAAGCCCAAGATATAAGCCTTTTCGGTATGATTCGTAACACGCATAAGCTCAATCCAGGCAATACGGTAGTGGCTTACAGCGATAACTCGTCCGTTGTGTCCTACACGTCTAACACCGATGGTGTTTCTAGCCAAAAAACCAGACGTTTTTATCCAAACAATACTGGCGAATATGGCTTTGTAGAAGAGAGCATGCACTACTTGATGAAAGTAGAAACGCATAATCATCCAACCGCGATTTCCCCGTTTGCTGGCGCAGCTA
>JANYCB010000003.1 GCA_025360485.1 Methylotenera sp. | reverse complement strand
ACCGCCTTAAAGAAAGCCCGACTTGCGGATTTTAGATTCCATGATTTACGTCATACTTGGGCTTCTTGGCATCGTCAATCTGGCACAAGTTGTGATGAGCTGAAAGAACTAGGGGGTTGGAAAACGCGGTCAATGGTGGATCGGTATGCAAAGTTTGCCACAGAACATTTGGCAAACGCTGCAAATCGCATTGATCATTACGCCGACAATAACGTGATTGAAGTGTCACGTTTTAGTCACGTCCACCAAGTAAAAAGGGCTTAGCTAAAAGCTAAACCCTTATCAATACTGGTGGCCGGGGGCAGAATCGAACTGCCGACACGCGGATTTTCAATCCGCTGCTCTACCGACTGAGCTACCCGGCCAGCGTGAAATAGTGTAACTATTTGCAAGTCGCGCATTATAGCAAACTAAACCCATCTTGTAACAAAGCTTAACAATTTAATTGGAAACTAAAGTGGTCAAATCAAAATAATTGCACTATCATGGTGCTGTAGGCTTAACTTTCAAAGTTGCCATTACTTTTTTTATGTATTTGGCCAAACATCAAATTCGTTTTATAAACATACCAAATTTAGAAGGAAAGACACATGGGTTTGTTTTCATTTATTAAAGAGGCAGGCGAAAAATTATTTGGTGTTGGAGAGGCAAAGGCTGCGCAAGAAGTTGCCAAAGCAGCACCAACACCAGTAAACTTGGAGGCCGCTAATAAAGCCGCTGCTGCTGCGATAGCCGATTATGTTGCAAAAATGAATTTAACGGCAGAAGGTTTGACCATTGGTTTTGATGCGACTTCTAGCACAGTCATTGTGCAAGGCATGGCCGATACGCAAGAAACCAAAGAGAAAATTCTGCTTTGTTGCGGTAATGTGGCGGGTGTTGAGAATGTGCAAGATCAATTGGGTGTGATTCAGGCAGAAGCCGAACCGCAATTTTATACTGTGGTGCGCGGCGATACGCTTTCGAAAATCGCTAAAGAATATTATGGAAATGCCAACGCTTATATGGGCATTTTTGAGGCCAACAAACCGATGCTGAGCAGCCCAGATAAAATTTATCCAGGCCAAATGTTACGCATTCCACCACAATAGTAGAGTTTTTTTAAGTAGTAATTTTTTAATTAGGAGATTTTAATGAATACATTTTTACGTGCTTTATTAGTAGGCTTGGTTGCCGCGACATTTACAGTGGCTTGTAGTAAAAAAACTGAGGAGGCTGCTGAAGCGGCTAAGAGTGAAATGGGTCAAGCTGCGGAAGCTACAAAAGACGCTGCTGCCTCTGCTGCAACAGACGCTAAAGGTGCGGTGACAGATGCGGCTAAAGATGCAGCTGCAGCAACTTCAGCAGCGGCTACAGAAGCAAAAGACAAAGCAGTGGATGCCGTGCAAGCAGCTAAAGACGCCGCAGCCGCCGAAGCCGCTAAAAAATAAGCTTCAGATTAAGTTTTAAATCATAATAAACTCGCAAAGCTTAATAGTTTTGCGGGTTTTTCATTTAAAATCGTGGAATGAACAATATTCAAATCGCTGCATTAGATAAAACTTTAGCGCCAGCTTTAACCCACAAAATCAACCATAAAACCAAGCCATTTGGCGCATTGGGCAGATTAGAAGAGCTTGCTTTACAAATAGGACTGATTCAAAATACTTTAACGCCGCAATTAAGCAAGCCTACGATGCTCGTATTTGCTGGCGACCACGGCATTACTGCAAGCGGCGTCAGTCCTTATCCGCAGGCGGTTACTGCACAAATGGTACTTAATTTTTTAGGTGATGGTGCGGCCATTAATGTTTTTGCAGAGCAAAATGGTTTTGCCTTGCGGGTAATAGATGCTGGCGTAAATCATGTTTTTGCATCACATCCTGATTTAATCGATGCAAAAGTTGCCATGGGCACGGCCAACTTTTTGCTTCAGCCAGCCATGACGCAAACGCAATGTGAGCAAGCATTTAGTTGTGGCGCGTCGCTGGCAAGGAAAGAGATTGCGGCTGGTTGCAATGTGCTTGGATTTGGTGAAATGGGCATTGGCAATACCTCAAGTGCAAGCTGCTTAATGAGCGTATTGAGCGGTTTGCCCATTGATGAATGTGTTGGCCGTGGCACGGGGTTGGATGATGCAGGTTTAGCAACAAAAACTGCAATTCTCAAACAAGCAATTCTGCAGCATTCACTAAAAGCACAAGAGGCCATGCGCGTATTAGCGACTTATGGTGGCTTTGAAATTGCGATGATGGTAGGCGCAATGCTGGCTGCGGCAGAACAAAAAGCTTTGCTATTGATTGATGGTTTTATTGCGACAGCCGCCTTGTTGGCAGCAGTTAAATTGCAGCCCAATATTGTGGATTACTGCGTGTTTGCACACTGCTCTGGTGAGGCTGGGCATCGTAAACTGTTAGATTATCTTGGAGTAAAACCATTGCTAGATTTGGGCATGCGGCTGGGCGAGGGAACTGGTGCGGCCTTGGTTTATCCACTTGTGCAAGCAGCGGTTAATTTTATAAATGACATGGCTAGTTTTGAATCGGCTGGTGTCTCAGAGAAAATTTTATAATGCAAAAGGAGTGGAAATATTTCTTGCTAGCGCTGGGCTTTTTCACGCGCATTCCCGTACCAAGTTTTATTGATTTTCAAGAAAGCGATTTAAACTATTCTGCAAAATATTTTCCGCTCATCGGTATTATTGTGGGCTTGGTTGGTGCTGGCAGTTTTGCGTTAAGCACTCAATTTTTACCGCAAAACATCGCGCTATTGATCAGCATGGCAAGTACCATTTATCTTACAGGCGCGTTTCATGAGGATGGTCTGGCAGATAGTGCAGATGGCCTCGGCGGCGGTTGGCAGAGAGAGCAAATACTCACTATTATGCAAGATTCTCGCCTAGGCGCCTATGGTGCTGTGGCCTTATTTTTAATGCTGTTTGCAAAGTTTCAGGTATTGAATGCACTCAATAGTTATTTTGTGCCATTTACCTTAATTGCGGGTCATGCGTTAAGTCGCTTAAGCGCGGTTTATATTATGGCCTCTTTAAGTTACACCAAGCCAGAAGGCAAAGCCAAGCCATTAGCAACTAAAATCAGTACGCCAGATTTATCAGTCGCGAATGTGTTTGGATTATTGCCGTATATTGTTATTTTAGGCTTGTTATTAATGAATAATCACTCGCCCACCATTATCGTTAAGTTTGTATTTATGACGTCGATTCCCGCCTTGTTAAGCTGGTTTTGGTGGCGACATAAAATTCACAAATGGCTAGGCGGTTACACGGGCGATACTTTAGGTGCAATGCAGCAAATTACCGAGCTAGCCTTTTATGTCGGCATCGCAATTTGGAGCTACAACGTTTGAAGCTCACGTTAATTCGACACACACCGCTACAAATAGAGTCAGGGATTTGTTATGGTCAAAGTGATATTGACGTTGCCGCAAGTTTTGCGAATGATGTAGTGCGTACGCAAGCCAAGTTGTCGGAAATGACTTTTGACGTTATCTACACAAGCCCATTGCAACGCTGTGTAAAGCTTGCAGATGCGCTAAATTTAGGTGAGCCTATTTTAGATAATCGCTTAATGGAACTGAATTTTGGCGATTGGGAAATGCATGCTTGGGATGATATTCCACGTGATATTTTTGATGATTGGGCGAACGATTATGCAAGTAAAGCACCACCAAATGGCGAGACGTTTACCCAGTTGCAACAGCGCGGCGTGGCGTTTTTGCAGGATATTTTAAGTCGATATCCGCAAGGTAATATTGCAGTGGTAACCCATGGAGGCATGACGCGAGCTTTGCTAGCGCATGTGCTAAATATGCACTTAAAAGGCTTATTTCGCTTCACCATTGATTACGGTAGTGTTACGCAAGTGGAATTTGGTGGTGTTGTACCAAAAATTAGTTTTGTGAATCTTTAGTTTGTTTAAACTAGGGTAATTTTATTTTCGAAGCACACAACGATTTGCCCTTTGCGAATTTTAGCGGTTTTGCGCAATTCAATTACTCCATCAACAGTCACCAAGCCATCAGCCACCATCGCTTTGCCTTGACCGCCGCTATTGGCAATACCAGTAAGTTTTAACAAATCGCATAGGGCGATAAATTCACCTTTTAATTCTACTGTGGTGGTTTCCATGGCTATCCTTTTAATTTTAATGGCAAGCCAGCAGCAATAAAAACTACCTCGTCAGCTAAGTTTGCTACAGCTTGGTTTAGTCGGCCTTGCTCATCTTGAAACTGGCGATTAATCTCACCCAACGGCACAATGCCCATACCTACTTCATTGCTGACTAAAATAATGGTTCCAGGTAGCGTGGGCAACAGTGTTAAAAAAGCTTCACGCTCTAGCTGCCAGCTTGAATTTGTCGGAGGGTTACAATCAGGGCATAACCATTGCGCCAGCCATACAGTTAAACAATCTACAATTAAACATTGGTTTGGTGCTGCTGAGCGAGCAAGTGATTGAGTGAGGCGATGCGGTTCTTCTACGAGCATCCAATTGGTGGGACGCCTCTCTTTGTGGTGTTGCACGCGCGCTTTAAATTCATCGTCATATACTTGTGCTGTAGCAATATATGTCACTGGCAAACCGCTATCGGTTGCGAACCTTTCGGCGTAGGCGCTTTTGCCAGAACGCGCACCACCTAAAATTAAGATAATTTTATGTTTCATAATTAAATAAAAAAAGCCGCTTAAAATTTAAGCGGCCTTAGTTGATGTTTGCATATTAAATTTTTGATGTTTGCGCTGGTTTAATGCTGCGAATTAGTGCAGCACCCAACCAAACTATTGCGAAGTACATCACTGCAAAGCCCATCCAGCTTGGTAAGTATTCCCAACCGTGTTTCATCGATTCGATTAACCCTTGTGCCGGAAAGCGGCCAGAGAACAAATAGTAAGTTTGCGTAGAAATTACAAAAGCGATGAATGTGGTAAATAAAGTCACAAAGCTGAAAGTACCTATGTCCTTAGTCGCAAATGTATCTTGCTGCTTGCCTAAATACAGTCCACCCAACCACATAACGCCATAGCTTGGAATTAACCCCCAATATCCATTCGTTAAGCAAAAACCTTGCGCAGGATCTAACGTAGCAGCACCAAAATCTATTACTGTTGCCAGTATAAAAAACGCCGCAAACCAGCCAGCACGACGCAAAAATAAGCCACCGAGTAGAAACAACGCCAAACTAGCGTCTGGCAAGCTAAACGGTGTGAGCGTGTGGCTACCGCGTGTGAGTAGCATAAAAAATGCGATTGCAGCGACAATAAACAATTGTGATTTAAACGGTTTTTTAAAAGCTAAATTCATTGCGTTCTCCATAATGACAAAATCATAACATTTTTAGTGCAGATTCAACAGCTAACATTAAAAATACGCCTTCAAACCTATGCGCCAGCTGCGTTCAAAATCTACTGGGTAAAGGGTATCTGGCGCAGTTTGAATATAGTTTTTATGCTCAAACAAATTATTTATTGAGGTAAATAATTGAAAATGCTTGAATTGATAACTCAGAGCAAGATTGGTAGATTGATAATTTCTTTGTTTTTGAGTGTCATTATTATCAAAATCATTATAAACATAGGCATCAGAGCGCCAAGTATGGTTAAGATTCAAGTTCGAGTTTTCGAAGAACTTCCAGTTAAGGTTTGCAACTAAAGTGTGTTTTGGTGCGCCGGGCAAATCTTTTCCATTTGCGTTGGTTAGATTATTTTCACTATCGATGATGGCACGTGTGTAGTTGTAAATAAGGGTTGTACTGAGCGCATCATTGAGTTGTAAAGTGTCCTGAATTTCTAGACCATATTTATGCGATTTATCTATATTGGTATTGGTACCAAATAAGCCTAAGGGCTGATTAAAATAAATTTCGTCGCGTAAATTTGCGCGGAATGCCGTAATTTTTAAGCGATTACGAGAAAGTGTGTGGTTGAGTCCCAGATTAAAAGTGTTAACTTTAGCCGGCTTGATAAAGCCGTTAAAAATTGTGTTGAAAGTAACCGTATCGGTTGCGAAAAAACGGTCAATATCGGGAGCTTGGAACGATTTATTGTAATTTGTAAACACACTTAACTCAGGTGTAAAGCGATAGTTAGCGCCAATATCCCAAGCGTTTAGACGGCGGCTATCTTCAAGAGGCGTGCCACTTGTGGGTTCATATTGGTATTTCACTTTTTCATTGCGCGCACCAAGAGATAAGGTCAATGCATCCGTTAACCAAGTAGGGTGATATTCTGCTTGTGTATAAACCGCGCGATTATTTTTAGAGGTGACGTCAAAACCACCAATGCGTTTACCATCAAAATCTTGATAACCAAGAATTGCGCTCCAAACTTCGTCATCGTAACTTACTGACATATCATTTGATTCATAGTCATAATCTGATTTAAAGCTAGCAGTGTAGAAATTTGAGGTTTTATCTTCTCTAAAATGGGTGGCACGAATTTTTAAATGAGTCAAAATGCTGTATTCACCGCCTAAACCCCACTGTTGAGTGTACAAGCCCTGATGTGTATAAGTGGTAGCAGGCTTGCCATTCTGACTGGGATCCTGATTAAATTGAGCCAGAGTTAAAGCGTTAGGATAACGAATATCATTGCGTGAATTGGTGCTTTCAGCAAAAAGTTGGAGTGTATCGGTAGGCTTGATTTTTAATTTAACATTTTGTGTATCACCCGTATATTCGTCCTTGTGTTCGGTATTATCCTTTGCACTAAAACCATCATTTTCATCTTTGGATAGACTTGCCGATAAATCAAAATATTGTTCGGAAATCCCAGCGTTTATATAATGGTTTTGTTGGCCGTGATTACCAAACGAAGTGCTTGCTGTGATACCGGTTTTGTTTTTTGTGTAAATTTGAATAGAGCCAGAAGTAGCACCATCGCCATAAATCACGGAACCGCTTCCCTTGCTAATTTCAATGCGTTCTACATTTCCGACTGGAATTGCGCCCAGTAATTGAGGTGCTTGATCGATGTTGTTAAGCCTTTGCCCGTCTATAGTAATCACAACATTTTGATATCCATTTTCACCGCCAAAGCCACGAAGATTAATAGAAGGCGTCGCTTTGCTACCAAAGTTAGAGCCAATATTTAATGAGCTCTGCTGTGCAAGAAAATCATAAAGTGTTGCTGCACCAGAATCTTCAATTTGTTTGGCAGTATGAATTTCTGAGGCATATGTCGCTTCAGTATCTTTATGTTCAAAGCGATTTGCTTTAACAGTTACTTCGTCTAAATCAATTTGTTCGGCCGCAAAGGTTGATGATACGAAAGCCAAGCCGATTAGGCTGGCAATGGTAGATTTTTTCATTAATTTTCCCTAAATTACACGCGTCCCCGCATGCAAGTTCATAAAAACTAGGGATATCGAAGGTAAAAATAGACAAAAAATGCGCTCATAAAAATAGCAGAGCTACAGCTTTTGACACCGTCACCCCGCGGCATTTCCTAGCGCGCCTTAAATAAGGCTTTGGTTGCGAGGCCGGTCTCCGGGCTTGTGAGGATATGGTTTACGCCTTCCCAGATATAACCCAGTGGCACAATGTAAACCTACAATCACTTACCGTTGCGGGGGCAGCATAGGTATTGTTTGATGTTAAAACAAAAAACGCACCTAATTCCCAGTTTCACCATGTTTAAAGAAAATAAACATTGGCACCTAACAACTAAATTTGATTATAACGTTTTATGTCGTAATTTAAAGCTCAAATACAATTTAATTTTATACAACAAGCATGCAAAACATGTTAAATTACTTTGAATAGCCCACGTTAGCTATTGACTTTAATGAATTTTTTCAATTATAGTGGGGATATGGAAGCAGACTTAAAAAGTTTAGAGGAAAAAATCACCAAGCTTATCTCTTTGTGTAGTAATTTGCGCGAAGAAAATACTCGCTTGCGTAGCGATTTAACTCAGACAAAAGACAATATGCTTTTAGCCAGCAATAAGCTTGAGGGCTTGCTTGAATCGATACCGCAAAGCATTGAATCCGTGGACATGGAATCTTGATGAGTGTTATAAAACCAGTTGACGTGTCGATTATGGGGCGCGAGTTTACGGTATCTTGCACCGATGAAGAGCGCCCAGGTTTATTAGATGCGGTTAACTATCTCGATAAAAAAATGCACGATATTCGCGATGCTGGTAAAGTGGTTGGTGTTGAGCGTATTGCGATTATGGCGGCGTTAAATTTATCTCACGAATTACTCAATACTAAGACTGGTGATGTTGACATCGGCGATTATAAGCGTAGGATTAGTGCCATGCAGAATCAAATTGATGAGGCTGTGGCGGCGCAAACAAAACTTTTGTAGTAGGCTGTAGTAACTATTTTCCTTCATCAGTTCGTCACAAGTTCCCTGTAATCTAAACTTGTTTTCTGTGGTGTTGCTTGAGCTTTATATTCCTTGAACTAGTCTTTGTTATAGGTTTCAGCTCATCAAGTCGCCGTGTGCGCGCTCTAAATTGGGTGATCTTTTAAGATGCCCTTGGCGAGTGTACCTAACGCGCTTTAGGTTGTTACCACCTGAACTTTTTTGGTTCAGGATAGCGGCTCAGGCAACACCACAGCAAACAGGTTTTGTTTTTAATGCAAAACAGCATGTTTTCCATACTATTTAAATCAGCCTGAAAGCCGCATGGATATTGGCTTACAGAGTAGCTATTTTAGCTCTAAATAAATCCGCTAAAACAAAAAACTAGCGCAATTCGTGATATTTCAAATCAGCTAAACTTACAATATCTAGGCACCTCTCGTGGCACGCTTCTAAAACGACTGGTGGCGCAAACCCTGCCTCGCTGGCCTCTAACCAACGCGCAGCACACACGCACCAGCGATCGCCCGCAACAAGGCCTTCAAAACCATATTCCAGCCGAGGTGTGCTTAAGTCGTTGCCACTACTCATCGAGAATGCTAAAAACTCATCAGTAACCTGGCAACATATTGTGTGGCTGCCTAGATCTTCTTTGCCTGTTTCGCAGCAACCTGTGCGGGTAAAGCCAGTGAGCGGGTTTAAACTGCATACTTGTAGCGTAGTACCTAATACGTTGCGTGCCATACTTTTACCTAAACTATTGAGTTTTGCCGAAAATAGCTAACTTCAATTATCATACCTAAAATTATCAAATTTAGAGAATGAATTGCTATGCGATATTGGTTGATGAAATCTGAGCCAGGAGATGTGTCGATTGACGATTTGGCAGCCATGCATAATCAAACGGTCGATTGGTATGGCGTGCGAAATTATCTGGCACGTAACTTTATGCGCGATCAAATGAGTATAGGTGACGGTGTTTTGTTTTATCATTCCAATTGTGAAACACCAGGCGTGGCGGGCATTGCAGAGGTGAGTTCACGTGCTTACCCAGACCGTTTGCAGTTTATTAAAGACCATAAATATTATGACCCAAAAGCTACACCAGAAACACCTCGTTGGTTTAATGTCGATGTTAAATTGGTACGTAAAACGCGACTGCTCAGTTTAAAAGAAATGCGCGAAACGCTAGAACTCGTCAATTTGCGTATTTTGCAGCGTGGCAATAGGTTATCCATTACGCCTGTTGATCCAAGAGATTGGGAATTTATTCTTAAATTACTTAAATAAAAAAGCCCGCAATTGCGGGCTTTTTTAACTATAACTAGCTTACTTAAGCTTGGTATCTAAGCTACCCATGGCTTTTGGGTAAGTTACTAATCCCCATGGTGCTTGTTTAATTTCAATTTGCTTGGTAGGTTCCAGCGTTTCAGCATCAATTACTACAATGGCATCCGATTTACCGCAGGCAAGCATGATTTGCTTATCGTCAGGTGTAAAGCTAAAGTGCCAGCAACGGTTGGCTGTAGCCACTTCTTTAATTTTCTCGTAAGTTTTGGCATCATAAACTTCTAGTGTTTTAGATTTATTGGCGGCAATAAAAATACGCTTACCGGATTTGTCGAACGAGACGCCA
>JANYCB010000119.1 GCA_025360485.1 Methylotenera sp. | reverse complement strand
AAAGCGTGAATAAGATGGTTGAAGGCCTGGTGGACATGAATGAAAAAGCTATGTCTGTTGTAAAAGCCTTCGGCGAAGGTAATTTTGATGCGCCTCTAGAGCAGTTCCCAGGTAAAAAATCCGAGATCAATGCCACAGTAGAACAAGTGCGCAGCAACTTAAAAGCACTTAATTCTGATGCCCAATTGCTTGCCAATGCAGCACGTGATGGCCGTGTAACAGTTCGCGCCAATGCCAACAAACACCAAGGCGATTACCGCAAAATTGTTGAAGGTATGAACGAAACCTTAGACATGATTGTTGCGCCAATAAGCACCGTAAAATCTGCCGCAGAGGCGATTAATACTGCCGCTAAAGAAATTGTACAAGGCAATTCTGATTTAAGCCGCCGTACAGAAGATCAAGCCGCTAACTTAGAGAAAACAGCTTCAAGTATGGAAGAGCTGGCCGCGACTGTGAAACAAAATGCAGATAACGCTAAACAAGCCAACCAGCTAGCTATGACTGCATCTAACGTAGCAGTAAAAGGGGGTGAAGCCGTAAATGAAGTGGTTTCTACCATGAGCGCCATTAACGACAGTGCTAAGAAAATTGAAGACATTATTTCTGTCATCGACGGCATTGCTTTCCAAACCAATATATTAGCCTTAAATGCAGCTGTTGAAGCAGCGCGTGCTGGCGAGCAGGGTCGTGGCTTTGCGGTGGTGGCAGGTGAGGTGCGTAACTTAGCACAACGCTCAGCATCAGCCGCTAAAGAGATTAAAGAGCTGATTGCCGACTCGGTAACTAAAACTACAGAAGGTACACGTCAAGTGGAAACCGCAGGCAGCACCATGCAAGAAATTGTGACTTCAGTGCAACGTGTTACGGACATTATCAGTGAAATCTCTGCAGCATCTCAAGAGCAAAGTTCAGGCATTAATCAAGTGAATGATGCAGTTACCAGCATGGATGATGTGACCCAGCAAAATACGGCTTTAGTTGAAGAAGCTGCAGCTGCAGCAGAATCACTCATGGAGCAAGCAGAAGAGCTGATGAATACGATGAGTGTGTTTAATTTGGATGAAAGCTCAAGCAAGTTTGAGCAACCATATTTAAAAGTAAGTAACGGGTAATTTAATTGTACTTAGTTAAGTTCGTTGTTTTAGTAGGTGGCGAGTATTGCTTTTTTAATTTAAAAGTTAGTGGGGAATACTCATTTAGGTAGTGTTTTTTAGTGCAGTAAATTTGATATTAGGAGAAATAAAAATGGCTGTAATTGATCGCGTGTTAATTGGTGAGGGTTTGGTGATTGAAGATCGTCCAGACGGCTCAGGTTTAGATTTGAAAAATGTGGCACACATCGACTTAGTGATGGGTCCACGCGGTAGCCAAGCAGAAGTCGCATTCTGCCGCACGCTCACCGACCAAAAACAAGGAGTAAACGGTTTATTGGCAATTGCGGCGCCAAACATGATGGTGAAACCAAATACCGTTATGTTCAATAAAGTGACAATTAAAGATGGTCGTCAAGCAGTTCAAATGTTTGGCCCAGCACAACGTGGCGTAGCCATGGCGGTGATGGAGTGCGTAGAAGATGGAACAATTCCATTGGAAGAAGCAGATGACGTATTTATTTGCGTAGGTGTGTTTATTGACCACAATGCAGATATGGATGATCGTATTCAAGATTGGAATTACCGTGCAACCAAGATTGCGATTAAAAGTGCAGTAGCACGCGAACCAAAAGCAGCAGAAGTGTTGAAACACTATAAAGAGGCATTGCATCCATTTGCAGCGACAAAAAATAGACGTTCCGAAGACTTGGCTTACTCATTAGCGATTGAGCAAATGAAAGAACGTAATCCACTTCTAAAGCCAGCTACTGTGGACGCTGCAGATAAAGCTGTAGAACAAATGAAATCACGCGCTTCGACAGTAGCGCACAATTAGCTTATTTTAGCTTATGTATTGCAATCAAGGGCACTTGCCCTTCGATTGCAATAAGTTTCATGTTGTATTTTGCAGGCATATTTAGCTAAAAATAATGCATTTTTGATGCAACGATTTAACGTACTGATAACGAGAGTTTTTGATGCTTAAAGAAAAACACCAAGAAGACCGCGAGTTCGATTTTACGGCAAATGACTTTGCCAGAGTTCGTAAGCTTATCTATCAACATGCAGGCATCTCACTTTCTGAAGCTAAAACAGACATGGTATACAGCCGCGTAGGTCGCCGCTTGCGCAGTGTTGGTTACAGCTCATTTAAAGAATATTTGGATAATTTAGAAAACGAAAGTAACCCAGATGAATGGGAGGCGTTTACTAACGCACTCACTACCAATCTAACTTCATTTTTTCGTGAAGAGCACCATTTCCCTATACTTGCCGAGCATCTGTTAAGCCTTAAAAAACCGATCAGAATTTGGTGCTCTGCGGCTTCTACAGGCGAAGAGCCCTATACCATCGCCATGACGGCATGTGAAGCCTTTGGCACCATGAAACCGCCGATAGAGATTATTGCTACCGATATTGATACGAATGTATTAGCAACCGCAGCACGAGGGGTTTACCCGTATGAGCGTGTTAGCAAGCTTTCAGAAAAGCGTCGAAAAGATTTTTTTCAGAAAGGTACGGGTGCACAAGAAGGTTCTGTCCGTGTGCGCAATGAACTGCGAAGTTTGATTCACTTTCAGCCTCTCAATTTACTCGAGCCACAATGGGCGCTAAAAGAACCATTTGATGTCATTTTTTGCAGAAATGTGATGATTTATTTTGACAAGCCTACGCAATCCAAAATATTAAGTCGTTTTGTTTCATTGATGAAACCCCACGCGCTGTTGTTTGCAGGGCATTCAGAAAACTTTCTCTATGTTTCTAACGATTACAATCTACGTGGAAAGACTGTGTATGAATTAAATGATGGGGAAAATGCTAAGCGTGGTACCAGCTTGCTTAGAGGAGTAATTGCATGAGTATGATTGCAGAAGAAGTTTCAACTACGCTTTATTTTGATCGCACTTTTGATTGCGAGGCAGCAAAAATTTCGCCGGGCGAATATTATTTTACGGATAAACACATGGTGATTGTCACTGTTTTAGGTTCATGTGTTTCTGCATGCATTCGCGACAGTATTACTGGCATAGGTGGCATGAATCATTTTATGTTACCCGATGGTGCTAGCAGTGATAAAGATAGCCCTGTTTCAGAATCTATGCGCTATGGAACTTATGCAATGGAAGTGTTAATTAATCAGTTGTTACGCAATGGTGCGCGCCGCGAGAACTTAGAAGCCAAAATTTTTGGTGGTGGCAATGTGATTAAAAGTTTTACTACGATGAATGTAGGTGATCGTAATGCTGCATTTGTACGTAAGTTTCTTAAAGAAGAACGTATTCGTGTTACAGGTGAAGATCTATTAGATATATACCCACGAAAAGTCTATTACTTTCCAAAAACAGGTAAGGTTTTGGTCAAAAAATTGAAAAATATGCACAACGATACTCTGGCTCAGCGAGAGGAAGCATACGCAAGCAAACTTAAAACCAGCAGTGTGGGTGGTGAAATTGATTTGTTCTAGTAACAAATTCATTCAATAAAAGAGACGGATAACAAAATGAAAATCAGAGTGCTGGTGATAGATGATTCTGCATTAATTCGCAGCTTGTTGACTGAGATTATCAATAGTCAAGCTGATATGCAGGTGGTCGGTGCTGCGCCTGACCCGCTCATTGCGCGCGATATGATTAAGCAGTTGAATCCTGATGTGCTAACGCTAGATGTAGAAATGCCGAAAATGGATGGCTTAGATTTTTTAGAGAAGCTGATGCGTTTGCGGCCGATGCCAGTGGTAATGGTCTCTACGCTGACTGAACGTGGCTCGGAGATTACCATGCGCGCATTAGAGTTAGGGGCAATTGATTTTGTCACCAAACCTAAAATGTCTATTTCAGATGGGATGCGTGAGTATACAGATATTATTGCAGATAAAATTAGGGCGGCTTCACAGGCAAGAATTGCTTCTTTGCCGCGCCAGACTTTGCCATCGAATGATAGTTCTGCACCGGTTTTATTACGTAATCCACTAGTAAGTAGTGAAAAATTATTGATTATTGGCGCATCTACCGGTGGCACAGAAGCCATCAAATCATTTCTATTGCAGATGCCTTCAGATTGCCCTGGAATTTTAATTACACAGCATATGCCTGCTGGTTTTACAAAATCATTTGCAAATCGCCTAGATTCTCTTTGTCAGATTTCGGTGAAAGAAGCCGAAGGGGACGAGCGTATTTTGCCTGGACATGCTTACATTGCGCCAGGTGATAGGCACTTGTTGCTAGCAAGAAGTGGTGCTAACTATGTTACGCAATTGAGTGACGCGCCACCAGTGAGTCGCCATAAGCCGTCAGTGGATGTGTTGTTTGATTCTGCAGCTACTTATGCAGGCAAAAACGTTGTTGGTGTGATTTTAACTGGCATGGGCAAGGATGGTGCAGAAGGAATGGCTAAGATGAAGCACGCTGGTGCCTATAACTTTGCACAAAATGAAGAAAGCTGCGTAGTGTATGGCATGCCTAAAGAAGCGATTGCACATGGTGGTGTGGATGAAGTGGCGCACCTGCATGATTTACCAAAACTTGTGTTGAATCATTTAATGATAAATAGCGCGCGTGCTTTGCGTGTGTAGTAATAACAAGCGATCACTATTGGGTGTGTAGCAAATAAATAGTTCAGCATTTCTTTCTTTGATCTAAGCTTAAGCTTAAGTAAATATTGCCGATAATAAAGTATGGAAAATCAAAATTATTTAATCAGTAACTTGCTGCTGCTTACTAATTTTAATAAACAATTAATGTAACGGAGTAAACATGGCAAACCCAAATACAAAATTTCTAGTTGTAGATGACTTTTCTACCATGCGTAGGATAGTTCGTAATCTACTTAAGGAATTAGGCTACAACAATGTAGATGAAGCAGAAGATGGAGTCATTGCACTTAGTAAACTTAAAGGGGGCGATTTCGAGTTTGTTGTTTCTGACTGGAATATGCCGAATATGGATGGTTTAACTTTGCTGCAAACAATACGCACCACCCCTGAATTATCTTCTTTACCAGTATTAATGGTAACGGCAGAAGCTAAAAAAGAAAACATCATCGCAGCCGCTCAAGCGGGCGCGAATGGCTATATCGTTAAACCATTTACAGCAGTTACTTTAGAAGAAAAACTAGCAAAAATATTTGAAAAACTCGAGAAAGTTGCGGCCTAACAATGAACAACGAATCTATGCAACAGCATGGCGTACAAGTTCACGTAATAGCTGCAGATGCTTTATCGACTCCTCAGAACGATGACATGCTGAATCGTATTGGCCATGTCACAAGATTGCTGCATGATAGCTTGAGAGGATTAGGAATAGATAAAATTATGGAGCAGGTCGCAAACGATATCCCTGATGCGCGTGAACGCCTGAATTATGTGGCAAGAATGACTGAGCAGGCGGCTGAGCGTGTATTGAACGCGACTGACGCAGCCGCACCCTTACAAACCGATTTGGCATTACAAGCAGTAACCTTGCAACAGCGCTGGAACGACGTGCTTGCGAAGCCTTTATTGAAGAGTGACTACGATAAGACTGCGCAAGAAACGCTCACATTTTTAGCATTAACTGAAAAAAATACAGCAGAAACTAAAGCATTGTTGATGGATATTATGATGGCGCAAGATTTTCAAGATTTGACGGGTCAAGTAATTAAGAAGATTACTGGCTTGGCGCAGGAATTGGAAAAACAATTGGTACAAGTGCTGATTGATTTTTCGCCAACTATGGCAAAAACCGAGACTAATGCCACGCTATTGAACGGACCTCAAATTGATCCAAATGCTGCGGATGTGGTGGCTAGCCAAGAACAAGTGGATGATTTACTTGATAGTTTAGGTTTTTAATTAGGACGCTAAATATCAGCACCTCGAATGTTATAGAAACCAATCAAAATGGCATGAATATTGCTCAATATTGACATATCAAAATACTAATTTTTTGCAGAGCAAATGGCAGAAACACACTTCATGGGATTAAGAACAAAGATTCTGACAATTTTGGCAGTCGGAATGCTGTTGCTGTTTACTTTGTTATTCTTTGTTGCACGAACAGTGAAATTAGAAGGCTATGCAACTTTAGAAGATGAAAAAACGCTACTTCAAGTTAAAAGTGCGGTAAGTTTGCTGTATGAGCAATCTGCTGCGATTGATGGCGTTGTCGGCGATTATGCGCATTGGGATGATACTTATAACTATATCGTTAAGCCAAATAAAGAATATGATGAAGCCAACTTCGTAGATTCAACTTTCACTCACCTTAAAGTTGACGCAATGATTTTGGTTAATACCGAAGGAAAGACTGTTTACAAGAAGGGTTATGACTATATTAGTGGACAGCCATGGCGTATTCCTGATGAAATTGAACAGGCGGTGGTAAAGGGAGGCTCACTTCTAGATTCAAATAAAGACGATACCACTGGGTTCATCTGGACTCCCCAAGGTCTGTGTATTGTTTCTGCAGTACATGTGTTGAAAAATGAGGGTAAAGGGGCATCTCGTGGTACTTTGGTCATGGTGCGCCTTGTTGACAAGACTTTGATACGGCGTATCGAGAAAATTGTCAGTGCTAAACTGTTTATCAATCCGCTAACAAAAGTTAAGGCTGGTGAAATAGGGCAATTAGCGTCAGGGCAATTTATTACAAAGCCTTTTAGCGATAAGGAGGTAATTGGCTATGTATCAATAGGTGATGTCGCTAGCCCTACAAATATTTTGGTTAGCACCGTGAGCGATCGTAAAATTTTTGCATTGGGAAGATCCAATTTATCTTTTTTATATTGGTCTTCTGCACTACTTGCTTTGGCGCTGCTAATTTTCAGTTTTATGCTAGACAAGCTAGCGCTGGCACGACTAGCACATTTAAACGACAACGTAAAACGTATCGGCGAATCTGCCACCTCAGCGGCGCGTGTACCAGAACTAAAAGGCAAGGACGAACTGACGAGTCTTGCCCATGGTATCAATGGCATGCTGGATCGTCTTGATGAATCGCAGTTGGCGCTTATGTTTGAGAAAGAGCGCGCCCAAGTGACACTGGCAGGCATTGCCGATGCGGTGATTACCAGTGATACAGCAGGCCGTGTACTTTACATGAATACTATGGCAGAACGGCTGACTGGTGTCTTTAGTAGCGATGCTAATGGCAAATCATTGCAATCGTTGTTTCACTTAATGAATGAGGATAAAACAGCATCGGTAGCTAGCGATTGGCTGACAGATGCGGCCAGCGGTTTTGACGAGGTCATTTTGCAACGTGATGATGGCGTTGAATTCATCATTACTAAATCGACTTCTCCGCTTTATGCCAACAATGACGTTCTATTTGGTCATGTAACCGTGCTTCACGATGTCACTATGCTGCGGTCTTTGTCTAATCAACTTTCTTATCAGGCGCGACATGATTCACTCACTGGCCTTATCAATCGTTATGAATTTGATCGTAAGATACAAGAAGCTATTGATGATGTAGCCACAGAAAATCGCACGCACTGCGTTGCTTACATCGATTTAGATCAATTCAAGATAGTGAATGATACCTGCGGCCACATGGCGGGTGATCAATTGCTGCGGCAGTTAGCAGATCATCTTAAAACGAAAGTGCGTAATGCTGATACTCTAGCGCGCTTGGGTGGAGATGAGTTTGCATTGTTGTTGATGGGTTGTAATTTGAAAAAAGCACAAAAAATTGTGGATGAGTTGCTTGATGTGGTGAGAAATTATCGTTTTACTTTTGACGATAAAGTGTTCAAGGTAAGCGCCAGCATTGGCTTAACTGAAATTTCGCCAAACCAACATCTTACTTTAAGCGAGCTAATAAGTACTGCAGATTCAGCCTGTTATTCGGCTAAGAGCGATGGTGGAAATCGTATCTATTCACATCGTCTTGATGACAATGATATGAAAGAACGTAGCAATCAGCTTGAATGGGTGTCGCGTATTCATCTTGCGCTGGAGCAGCAACAATTTGTTTTATATATCCAGCGCATGGAGAGTTTGGCGCATGGCGAAGAGCAACATTGTGAGCTGTTGATTCGTATGCAAGGTGAGGATGGTAAGCTTTATCCGCCAGGCGCTTTTCTTCCAGCTGCAGAACGTTATCACTTAATGCCAAAAATTGATCGTTGGGTAGTGGCAGAGGCGCTTTCTATTATTGCTAGAAAAGGTGCAAGTTTCCCTTATGTGTGCGCTATTAATTTGTCTGGCCAAACCTTGTCAGAAGATGGCTTTTTAGATTTTGTGGTTGAACAAATCAATCAACATGGCGTGGACGCTAGGCGTATTTGTTTTGAGATTACTGAGACTGCGGTGATTGCCAACTTGAACAAAGCCCGCCAGTTTATGCGCGCGCTCCGTGAGATTGGCTGTCGTTTCTCACTCGACGATTTTGGCAGTGGTTTATCATCTTTCGCTTATTTAAAGAATCTGGATGTAGATTTTCTTAAAATTGACGGGATGTTCGTTAAAGCCATCGTCAATAATAAGATCGACCGCGCCATGGTCGAATCCATCAACAATGTCGGTCATGTGATGGGCTTGCTCACCATTGCCGAATTTGCCGAAAACGACGATATTATCAATATGCTTAAAGAAATTGGCGTGGATTACGCACAGGGCTATGGTGTGGCAAAGCCCGAATTATTTGAATAGTTGTTTGAATAGTTTTTTGAGTAGTAAATTTCACATTAAAGTAAATAATGTATGCCCTGTAGACCAATATCCATGCGACCTGCAGGGCACACTATTTTACCAAACTTATAATTAAGCCTGCAAAATTAAGCTGCTTTTTCACAGCTGCTTGGCTTGTAGATTCGTTTGGTTGAGGCGGGATATTTTCCTAGTTTATTGGCAGGACGGTGAGGGCGCGACGTAAAGTCGCCGCCGCAATTGGGACAAATTCCACCAAGTTTAGCATCAACACACGATGCGCAAAAAGTACACTCAAAAGTACAAATTTTGGCCTCCAATGATTCGGGCGGCAAATCTTTGTTGCAGCATTCACAGTTTGGACGTAATTCAAGCATAATATTCTCTATAATAGATGCCTTGCGAGGCAACATCCACACGGGTTGCAGGGATGCCATTTTATGTTTAATTTGGTTGGATGCGCTTTTTTATCCACAATGTTTAACTGGATTTTTTTCTAAAACCGCCCATTCTTCATCGCTGTATAAACGTGAGCGAATGTGAAAGCGCATGCCAGTGCCGTTATCATATGAAAATTGGCCGCCCATGCCAGGGATGGCGTCTAGCGTTAAATGCGTGTGTTCCCAATAGGCAAACTGGCTCTCGCTCATGTAAAAGCCGACGCCATGCACTTCGCCCAATTGTACGTCAGAGTCACCAAGTAGAAACTCACCTTTGCCGAAGCACATAGGCGTGCTGCCATCGCAACAGCCGCCAGATTGGTGAATCATCAGCTCACCATATTTGGCGTGTAGTTGGTCAATGAGCTTATTGGCGGCTTCAGTGCTATCAACTCGCGTTACCTGTGCTGTTTGAACATCGTCCATTTGGTTACTCCTAAAAACTCAGTTTACCTTAAAACTAAGGCTAGAAACAATAAGGGCGAGGATTAACCTCGCCCTGTTTTTGTACTAATTAAACTTATTCAGTTAAAAGAAGCCTAATTTGTTCTCGCTATAGCTTACTAGCAAGTTTTTGGTTTGTTGGTAGTGGTCGAGCATCATTTTGTGATTTTCGCGGCCAATACCAGATTGTTTGTAGCCACCAAATGCTGCGTGAGCAGGGTAGAGATGGTAACAGTTAGTCCACACGCGACCTGCTTGGATTGCCTTGCCCATTCTATAGGCGCGGTTACCATTACGTGACCAAACACCAGCGCCCAAACCGTAAAGCGTGTCGTTTGCAATCGCTAAGGCTTCTGCTTCGTTTTTAAATGTAGTCACAGATAACACTGGGCCAAAAATTTCTTCTTGGAAGATGCGCATTTTGTTGTGGCCTTTAAAGATGGTTGGCTGAATATAAAAGCCATCTTTAATAGCAGGGTTATCTTGCACTTTGCGTGCACCACCAATGAGCAGCTCTGCACCCTCATCTTTACCGATTTTCACATAGCTCATGATTTTTTCTACTTGCTCTTGAGAAGCTTGTGCGCCAACCATGGTGTTAATGTCTAACGGGCTGCCTTGTGTCACTGCCTTTACGCGCACCATGACACGTGCCATAAATTTCTCGTAGATTGACTCTTGAATCAACGCACGTGAAGGGCAAGTACATACTTCGCCTTGGTTCACCAAGAATAACACCAAGCCTTCAATCGCTTTATCAAAGAAAGCGTCGTCAGCATCCATGATGTCTTCGAAGAAGATGTTAGGGGATTTTCCACCTAATTCCAAAGTGACGGGGATTAGATTTTGTGATGCGTATTGCATAATCAAGCGGCCAGTAGAAGTTTCGCCTGTGAACGCGATTTTTGCAATGCGTTTAGAGCTAGCGAGCGGTTTGCCACACTCTAAACCAAAACCGTTCACTACGTTCAACACACCAGCAGGTAATAAGCTGCCAATAAATTCTAATACCACCAGAATGGAGGCAGGTGTTTGTTCAGCTGGTTTTAAAACGATACAGTTACCAGCAGCCAGTGCTGGCGCTAGTTTCCAAACTGCCATTAAGATTGGGAAGTTCCAAGGAATAATTTGTCCAACCACGCCTAGTGGCTCATGAAAATGATACGCAACTGTGGTTTCATCGACCTCGCATACTGAGCCTTCTTGTGCGCGAATACAGCCCGCAAAATAGCGGAAGTGGTCAATGGCCAACGGGATATCCACATAAGTGGTTTCGCGTAACGGTTTGCCGTTATCTATCGTCTCTGCAATGGCGATAGCTTCTAAATTGGCTTCCATTGCATCGGCGATTTTATTCAAAATAATTGCACGGGCAGTGTAGGAGATTTTGCCCCAAGCGTCTTTAGCGGCGTGCGCTGCATCTAACGCCAAATTCACGTCTTTTTCTGTTGAGCGCGCAATTTGGCAGAAATTCTTACCAGTCACAGGGCTCACGTTGTCAAAATAGGCACCATCCACTGGCTTAACCCATTTGCCACCAATGTAATTGTCATACTTAGCTTTATATGGGTGTTTTACGCCAAGGCCTGCTAGTGTATCCAAACTCGCATTTGTTACTTTATTATCGCTGTCCATATTAACTCCTATAGTTTTTCAATTTTAAATATAGTATTTCTACCCGCTTACCCGCATTACATTGTTAAAATTTTTAGTTGATTCAAGTGCTAGCTCAATCTTCTGTATGCCCTTGTTGATAAAAGGATTTCAAAGATAAGCTCGACCTAAACATTAAACCTTAGTAGTACGTAAATCAAGTAAAAATCGTTATTTATTTGAATTTTTATTGCTCGATTGTGGCGAACATTTGCCGCATGCGATATAGTTTGCGCAGTATTAAAAATAAACACTATTTTTATTAGGGAAAAAGATTGCAATTAACCGATACGCCAACAACTTTTGGCATTACCACAAGAGAGTTCTGGCACAGTATTAGCCACCCAACCGATTCTACTTTAGGCAAAGCGATACTCACTATTTTGGTATTTGCTGAGAGCTTGGTGTGTATTTTTTGGATATACACGTTATCAGGCTTAGGCGAAGGTTATGCCATGATGGCGGCTGTGCCTTATGCGTATATTATTGTTTCGTATGTAAGTTTACTGATATTTTACCGCAGTAAAAAATTCGAATATTTAACTTTTACACAACTGGTTATGTTGCTGGTGATGCCGTTTTTTATGCAATGGGTCATTGGTGGTTATGAAGCTTCTAGTGGCATTGCGATATGGGCGATTTTGTCGCCAATTGGTGCTTTGATGATTTTGGGTACGCGTCAATCAACACCTTGGTTTGCCCTATTTTTGGTGCTTGCAGGCATTTCTTGGAAGCTCAATTATATGTTTGCTGGCAACCCATTGCCGATACCGTTGCGTATTAAAGACACCTTCTTTTTGATGAATATTATGGGTGTTGCATGCATTTTGTATGCGGTGATGCGTTATTTTCAAAGCCAAAAAGAACGCACTTTACAAGAGTTAAGTTTGGAGCAGACACGCTCAGAAAAATTGTTATTAAATATTTTGCCGAAATCAATTGCTAATCGGTTGAAAGATAACGATATGCGGATTGCCGATAGTCATGAAGCGGTGACGATTCTATTTGCAGATATTGTAGGTTTTACTAAAATGACTGCCTCTATGCCGCCTGCCGAGTTGGTGGATTTATTAAGTCAGTTATTCTCTCGTTTTGATAAATTAGCCGATAAGTATGGTTTGGAAAAAATTAAAACCATCGGCGATGGCTATATGGTGGTGGGCGGGGCGCCTGTTGGCCGTGAAGATCATGCTACGGTAATCGCACAATTGGCCTTGGATATGCAACAAGAGCTTGCTGAATTTAACGAACAAACCGATAAAAAATTAGAAATGCGAATTGGCATCAGCAGTGGGCCCGTGGTGGCGGGGGTGATAGGCACCAGTAAATTTGCTTACGACATTTGGGGTGACCCAGTGAATATGGCCAGCCGCATGGAAAAAACTGGCTTGCCTGGCACTATTCAAGTGAGCGAATTTACCTACCAGTTATTAAAAGCGAATCACAACTTGGAGTCGCGCGGTCTAATAGAAATAAAAGGCAAAGGTGAGGTGAATACTTACCTACTCAAAAGCTAACTATTCTGTTTAATTTTCGTCACAGATGTTCGTCTAGATATTGGTCATATACGTCAAATCGACTATAATCCGCCACCTACACGTGGAGAGATGTATGAGCGGTTTAAGTTACCACCCTGGAAAGGTGGCACAGAGTTTACTCTGTCGAGGGTTCGAATCCCTCTCTCTCCGCCACGTTACTAGTGCAAAAGGTCGATAACGTCAAAATCTTCAGTAATGTCGTGACGTTTAACACTAGCACTGGCGCCATTTTCAGACTCATCGTAATCTTCAAATTCATCACCAGCCAAATCTTCTAGCATTTGATCTAACAATTTAATTTTATCTGGGCCTGTTTTTGTTGTAATAGACATATTAAGCCTAACCTTTCAGTATCGCTAAACTAGCAACTTGCTAGCAATTAATATCAAGCATTTTGCATGCCAAATTTTTAACGAAAGTATTTTGTTTTTGATTTGATTTGCAGATATTATCAATACCTATTATTTTATAGGTGGTAAATATGAATCAAATGCTGGAAGCAGGCCCTGTTGCGCCCACTTTAAAGCAAGCGTTTTGGTATTGGTTAAAACTTGGTTTCATCAGCTTTGGCGGGCCTGCGGGGCAGATTGCCATCATGCATCATGATTTGGTGGAGAATAAGCGCTGGATTTCCGAAAAGCGTTTTTTACATGCACTGAATTATTGCATGGTGCTGCCCGGTCCCGAGGCGCAGCAACTGGCGACCTACATCGGCTGGCTGATGCATAAAACCCGTGGCGGTTTGATTGCTGGCGGTTTGTTCGTATTGCCGTCGTTATTTATTTTAATGTTGCTAAGTTACATTTACATGCGCTTTGGTGACTTGCCAAGCGTGGCAGGTGTGTTGTATGGCATTAAGCCTGCCGTAGTGGCGATTGTGCTGTTTGCGGCGTATAGAATCGGCGCTAGAGCCCTTAAAAATAAAGCGTTATGGGCGATTGCTGCAGCGGCGTTTGTGGCGATTACCGTGTTTAAAATACCGTTTCCACTCATTGTGTTAACGGCTGCATTGATAGGTTATTTAGTGAATCGCTTTCAACCCGCTTTATTTGCTGGTGGAGGTGGTCACGCGGCTAGCCAAAAAAGCTATGGCAAAGCCGTCATTGATGACGATTCGCCAACACCACGCCATGCAAAATTTAATCTCAACATGTTTATAAGGTTTATTGTCGTTGGCGTAATCATTTGGATAGCAGCCATGCTGCTACTGGTGTGGTTGTATGGCTGGGATGCTACATTTACGCAAATGGCGTGGTTTTTTACCAAAGCCGCGCTAATCACGTTTGGTGGCGCTTATGCGGTATTACCTTATGTGTACCAAGGTGCAGTAGTGCACTATGGTTGGCTTACGCCAGCGCAGATGATGGATGGCCTAGCGCTTGGCGAAACGACACCAGGCCCGCTGATTATGGTGGTGGCATTTGTGGGCTTTGTAGGCGGTTGGTCACATCCTGCCTTAGCAAGCCCACTTCTGGCGGCTATTTTGGCGGCCTACATAGTGACGTTTTTTACGTTTTTGCCCTCATTTATTTTTATATTTGTTGGTGCGCCGTTTATCGAATCGACACAAAATAATTTAAAACTTACTGCGCCCTTAACTGCTATTACCGCGGCGGTGGTAGGTGTGATTGTGAGCTTGGCAGTGTTTTTTGCTACGCATATTTTTTGGCCCAATGGTTTAGCTGCAAGTTTTGATTGGATAGCCTTGGTAGCCGCGCTGGTAGCGGGGTTTGTTTTGTTTAAATTTAAGCTGAATATTATTAAACTAATTGGAGCTTTTGCACTGTTTGGGTTGTTTCATCAGTGGCTGATTTAAGTTTGTTAGAACGAATAGGAATAGTTACGGTCATTAGTGCCGTGACCATTACACAAGTACAGTGACTATTTAAGGATGATAAATTGAATCAATTCTTTGTAAAAACAGTTTTTGTAATGTTTATTTTAGGAGTTAGCATGATGGCAATAACGAGTGCTAATGCGGCTTGCAGCGGCATTTATAATCATCAATTTACTACGCTGCATGGCGAGCCATTTAACCTTTGCGACTTTCAAGATAAGCCCATTTTGGTGGTGAATACCGCCAGCAAGTGTGGTTTCACCCCACAATTTGAATCCTTGGAGGGTTTGTACAAACAATATAAAGCACAAGGCTTGCTAGTGATTGGTTTTCCTTCAAACGATTTTAAGCAGGATCCAGGCAACAACAAACAAATTGGCGATTTTTGTAAACTGACTTACTCGGTACAGTTTCCCATGATGAGCAAGAGTAGTGTAACAGGCGCAGAAGCTAACCCTTTTTACAAAGAACTCACTGCAAAAACTGGCACCGCGCCGCAATGGAATTTTTATAAATACGTAATTTTGCCGGGTGGTAAAGATGTGACTGTTTATGAAAGCTCTATTTTACCGAATTCAGATGCGATATTAGGTAAAATTAAGCCGTATTTGAAATAATTTTATTTAGCAGGTTGGCGTATTTTTTGCAGAATAATGGCAGAGAGCTCCTCAATGGAACGTGTAGAAGAATCTGTCCAAGTGATACCTGCATTTTTCATCATGCGCTCAGCTGTAGCGATTTCTTTGCGGCAGTTTTCAATCGAGGCGTAGAAGCTGTCTGGGCGGCGTTCGGTACGCACCGAGTGCAAGCGTTCTGGTTGAATAGATAGACCAAAGATTTTGTGTCGATGTGGTATTAGCGCAGCAGGCAAGGTGCCACGTTCGAAGTCTTCAGGTATTAGCGGATAATTCGCGGCTTTGATAGAGTATTGCATGGCTAAGTAAAGGCTGGTGGGTGTTTTGCCGCAACGAGATACGCCAATTAAAATGACTTGGGCTTCGTCTAAGCCATTGTTGGTGATGCCGTCATCATGATTCAGGCTAAAATTAATGGCATCAATACGCGCATGATAGCTTTCGCCAGTGTTGCCGTGCGCAATGCTAGCGCCTGTAAGCGGTTTTTCGTCGAATTCTTTGCCTAGTGGGTCGATAAAGGAATCGAATAAATCGATGTAAAAAGCATCCACTTCTTTTAGTTGGTTGCGAAGCATTACGTCGCCGATAGACATAACGACTATTGGACGAACATTGTCTTTCACCTTGGTTTCCGCAATGCGTTTTTGCGCGTCTTCCACTTTTTCGATGGTATCGGTGAATGGCAGACGCACATACTCAAACTGTGTGTTTGGAAAGTGTGCCAGCAAGCCCCCCAGCGAGCTTGCCGTGGTACCTGTACCATCGGAAATAAAAAACGCGGTGCGATTCACTATTTAGTTAAGCGTTGCCAAGTGGCAATCACGGTGTCAGGATTGAGTGAGACGGATTGTATGCCTTCGGCAACCAGCCATTCAGCAAAATCAGGGTGATCTGAAGGCCCTTGACCGCAAATGCCGACGTACTTGCCTAAGCGGTTGCAGGTGCTAATCGCCATTTTCAGTAGCACTTTCACAGCGTCGTTACGTTCATCAAAACCATCGGCCAAAATGCCAGAATCCCTATCCATGCCTAAAGTAAGCTGGGTAAGATCGTTTGAGCCAATTGAGAATCCATCGAAATATTCTAAAAACTGTTCCGCTAATAAGGCATTAGAAGGAATTTCGCACATCATGATTAAACGCAAGCCATTTTCGCCGCGTTTAAGTCCATTGGCGGCCATGATTTCCGTGACGGCTTTTGCTTCGTCTAGTGTACGCACAAATGGGAGCATGAGTTCTATGTTGGTTAAACCCATTTCATCACGCACTTTTTTCATGGCGACACATTCCATGGCAAAGCATTCTTTAAAGTCTTCCGCCATGTAGCGCGCTGCGCCGCGGAAGCCAATCATTGGATTTTCTTCATCTGGCTCGTAAATCTCACCACCTACCAGTTTTTTGTATTCGTTAGATTTAAAATCAGAAGTCCTCACAATCACTGGTTTCGGGTAAAACGCTGCAGCAATGGTCGCAACGCCCTCAGCTACTTTATCAATATAGAACTGTTTTGGGCTAGCATAGCCACGCGCACGGTTTTTGATAATGGTTTGAATGGCGGCTGGCATGGCATCTACATTTAAAATTGCTTTAGGATGAATGCCCACCATGTTGTTAATGACGAACTCTAAACGCGCTAAACCAACACCATCGTTAGGTGTTTTTGCAAAACCAAATGCCATATCAGGGTTGCCAACGTTCATCATGATTTTGCAAGGCGCTGGCGGCAGCGCTGCGGTTGCTTGACTATTCACTTCATACTCAATCGCACCATGGTAAACAAAGCCAGATTCGCCTTCAGCACATGAAACAGTGACGATTTCACCTTCGCGTAAAATGTCGGTAGCATTCACTGAGCCTACAATCGCAGGAATGCCAAGTTCACGTGCAATAATCGCAGCATGGCAAGTACGACCGCCACGGTTGGTGACAAGCGCGCTAGCACGTTTCATGACGGGCTCCCAGTTAGGGTCTGTCATGTCGGCAACCAATACATCACCAGGCTGTACCAAGTGCATTTCTGCAGGGTCTAAAATAATGCGCACTGGACCAACACCTATTTTTTGTGTAACAGCACGACCAATCACTAACGGCTTTTCGCTATGTTTGTGTAAGGTAAAAGTTTCAGTTACGTTATTTAACGACTCCTGCGATTTTACTGTCTCTGGTCGTGCTTGTAAGATATACAATTTGTTATCGACACCGTTTTTACCCCACTCAATATCCATTGGGCAGCCATAATGCGCTTCAATCGTCATGGCATAACGTGCCAACTCTAAAACATCTGCATCACAGAGTGAGTAGCGGTCGCTATCAGCATTGTCTACATCAATGGTATGTGTACTTTTACCAGCACGTGTGGCATCACTAAACACCATTTTAATGAGTTTTGAACCCATGGTGCGGCGCACAATAGACGGTTTTCCAAGCGCTAAGGTGGGTTTATGTACATAGAATTCATCAGGGTTTACCGCGCCTTGCACCACAGTTTCGCCTAGACCATAAGATGATGTAATAAACACCACATCTTTAAAGCCAGATTCAGTATCGATGGTGAACATCACACCGGCACAGCCAATATCACTGCGTACCATTTGCTGGATGCCTGCTGATAATGCTACATCAGCATGCACAAAGCCTTTGTGGACGCGGTATGAAATAGCGCGGTCATTGTATAAAGAAGCGAATACTTCCTGAATGGCGTGCTTGATATTATCTAAACCCTGAATGTTGAGGAATGATTCTTGTTGCCCCGCAAATGAAGCGTCAGGTAAGTCTTCCGCCGTAGCTGATGAGCGCACTGCAAAGGTCGCACCAGCACCTGATTTGGCAGTTAAAGTAGCATAGTTGTCAGCGATGGTTTTGTCTAATGCGGCAGGGAAAGGTGCAGCCATAATCCATTCACGAATTTGTGTGCCACAGATTGCTAGTGCTTGCGTATCATCTGCATTGAGTTTATCAAGCAGCTCATTAATTTTTTTGTCTAATCCATTTTGAGCTAAAAATTCACGATATGCATGTGCAGTGGTCGCAAAACCCGTAGGCACGCGCACTCCTTTAGCAGATAGCTGTGAAATCATTTCACCGAGCGAGGCGTTTTTACCGCCAACTGTGCCCACATCAGTATTGCGAAGTTGTTCAAATGGAATTGCGTGCGCTGACATTTTCTTCCCTTAACATAGAAATGTATTATTGACGCCGTAACAATTAATATTACAGTCTTATTTAATGTGTAATTGTGCCTAATTTGCGGCCTGATGTCACGTAAGAAGCATGGCTTATTTAGTTTATTAAATGATATGGCGCAATGTTTAAGCTAAAATTAACGGTAATTATGAATAATCAATTAAACACGCAGTCTGCAACACCCAAAGTGACGGTTACTACGTCTGCTCGTTTGCACATGGGTTTTTTTGATTTGCATGGTGGACTGGGGCGAAAGTTTGGCAGCATAGGTTTAAGTTTGGCTTCGCCGAATATTGAATTAACTGCAACGCCTTTTGAAAAAATTTTAGTGACATCGGAAGTAAACGTACCGCCGAAGATCATTGAAAGGGCATCTGCAATTACTCAGCAGTTTATGGGAAAGGTGAATATTCATGGCGGCTTGCATTTAAATATAAAGCAACATATTTTTGAACACTCGGGTTTGGGCTCGGGTACACAGTTGGCACTTGCGATAGGGCAGGCAATAAACAGACTGCATAATCTGCATTTAAGTACGGTGCAAATTTCGGCACTGACTGGCCGTGGTGGGCGCTCTGGGATTGGCATTGCCGCTTTTGATTTTGGTGGGCTGCTAATTGACGGTGGGCGTGCTTTTGATGCACCGGAAACAAACGTACCACCATTATTGGCGCGTTATGATTTTCCAGAAGATTGGCGCATTTTGTTAATTTTTGATTCGGACTGCCCTGGTGTGCATGGCAAAGAGGAAGTGGATGCTTTTAAAACACTACCTATTTTCCCCGAAAATCTGGCAGCACATTTGTGTCGGCATGTGTTGATGCAAGCCATGCCAGCTATGATGGAGCGCGATTTAAACGCTTTTGGCAAAAGCATACAAGAGTTGCAGTCGCATGTAGGGGATTATTTTGCGCCTGCACAGGGCGGAAGGTACGCAAGTCAGCGGGTGGCAGCTGTATTGCAATATATTGAGCAAGCTGGCGTAGCATGTTTTGGACAAAGCTCATGGGGACCGACTGGTTTTGCAGTATTTGAAAGTTTAGAGGAGGCTGAAAGTTGCTTGAGACAGTTGAAGTCAACATTTTCTGACATAAAGCTAGATTGGCAAATCTGTAGTGCACGAAATCAAGGAGCAAGTATTAAGTAGCTCAAGTTTGAAATAGAGCGAGAAAACTAGTGTTAAACGGAATTAAAGTAATTGCAATAATGTGCGTAAATAATAAAACTACTTGAGCAAAACAATATGAAAAAGATCACTATATTACATTTAATTACTCCAGCCAAAAACGCGAGCCCGTTTGATGCCAACATGGCGTTTGACGCGGGCTTTGAGAATATCATGCCTTACACAAATGTGGTTTTGAGTGAGGTTAAAGGCTTGGTGCAGGATGCGATGTTTTCGCGTAGTCCTTCTGGGGTTAAATCCGAGGCTATATTTATTGGTGGCCGTGATATTGATTTGGCGATGGATATGCTGGAAGCCGCGAAAAAAGCCACTTTCCCTCCATTTGAAATTTCCATGTTTGCGGATCCTTCCGGGGCTTTTACGACAGCTGCCGCGATGGTAGCTAAGGTAGAATTTCATCTTAAACAGTATTTTAAAACCGATTTAAAAGGTAAAAAGGTCGCTATATTTGGCGCAACAGGCCCAGTGGGCGGTTGCGTCGCAGTCATGGCGGCCAAGCAGGGTGCGCAGGTAGAACTGATAGCACATAGCAACATCTATGAAGCACGTCATAAAGCGGAAAGTTACAACCAGTGCTATGGCACAACCATTGGCAGTGCAGATGGTAGAACAGACGTCCCAAAGCAAAAAGTGCTCGATCGAGCAGATGTGGTCTTGTGCTGCGCTGCGGCTGGCATACGCATGCTGACCTTTAAGCAAGTTTCGCATTCTAAAACCTTAATGGTGATTGCTGATGTGAATGCGGTTGAACCCACCGGGGTAGAAGGCGTGGATATTCATGCAGATGGCGCCTTGATACAAAATACTAGTATGTTAGGTATAGGTGCGCTGGCGATTGGCGATTTAAAATATAAAACACAGCATAAATTGCTAAAACAAATGCTTGATACGGATAAGCTGCTATATTTGGAATTTATGGCCGCATTTGAAATGGCGCGTAGTTTGACTTAAGCCCCGTTTGACTTAAAGCAACTTGTCAAAGAAATTAATTATAGCGGCAACTAACGCGCGCGGATATGCAGAAGCGGCGGTAGGCTGTGGGTATGAAGTTATTACGCTAGATGCTTTTGCCGATGCCGATTTGAAGCGCGTTACAAGCCAAGCATATAAAGTAAAAATGCTTGATTGGCGCATAGATGTAGAAGATTTTAAGTGTCAGTTTAAAAAAATTAATTCACAAATTGACTTAAGTAACGTTGAAGGTTTTTGTTACGGTAGTTTGTTTGACGCTGCGCCAGAACTGCTGGATTGGGTGGCGGCGCGTGTACCGGTAATCGGCAATGTGTCTGAGGTGCTTAAAAATGCCAAAGCATTTAGTTTTTTTGGATTGCTGGATGATTTGCACATTCAGCACCCAGAAGTCCGTGTGGACTTTCCCGCATCGCCTTTGCATTGGCTTGCTAAGCAAGTAGGCGGTTCTGGGGGTATGCATGTGCGACCTGCATCACACAATGGGTCGGCTGATTATTATCAACAAGAAGTGATGGGCGATCCACTTTCGATGCTATTTGTCACAAATGGCGAAGTGATGCGGCCAATTGGGTTTAATCGGCAAATCGCTGCACCAATATCTGAACTACCATATCGCTTTGCTGGCGCTGTAAGCGGTGTGCAGTTGCCAGAGATAGTTCGGCATCAATTTAGTAAAGCTGCGCAGAAACTTACAAACGCAATGGGCTTACGAGGCATTAATAGTTTAGATGCAGTATTAGATGGCGAAACGCTTTGGATATTAGAGCTTAACCCTAGGTTAAGTGCGAGTTTTGAATTGTATCAAAAAGAGCATCCAAACTTGTTTGAAACGCATTTGCAAGGCTGCAAAGGAGAATTGTCAGAGTTGCCGCGATTTAAGTCGTCATGCGCGCAATTGATTTTGTATGCGGAAGATGCGCTTGTGATGCCTGTAGATTTTGTTTGGCCAGCGTGGGTGGTGGATATTCCGCTTGCTGATGAGGGTGGTAATAGCATTGTGATTGAAAAAAATTCGCCAATTTGTAGTGTGCGGGCTGAGGCAGAATCGGTTGAATTAGCACTTATACTGGTTAATCAAAGAATAAAAATTCTTAAAGAAATGATACTTATATGACAAATAGACTAGATACAAGGCAGTGGCCAAGTATTAATGCGCTTTCCATGCCGTTAGTAGAAAAGCTTATTTCGCAGGCTAATACATTAAATATTGGCATTTCTCAAAATGCAATAGGCGTGACTATTGTCGACGCTGGTATTCAATTTGCGGGTAGCGTGGAAGCAGGGCGCTTAATAGCGGAAATCTGCATGGGCGGTTTAGGTGAAATAGCATTAAATGAAAATTCCAATTTTAAAGATTGGCCAGCAGGCATCAAGGTGACGACTGAAAGTCCAGTATTGGCATGCCTTGGCAGCCAGTATGCGGGCTGGGCATTAAGTCATGAAAAGTTTTTTTCATTAGGATCTGGCCCTGCTAGGGCGATTTCACAACGTGAAGAATTGTTTAAAGAATTAAATTACAAAGATAGTGCGCAAAAAACGGTATTGGTATTAGAAACTGATAAAATTCCACCCGCAGAAATTATCGAAAAAGTAGCGCGCGATACAGGGTTGGAAGCTGAATCTTTAACATTTATTTTGACGCCTACAACGAGTATTGCAGGCACGGTGCAAATAGTGGCGCGGGTGTTGGAGGTGGCGCTGCATAAGGCACACACGCTACATTTCCCATTAGAAAATATTGTCAGTGGTAATGGCGAAGCGGTTTTGCCGCCAGTCTCGAAAGATTTTATGACTGCGATGGGGCGCACCAATGATGCGATTTTATTTGGTGGCTACGTGCAGTTAAACGTGAAATGTAGTGATGACGAAGCTAAAAAATTAGCGAGCGATTTACCAAGCAGCGCTTCAAAAGATTACGGAAAAACGTTCGCAGAAGTGTTTAAATATTACAAAATGGATTTCTACCAAATTGATCCACTATTATTTTCACCTGCAAAAGTGCGCATTACCAACTTGAAAACGAATAATAGTTTTTCTGGAGGAGAGTTTAATGAGGCGCTTATTAAAAAATCTTTTTTATAATAAAATCAATA
This sequence comes from Methylotenera sp., assembly GCA_025360485.1. GTDB lineage: Bacteria > Pseudomonadota > Gammaproteobacteria > Burkholderiales > Methylophilaceae > Methylotenera_A. The sequence continues at coordinate 2,769 of JANYCB010000119.1, read as the reverse complement.
TTATATTTATAATATTTAAGGTAATATATTAATATTAGAGTCCCAATTTTTACGGATACTGCTGGTTGGCATGGAAATCAATTAGCACAAGCTTTTGCTACTCGCGGATGTGAAGCGGTTTTTGTTTCACTTCAAGATTGCGTCATTGAAATAACTGGTAATGTGTCTAGCGGTAAATCACCCATTCAAATTCCTTATTTTAATGCACTGCCAAAAGCGGTTTTTGTTCGCGGCATTGCTGGCGGGACTTTACAACAAATCACTACGCGCTTGAACATTTTGCACATGTTAAAAGCACTGGGAGTATTCGTTTATAACGATGGCAAGGCGATTGAGCGCACTGTAGATAAAGCCATGACCAGTTTTTTGTTACATCAGGCTGGCATAGCCACACCACGTTCTTGGGTGTGTGAATCACGTAACTTGGCACATAAAGTCATTGCTGATGAAGTTGTGCAACTGCAAAATAAACTGGTAATTAAACCGCTATTTGGCTCGCAGGGGCAGGGCGTGCGAATGATTGATGCGCAACAACCTCCACTGCCAAAGGATACGTTTGTGGATGGTGTATTTTACCTGCAGCAATTTATTGATTCACCACATGACTACCGTGTGTTTGTGCTGAATAATCAAGTAGTTGCGGCAATGCGCCGCACTGGCGAAGGCTGGTTGCATAACGTTGCGCAAGGTGCTCAGTGTGAAAGCATAAATGATGCTGACGTTTTAGCCATAGCGCTAGAGGCCGCAGCGGCACTGGACATTGGTTATTGTGGTGTGGATGTAATTCGTGATAAAGAAGGCAAGCTTTGGGTGCTTGAAGTGAATAGCATTCCCGCCTGGCGAGGCCTGCAAGCGATTTCACAAGTGAACATTGCGCAGACGCTGGTAGATGATTTTTTGAGCAAGATTGAATAATATAAAAGAAGTTAAGCGTAATAATATGAAACTAGCAAACGTTTTTAAAACCGCTTGTTTGGCGGAGCTTGAGGCATTAAAGCCCGGCAATGTGCACATATTTGCCGATGGTCATGGCATGACGGTGCAAGATTTAATCAAGAGTGCAGAAGTTGCTTCAGAGGTAATTACACAATCCGATATAAGCTTAGGAAAACGCATTTTTTTGACTGTGCAAGCAACCCAAGACGCGATAGGGTTAAACACAAATCTGGGCATCATTTTGCTGTGTGCGCCTATGATCCAGGCAGCTTTAACAGAAGGAAACAAAACTTATTATTTGACTAAACTTTTTGATGTGTTAGCCAATACTACACAAGCTGATGCAGAAGATACGTTTAGGGCAATTGCTTTGGCAAATCCTGCGGGTTTGGGCGATAGTATGCGGCATGATGTGCATCAGCTTGCCGATTGCACGCTACTACAAGCCATGCAGGAGGCGGCTCCGCGCGACATGCTAGCGCAACAATATGCGAATAATTTTGCTGATATTTTGGATGGTTTAGCCTGCTATCAACACGCATTTTCAAAATGGCAACGCCCTGCTTGGGCAGCAACAGCGGTGTATTTGCACTTTATGGCGAAATTTAAGGATAGTCATATTGCGCGTAAATATGGCGAGACCATTGCAGGGCTGGTTCAGAACGAAGCCATCGCTCACGAAGAAGTGTATTTAAAATCTTACAATCCCAAAAACTATCTATCTGAACTAATAACATTTGATGCCGCGCTTAAAAAGCGTGGTCTTAACCCAGGCACCAGCGCCGATTTAACAGTAGCGACTTTACTTTTACATGCGCTTTTGTAAGCTTTAGACGTATTGAAAATAAACTTTTTAAGTTATAATCTTCAGTCTGAATTTCAATAAGAATTTCGTTAAAATTATTTAGGAGGATGCAATGGCAAATTTATTAGATCAGCTCAAAAGCATGACTACAATCGTGGCCGATACAGGCGACGTAGAAGCAATTAAAACAGTGAAACCAGTGGATGCGACGACTAATCCATCATTGGTTTTAAAAGCAAGCCAATTACCACAATACGCACCATTAATTGAAACTGCTATTGCTTATGCAAAAGCACAAGGCGGTACTAAAGAGCAACAAATTGATAATGCCGCAGACAAATTGGCTGTGTTGATTGGTACAGAAATTACTAAAGTAGTGCCAGGCCGTATTTCTACTGAAGTTGATGCACGCTTATCTTTTAACTTAGATGCGATGGTGGCCAAAGGCCGCAAATTGATTCAGTTATATCAAGATTCAGGCGTCGGTAAAGACCGCGTGTTGATTAAATTGGCCTCAACTTGGGAGGGTATTAAAGCAGGTGAAATCCTAGAAAAAGAAGGTATTAACTGTAACCTAACGCTATTATTCGGCTTCGGCCAAGCGCGTGCTTGTGCTGAAGCTGGCGTGTTTTTAATTTCTCCATTTGTGGGCCGTATTTTAGATTGGTACAAAGCGAAAAATCCAACTACAGAATACACACAAGAAACTGACCCAGGTGTGGTTTCGGTACGTAATATTTATTCTTTCTATAAAGAGCATGGCTTTAAAACAGTTGTGATGGGTGCTTCATTCCGTAACACGGGCGAATTGATCGCACTTGCTGGTTGCGATCGCTTAACCGTTTCACCAAACTTGTTGCAAGATTTAGCAGCAACTGAAGGCACATTAAAACGCATGTTGAATGATGGCGGTGTAAAATCAGCACAACCAGCAAAAATGACTGAAGGTGAGTTCCGTTTTGAATTGAACCAAGATGCAATGGCGACAGAGAAATTAGCTGAAGGCATTCGTGGTTTTGTGGCGGATC
>JANYCB010000066.1 GCA_025360485.1 Methylotenera sp. | reverse complement strand
TAGCAGTAGCTTTGGTATCAACAGCAGTAGTTTCAACACCCGCTTTTTCGGCTGAAGCAATGTTAGGCACGGGCGGTTACGCTCGTGAGTTTCAAAAAATGGGTATGATGAAAATGTTGGACGCAGATGGCAATCATATGGTGACACAAGCTGAAGCAGATAGTTATTACAACAGTATTTTTGACGAGCTTGATAAAGATAAAGATGGTTCTGTAGATGCAACTGAATGGGCTGGCACAGCTAAAAAATCCAAACTTGATTTGACAACAGGCGGTTATAGCCGTGAGTTACGCTCAATGAAAATGATGGGTTTAATGGATACTGATGGCGACCATAAGGTGACTAGAGAAGAGTTTTTAGCACATCATCAAGCCATATTTGCACATAAAGATACTAACGGCGACAAAGAAATTAGCGCGCAAGAATGGGCAGCTAAAACTTTGTAAGGTACAAGTAATAGTTATTTGAAGTTGTTATAGAAAATAAAGCCAGCACTTACGCTGGCTTTATTTTTATTTAATTTCTGATGCGTTCAACTTGCAATTATTAAGGGAGTTGTTGGGCAGTAAAACATATTCATTTATTTTGTTTGTTTGCTCATTTTAAAATTTAGGTTTTCTAAACATCAATTACAGGCTTAAGCCCTTGCCGAAACAGGCTATCTAAGTGATAATTTAACCTTTACCAAAAAGCGGTTTAAACACTGGCTTTTTTAAGAATTCAATCACGGTTCTATACGATTTTATATAAGACTAAAAAATTGTGACAACCACAAAGTTTTTATTATTCAGTTTTTATCATTTGGGAGAACAACATGGCAACGCGTAATGATTTAGCCAACGCCATCCGTGCGCTGGCAATGGATGCAGTACAAAAAGCAAATTCAGGTCACCCAGGCGCACCTATGGGCATGGCGGAGATTGCAGAAGAATTATGGAATCATCATTTAAGTCATAACCCAACAAACCCGCACTGGGCCAATCGCGACCGTTTTGTGCTTTCTAATGGTCACGGTTCAATGTTGATCTATTCGTTGCTACACCTCACAGGCTATGCGTTGCCGATGAGTGAGTTACAAACTTTCCGTCAATTGCATTCAAAGTGCGCAGGTCACCCTGAATACGGTTATGCACCTGGCGTTGAAACAACTACTGGTCCATTAGGCCAAGGTATTGCTAACGGTGTGGGTTTTGCAATGGCAGAAAAATTACTGGCAGAGCAATTCAATAAGCCTGGCCATAAAATTGTAGACCACGACACTTATGTGTTTATGGGCGATGGCTGCATGATGGAAGGCGTTTCGCACGAAGCTTGCGCATTGGCAGGCACTTGGGGCTTGGGCAAATTAACCGCATTTTGGGATGACAACGGTATTTCTATCGATGGTCATATCGAAGGCTGGTACACCGATGACACAGCAAAACGTTTTGAAGCTTATGGCTGGCACGTAGTACCAAATGTAGATGGTCACGACGTAAACGCCATTCATAAAGCGATTGAAGCAGCGAAAAAGGTAACAGATAAACCATCATTGATTTGCTGTAAAACAATCATTGGTAAAGGTTCACCAAATAAAGCGGGCTCTCACGATTGTCATGGCGCGGCATTAGGTGAGGCCGAAGTTGCTGTAACACGTGCAGCGATTGGTTGGAATCATCCTCCATTTGAAATTCCTGCCGATGTTTACGCTGGTTGGGATGCAAAAGCGAAGGGCGCAAAAGCAGAAGCTGAGTGGAATACTAAATTTGCAGCGTATAAAGCGGCTTTCCCAGCTGAAGCGGCAGAATTCAAACGCCGCATGGCGGGCGATTTGCCAGCACATTGGAATGCTGCAGCGGAGGCATTTATTGCGGCTACTAATGATAAGGCAGAAGGCATTTCAACGCGTAAAGCTTCGCAAAACGCGATTACTGCTTTGGCTATTGTTTTACCAGAATTTTTGGGCGGTTCGGCTGACTTAACAGGTTCTAACCTGACTTCATGCCCTAGCTTTGTGCATGTGGATGGCAAAAAACCTGGTAATTATATTTCGTACGGCGTGCGCGAATTCGGCATGGCAGCAATTATGAACGGTATGGCCTTGCATGGTGGTTTGTTGCCATTTGGCGGTACATTCCATCAGTTCTCAGATTACATGCGTAACGGCATGCGTATGTCAGCCTTAATGCATCAACGCGTAGTTTACGTGCTCACGCATGACTCTATCGGCCAAGGTGAAGATGGCCCAACTCATCAGCCAATCGAAACTACTTCTGGTCTACGTTATATTCCTCGTATGGATGTATGGCGTCCAGGTAGCGCGACTGAAACGGCAGTAGCTTGGGTTGCTGCAGTTGAACGTAAAGATGGCCCAGCCAGTTTGGTATTAAGCCGCCAAAACGTGGCAGCTTTAAAACACGATGTAAAAGACTTCGCTGGTATGCGTCGTGGTGGTTATGTATTGTCTGAGGTTGCAGGTGCACAAATCACTTTAATCGGCACAGGTTCTGAGCTGGAGTTGGCGGTAAAAGCTGCCGCTGAGTTAAATGCCAATGGTGTGAAAACCCGTGTTGTTTCTATGCCTTCAACCAACGTGTTCGATCGTCAAGATCAAGCTTACAAAGACAGCGTATTAACCAAAGGCAGCAAACGCGTGGCAATTGAGTGCGGCGTGACTGACTTCTGGCGCAAATATGTTGGCCTTGAAGGCGCGGTTGTCGGCATCGACACCTTTGGTGAATCAGCACCTGGTGGCGTACTGATGAAGCATTTTGGCTTTACGGTAGAAAATGTAGTAAAGACTGCGAAATCAGTGATGTAAATCAAAGCTGATAGCAATAAGTATCAGTAATATCGTCAGGTTTCGCCGTCCCAGCAAAAGGGATGCCGAAACCTGAATTTTTTGGTATTGGGTTTTTAGGGATTAAAAATGACAATTCGTGTAGGCATCAATGGGTTAGGGCGCATTGGGCGCATGGTATTACGTGCGGCTGTGCAAGAGGCAGAATTTAGCGATATAGAAATTGTGGCTATTAATTGCTCGTACGATATTGATTATATTATCTATATGTTGAAATATGATTCTGTACACGGACGTTTTAACGCAGACGTGCGTTCAGAAAATGGTCATTTAGTCATCAATGGTAAAAAAACGCATTTAACAGCAGAGCGTGAGCCAGCCAATATTGACTGGACGGTTAGCGGCGCTGATATCATTGTGGAAGCGACAGGGGTATTTTTAACGCAAGAAAGCTGCCAATTGCATGTGAATAGCGGTGCGAAAAAAGTGGTGCAATCGGCTCCAGGCAAAGATGATACACCTATGTTTGTCTATGGTGTCAACCATAAGGAATACAAAGGACAAGCGATTATATCTGCCGCCTCCTGCACTACAAATGGCTTGGCGCCGTTGGTTAAAGTTTTGCACGATAATTTTGATATAAAACGTGGTTTGATGACGACTGTGCATGCCGCAACGGCCTCGCAAAAAACAGTGGACGGAACAAGCAAAAAGGATTGGCGCGGCGGTCGAGGCGTATTTGAGAATATTATCCCCTCTAGCACTGGTGCGGCTAAGGCGGTAGGCAAAGTAATTCCTTCACTCAACAAAAAACTCACAGGCATGGCGCTTCGTGTGCCTTCTGCTGATGTTTCGGTAGTAGATTTAACCGTTGAATTGAACAAAGAAACTACTTATGAACAAATTTGCGCTGCGATGAAAGCAGCCTCTATGGGCGAACTAAAAGGCGTGCTGGGTTATACCGATGAAAAAGTTGTTTCAACTGATTTTCGTGGCGAGCCAGCGGCATCAGTATTTGATGCCGACGCAGGCATTATGTTGGATTCCACATTCGTAAAAGTGGTGGGTTGGTATGACAATGAATACGGCTATACCTGCAATTTATTGCGTCTCGTCCAACACATAGGTAAATAATAAGATGTCTTCAATCATTAAAATCACCGATCTTAATCTAGCTGGAAAGCGCGTATTTATACGTGCCGACCTCAATGTGCCAGTTAGTAATGGCAAAGTTACTTCTGATGCGCGCATTACCGCCAGCATGGCAACCATTGAATACGCACTTAAGCAAGGCGCAAAGGTCATGGTGACCTCGCATTTAGGCCGCCCTGAAGAAGGGGTTTATTCCGAAGAAAACTCATTGCAACCCGTTGCAGATGTGATTTCAGAAAAGCTGGGTAAAAAAATTCGGCTAGTAAAAAATTGGCTAAGCGATGAAGCGCCAGCGGGTAGTTTAACCATTGCAAATGGCGAAATGGTGTTATTAGAAAATTGCCGTTTCAACGTTGGTGAAAAGAAAAATAATGAAGAATTAGCTAAAAAATACGCCAGTTTGTGCGACGTATTTGTGATGGACGCATTTGGCACTGCACATCGTGCCGAAGCAAGTACATATGGCATTGCCAGGTATGCACCGACTGCGTGTGGCGGTATTTTGCTTACTGAAGAATTAGAGGCGCTTACTAAAGCCTTATTAAACCCAAAACGCCCAATGGTGGCGATTGTGGGAGGTAGTAAGGTCTCAACCAAATTAACCGTTTTGGAAAGCCTAGCCGAAAAAGTTGATCAAATGGTCGTAGGTGGAGGCATTGCCAATACATTCATAAAAGCAGCAGGATTTGAAGTGGGAAAATCGCTGTGTGAAGATGATTTAGTGCCCACTGCTAAAGCGTTGATGGAGAAAATGAGCCAACGTGGTGCAGCAGTGCCAATCCCCGTCGATGTGGTGTGTGGCAAGAAATTCGATGCCAATGAGCCAGCAGTGAAGAAAGACGTGGGTTCCGTGGCGGCGGACGACATGATTTTTGATATTGGCGCGAAATCTGCTAATGAATTAGTAGAGATTATTAATAATGCAGGCACAGTAGTTTGGAATGGCCCAGTTGGTGTGTTTGAGTTTGATCAGTTTGCAGAAGGCACCAAAACCATCGCCAATGCGATTGCCAATACTAAGGCCTTTACCTTGGCTGGTGGTGGCGATACCATTGCAGCGATACAGAAATATGGCATTTACGATAAAGTAAGCTATATTTCAACAGCAGGCGGCGCGTTTTTGGAGTTTTTAGAAGGTAAAAAATTGCCTGCTGTCGAAATTTTAGAAAGCCGCGCTAAAAGCTAACAAGTCCTGACTTTCTATAACAACATGGAAGGGGCAAAAGCTCCTTTTTTTGTTTAGGTAAAGTTTTGTTCAGGTAAAAATAGAAATGATATTAAGAAAAACTAAAATTGTCGCAACATTAGGCCCCGCCTCAGCTAGTGAGGAAATGATCGCGCGCTTGATAATCGCTGGCGTGAATGTAGTGCGGCTTAATTTTTCGCACGGCAGTGCACAAAATCATATAGAGCGCGTTGAAATAGTACGCAAAATTGCCGCCAACCTTGGTCGCCCAGTAGGCGTTTTGTGCGATTTACAAGGCCCTAAAATTCGCATAGGTAAATTTGAGTTGGGTAAAATCATGCTTAACTCTGGTGATTCATTTGTGTTGAATGCGGATTGTGAATTAGGTGACCAATTTCAAGTCGGCTTGGATTATAAAAGCTTGCCGCAAGAAGTGTCTGCTGGCAACGTACTGTTGTTAGACGATGGTCGTATCACCATGTCGGTAGATCATATTAAAGGTAATCAAATCCACTGCGTAATACTTGCTGGTGGTACGCTATCAAACAATAAGGGCATTAATCTGCAAGGCGGTGGACTTGCGGCAGATGCACTCACAAAAAAAGACCTTGAAGACTTAAAAGTTGCCGTGGCGCTTGAGGCAGATTACATCGCAATTTCTTTTCCTAAAAATGCACAGGATATTTTATCTGCCAAAGCATTGGTAAAAAAAGCAGGCGGCACCGCTAGTATTATCGCCAAAATAGAACGTGCAGAAGCTATCGATAATTTAGAAACCATTATTGAAGCATCTGATGCCATTATGGTGGCGCGAGGCGATTTGGGTGTAGAAGTAGGCGACGCAGCTGTGCCAGGCTTGCAGAAACGTATGATACGTATGGCGCGCGCACAAAATAAATTAGTTATTACCGCCACACAAATGATGGAATCGATGATTAGTAGCCCAATTCCAACCCGCGCAGAAGTTTCTGATGTGGCCAATGCGGTACTGGATGGCACCGATGCGGTGATGTTGTCTGCTGAGACGGCAAGCGGCCAATATCCGCTAGAAACGGTGCAAGCGATGCACCGCGTGTGTGTAGAAGCTGAAAAAGAATATGAAGGTTTGCACCGTGTTGAGCATCGGGTGGATCGTTTGCAGCATACCGATGAAGCAATCGCCGCCGCCGCTATTTTTACATCTCAGCATTTCAAAGTGAAGGCGATTGCGGCATTAACTCAATCTGGTAACGCAGCGCAATGGCTATCGCGCGCTGATAGCAGCGTCCCTATTTATGCGCTTTCACCTGACAAAGTAGCGCGCCGAAAATTAACGCTACATCGCAATGTATTTCCTTTTCCTATTGAGCAGAGTAACAAGAATCGAGATGGAATATTGCTAGAAATGGAGCAGGTGCTGCTTAATAATGGAGCCGTGCAAACGGGCGACACGGTATTGCTTACTTTTGGCGAACCCATCGGTAGCCCTGGCGGCACCAATACCCTCAAAATCATTAAAATTGGCGAAAATAGACCGACTTTTTAATTTATAAATTGGCGTCAATTGAATGCACAATCTATAATTAGCAGTCTTATTGCAAGAAATAATCATGAGCCAACCTTTATTAAAAACCAGTATAAAAAGTTTAAAATTAATCCATCAAGGTAAGGTGCGAGATATTTATGCTATTGATGCCAACACTATGTTGTTAATCAGTACAGATAGACTTTCCGCATTCGACGTGATATTGCCCACAGGCATTACCAATAAAGGCGCCATGCTGACGCAAATGGCCAATTTTTGGTTTGAGAAACTCAAACACATTGTGCCAAATCATCTGACTGGTATTGCCCCTGAATCTGTTGTGAGTAACGAAGCAGACAAAGACCAACTTGGTGCGCGTGCTGTAGTCGTAAAAAAACTTAAAGCACTGCCAATCGAGGCGATAGTGCGTGGCTATTTGGTCGGCAGCGGCTGGAAAGAATACAAAATCAAAGGAACCGTGTGTGGTATTGCATTGCCAGCTGGCTTGCAAGAAGCCTCAAAATTGCCAACACCTATATTTACACCATCAAGCAAAGCAGCGGTAGGCGAGCATGATGAAAATATCAGTTTGCAACAGTGTGCAGAATTAATTGGTGCTGAGATGGCGCAAAAAGTGGCTAAAGTTGCGATTCAGCTTTACACAGAAGCTGCTGAATATGCACTTACAAAAGGTATTATCATTGCTGATACCAAGTTTGAATTTGGTTTAGATAATAATGGTGTGTTACACGTGATGGATGAAGTGTTAACGCCTGACTCATCACGTTTTTGGCCGCTTGAGAGTTATAAAGTAGGCAGCAATCCACCTAGTTATGATAAACAATATGTGCGCGATTGGTTGGAGCGCATTGGTTGGAACAAGGCTCCACCGGCACCCGCTTTACCTAATGATGTTGCGCAGCGTACATCCGAGAAATATCTAGAAGCTTTCGAAAAATTAACTGGTAATAAGCTTGCTTAATGCTGAAAGCATGTTAGAAAAACTCAAGCATATTGCAGCGCAGCTAAAAGCAGAGTTTGAATTTTATCGGCGCCTGCAACAACACCCAGAAACGCCGATGCTCGCCAAGGCGCTACTATGGTTTGCGATTGGCTACGTGCTGATGCCATTCGACTTAATCCCTGATTTTCTGCCCGTAATTGGTCAATTGGATGACCTGGTGATTGTGCCAATACTGTTATACTATGCGCTCAAATTAACCCCTGCGGATGTCATTGCTGCTTGCAGAATCGTGCCAACTCCATGATTCAACTTTGGCATATCATTTTAAATTTTGATGCACACTTACCACAGTTGGTGGCCATGCATGCCAATCTTGTTTACCTTATCTTATTTAGCGTGGTCTTTTTACAAATAGGCGTGTTGCCTTTTTTCTTCTTGCCAAGTAACCCTTTTTTATTTGTGTGCGGCGCGGTGTGGGCGGCCTCGCAACTTAATATTTTCTTGTTAATTCTTGTGTTGATTAGTGCAGCAATTCTCGGTAATTCTTGTGGCTATTGGTTGGGCAGTACGGTTGGACAAGCATTTTTTGTGGATTATTTAAAATGGCCAAATCAAGCCGCGCTGGATAAAACACGTATTTTTTATGATAAGCATGGCGAAAAAGGTTTTTTAGTGACTTTGTTCTTACCAGTTATTCGAACGCTTGCGCCATTTTTAGCGGGTATAACTAATATGAGTATTGTAAAGTTTGGCCGTTCAGCCTCATTAGGAGCGGTGATTTGGGTGTTGGTTTGCGTACTAGCAGGTTACTTTTTTGGAAACATCTCAATTATAAAATCACATTTAGGTTTGGTTACTTTGTTGGGCTTGGGCTTGGTGATTGTTGCATTTTTAATTAAAAAAGTTTGGGACAAGTTTGTAAAACCTGAAAATACTAATATTTTGCAATAATCTAGCAACAAACTTGGCTTATAATTGCCCCTTTTCAAACATTAGGCAATATTTAACTATGTCACTCAACTTAGTCCCTTCTGGCAAAAACCTTCCGCACGATTTTAACGTAATTATCGAAATACCTATGCAGGGCGACCCTGTGAAATATGAAGTGGACAAAGAAACTGGCGCACTATTTGTCGATCGCTTCATGGGTACTTCCATGCAATATCCGTGCAATTATGGCTACATTCCGCATACGCTGGCCGATGATGGTGACCCAGTAGATGTGTTAGTGATTACACCAGTGCCATTGCTACCAGGTGTGGTGGTGCGCTGCCGTGCGTTGGGCATGTTGCAGATGACAGATGAAGCAGGTGGCGATGGCAAGCTATTGGCTGTGCCGATTGAAAAAGTGTGCGGTTTATACGCCTATCAAAAAACCTATAAAGATGTTTCACCTTGGCGTTTAGAGATGATTGCCCACTTTTTTGAGCATTATAAAGATCTTGATAAAGGTAAATGGGTGAAAATTGAAGGCTGGGTAGATATTGACGAAGCACATAAAGAAATTATGGATGGTGTTTCTCGCTATAATAACGCAGACGTAAAGCCAGCATTTTAGGTTTAATTATGTTGTTAAAAAGCGCGAAAATTCGCGTTTTTCCCCAAAATTAAGCCGCTACAACTCCAAACAAGCTACCTACGCCTGCAGTAATGGCCATTGCTAGCGCTCCCCAAAACGCTACACGCGCAGTGCCCTTCCATATATTGGCACCGCCCGCTCGCGCAGCTAACCCGCCAAGTACTGCTAAAAAGATCAGTGACATAATGCTTACGTAAAGTACAGTGTTTGATTCTGACGCAAAGTAAGTGACCAATAGAGGTAAGGCTGCACCGACTGCAAATGTGCCAGCAGAGTAAAGTGCAGCCTGAACTGGGCGCGCGGTTAAGATTTCTGAGATACCAAGCTCATCACGCGCATGCGCGCCAAGCGCATCGTGCGCAGTGAGTTGCAGTGCCACTTGTTGAGCCAAATCTGACGTTAAGCCGCGCCCAACATAAATTCCTGTGAGTTCTTCTAGCTCATGATCTGGTTCTGTGGCAAGCTCTTGCCGTTCGCGCGCTAAATCCGCTGTTTCAGTATCGGCTTGTGAACTGACGGAAACATATTCGCCTGCTGCCATTGACATGGCGCCAGCCGCTAAGCCAGCCACGCCAGTGAGCAAAATAGCACTATGCGAGGCATGTGCGGCTGCTACGCCAATAATCAAGCTAGCGGTCGATACAATGCCGTCATTGGCGCCTAAAACAGCTGCGCGTAGCCAGCCAATGCGATGTGAGCGATGGAATTCAAAGTGTCTCAAAATAAATGCCTAACTTTAATTGCGCTAAGAGTTAATATTTTTTTGCTCATTTAACAACTTGGCACGAGTGGTAAAAGATATGGAAACATTATACTGCAAGTAGTAAAGCACTACTTGTCGGTTGGAGTTTCTTTGCGGCCAGTCAGCATGGCTTTGATGAGGTTTTCCTTATCAACATAACTAGAAAGCAATACACCGCCAATATGTAATATGACTAGTAACAACGTAAAATTGACGAAAAACTCGTGTAAACCCTCCCAAAACTCTTCATCAACCCCATTCCCCGATGCGTTCTCTGACTCACTTTCAACCTTATCTTCGTCGGCATCTTCCTCAGCATAGGCGGTAGAAATGATTGATGCTGTAGGCACTGGTTTATGGTTGCTTGCAATAATGCCTGCTAATGGGCCAGCATTTTTTTCTACCGCATAAAGCGCGAGGCCTGTATAGGTAGTTGCCAATAAACTCAGTAGTAGAGCAAATACCATAATGCCACCTGCTGGGTTATGGCCCAAATAGTGTTGTGGTTTGCGGCCAATTAAGCCTTTTAGATAACCAAAAATTGTTTTTGGCGAGTAGATAAAATCACTAAATTTAGCGTGCTTGGTACCGATAAATCCCCAAATTATTCTAAATAAAACAACAGCGCACACAACATAGCCTGCCCATACATGTTGTGTAAGAAAATCCTCTTCAGTAAAGTAAGCGGTAAAGAAAGCAATGACTAAAGTCCAGTGCCCAATGCGGACTAGCGGATCCCAAACACTGACTGTTTTTGTCGAAATATTCATTTGTATCTCCTATATTATGTTGCGGTAAAATCGCCTTGATAACTTATTATCTAAGTGAGTGGTGTGCATCATCCACTTGGTTTGTTAAAGTGACAATGCGTCAATTGACGCGTAGTCTTGAAATTGGGTTGGAGCGTATGGATATGTCAAAAGATGTAGTGTTTCTAGAAGGTGTAGATAATCAACGGCTCATTAAAGTCGCCTTGGGTTTATATGGGGTGATTTTTGCACTCATTGCACTCGATATCATCAGCGATTATGGCGATGGAATTGAATGGAGCCATCTGATAGCAGAGGTTTTCGTACTATTGATTGCGGTTATTGGCATAGGGCTTTTTTGGCGACAATATTATCTATCAACGCAGTTAACCTTGCGCGCATTGCAAACAAACCTTACTGCCGCACACGAGGAGGCGCAGCGCTGGCGCGATGAAAGCCACGATTTAATTGCTGGGCTAGGCGTTGAAATTCAAAAACAATTTAAACGCTGGGAGCTTAGCAATGCCGAATCTGAAGTGGGGTTGCTAATGTTAAAAGGCTTTAGCCATCAAGAAATTGCAAATATACGCAATTCGAGTGAACGCACCGTGCGTGAGCAGGCCAGAGCGGTCTATCGAAAATCAAACATATCAGGGCGCTCTGCTTTGTCTGCATTTTTTCTAGAAGATTTGTTGTTGCCCAGCACTTAACTTTTGACTCAATAAAAAAGGCGACCTAGGTCGCCTTTTTTATTGAGTCAAAAGTTAAGTGCTGGGCAACAACAAATCTTCTAGAAA
>JANYCB010000030.1 GCA_025360485.1 Methylotenera sp. | reverse complement strand
GGCCAGTCTCATCGGCGCAGTAGGTGATGCAAGTGAAGGATTAACAGTTAAGATTAACGGCGGGGCTACGGGCGCTCGGGGTACTATCAATTATAGTGTAGGCTACGCATCACAGTTAAATACCATTCTTACCAATCTTTTAAGTAGTTCTGGTTCATTAACATCCAGAACAGATGGTATGAATAGTTCTATATCGCGTTTGAATAAACAGGCTGATGCTATTACCGCGCGTCTCACCACAATTGAGGCGAGCTATCGTGCGCAATACACAAAATTGGATACATTGATGTCTAATATGACCGCCACCAGCACTTATTTAACGCAGCAAATTAACACACTTAACGCCAATAGTAAGTAAGAAAATGAAAAGGATACGATAATGTTCGGACTCAACCGAAGTGGAATTAACGTTTATGCACAATTGAGTGTAGAAACAGGCGTGTTGGCTGCTAGCCCTAACAAGCTGACAATAATGCTGTATGAAGGCGCCATTACTGCATGCCGCAGCGCAGTTACGCATATGCAGAACAAAGATATTCCAAACAAAGGCGCCATGTTTTCAAAGGCCATCATGATTATTGAAAGTGGTCTCAGATTGAGCCTTGATAAACAAGCAGGTGGCGAGCTTGCGGCAAGTTTGGACAGTTTGTATGCCTATATGAGCCGCCGATTGACGATTGCGAATATTCGCAACCAACCTGAGATTGTGCAAGAAGTGATTAAGCTTTTGTCTGAACTAAAAAACGCTTGGGAAGCGATTGGCAATGAACAGGTTAATTCTTCAGCAGCTTCTAAAGCGCTAACATCCGCAATCTCGGACCAAAGTCCGGCGATGCTGAATCGTAGTATTGCCAATTACGTGGGAGCTTGATTCATGGAAAACCAAAATTCAATTGCCATTTATGAGGCAATAGCTGAACTGACCAATCGAATGCTAATCGCAGCCAAAGAGCAAGATTGGGATATGCTGACAGAGTTGGAAAATCGTAGTGCTCAACTTATTGATAAGTTGAAATATTTTAAGGATTTAGAGCCGCTTAGTGGGAATGCAACTCAGCAGAAAGTATCCACTATAAAACGTATCCTTGTTGATGATCGTGAAATACGCGATTTGGTCTCGCCCAGAATGGCAAGATTGAGCGCGATGATTAGTAACAGCCATACAGGTAAAAAGGTGACGCGAGCCTATAACCAGTGATTTATGGCTCAGTAACCTAGTGCAAATATCATGCTGAATAAGCTAGACACAACAAGCAATATAGCCAATATCAATCCAGTTTCAAAAATTACACCTGTGTTGGCTGTGGATGCCGTAGCTAGCATAACGCAAGCGCTTGGTGATCGCGCTACGCAGTTTGTTAAAGGGCAGGAGTATTTTGCGCAAGTGTTATCTAAGGCGGGTGATACTACCTATAACGTAAAAATTGATGGTAAAGGCGTTCTAAAAGATGTTGTCCTAGAGATGAATCTTGGATCTGCCGCACAAGCCGGGCAGGCACTATTATTGCGATACTTGCACGCTAACCCAGCACCCACTTTTTTACTTTTGCCCACACCAACGAATGAAGCTGGTAGTGCTGCTGAAATTAGCCCAGCTGCACAGCTTATTGGACAGATTCTAAGCAAGGCCGATAATGATGGCGTGACACCTCGCTTTGCGGCTACTTCAATTGTGACGCATATGCCAAGCAATGCTCAAATCGTGGCACATGATTTAAAACATGCGGTAAGTAACAGCGGTTTATTTTATGAGTCACATTTAAGCGAATTAGTGCAAAGCAATCAAAGTTTGATGTCTATTAGGTTGGAGCCGCAGAACCAAGTAAATACGTCACTTGCAGGCTTAGTGTCGCAGCAACTAGCCATTTTAGAAAACCAACGACTGTCATGGCACGGCGAAGTTTGGTCTGGGCAAAAGATGGATTGGGATGTTTATCTGCAACAAAAAGAGAATGACACCAGTCAACACTCATCTGGGACGCATGAGGTTGGTGTGGAAAGACCCATTGCGAGCGAGATGACGCTGCATTTGCCGCATCTAGGCAAGGTTTCAGCAAGAATAAGCATTATTGATGGGCGTATGCGTGTAGGCATATTGGCTGAGCAAACGCAAACGCTCGAATCGCTTAAAAGCCAAAAGCTAAGCCTAGCTAAGGCAATCGAAAAAAATGGTCAGCAACTAGATAGGTTGACCATCACACACCATGAATAATACTGCTTTTAAACCTAATGCTAATCAACATGCAATTGCTCTGGCTTATGAAGCCAGCGATTACGCGCCGAAAGTAGTGGCGAAAGGGCGCGGATTGATTGCAGAGCAAATTATCGCCAAAGCCAAGGAAAATGGCGTGTTTGTGCACGAATCTAAAGATTTGGTGGCGCTATTGATGCAGGTAGATTTGGATGACCATATTCCTCCTGAACTTTATTTGGCCATTGCCGAGATTCTGGCTTGGTTATATCGATTAGAGGCGGGCACGGAAAACGCAGAGGATGCACTATTTAATTATAAAACTAATAAAAATATGTAAATACTAATGCTCTGCGAGGCAATATCCATGCGGTCTCTAGAGCACCTTTTTTTAGTTTAAACTTGCATATTCATAATGTCGTGATAAGCCGAAACTAGCTTGTTGCGTACTTGTACAGTGGCTTGAAATGAAATATTCGCTTTTTGTCCAGCAATCATCACATCGGATAGGCTGACATTATCATCGCCCATAGCAAAGTTTTTACCTAGTTTTTCGGCATCCGTTTGCACTTGGTTTACCTGGTCTAATGACGCTTTTAATGCGTCTGAAAAGTTAACTTTTGAAGCGCCTTGATTTTGCTGTATTCCCGCTGCTGAAGCCAATCCGCCCATAGCATCAGTTTGTGGGCGCTGAGCAGCAGCTTTTAGCTGCGCTAGCATGGATTCTATTCGCCCAGAATCAATTCCACCTGCTTTCATTGTAACCCTCCATTTCAAGTCAATATATATCAGAGACTAATTTACCACTTCACAGCTAGCGTGAGCATCTAAATAGGCCGATGAAAATTGCTCTATTCCTAAATTTGAAAATCCAAGCAATCTGCATAATGGTATCTAATAGGTAGATGGAGAAATATTATGGCAGCAGCAACAGATGCGGCCATAATTAATGGAGGCACGATGGGATCTGTTTCACAGATGGGCAATAAGCTACTTTTGTTAGCGGGAGTGGCTGCCGTGATAGCAGTAATGGCCGTATTCTGGTTATGGAGCCAGCAACCAGACTATCGCGTGTTGTTCTCAAACTATTCTGATAAAGATGGTGGCGCCATTGTGGCTGCGCTAGAGAAGATGAATGTGCCTTATAAATTTTCAGACAGCGGCACGGCTATTCTTGTTCCAGCGGCACAGGTACATCAGGCGCGTCTTAAATTGGCGGCAGATGGTTTACCAAAAGGCGGCAATATTGGGTTTGAGCTATTAGAAAATCAGAAATTTGGCGTTTCACAGTTTGTAGAGCAAGTAAATTTTCAGCGTGCATTAGAAGGCGAGCTAGAACGTAGCATTCAATCCATCGGCGCTGTTGAAGTGGCGAGAATTCATCTAGCAATCCCTAAGGCTTCGGTTTTTGTAAGAGACCAACAAAAACCTACCGCTTCTGTATTGTTAAATTTACGTGCAGGTCGCAGCCTAGATGCGCAGCAGGTGGGTGCAGTGGTGCATTTGGTTGCGAGCAGTGTGCCTGATTTGCCCGCTGAAAATGTGACTGTGGTGGATCAAAATGGCAACTTACTTTCAGACACTTCCAAGAAAATGGGTGCTAACAACCTAGATCCAACGCAACTTAAATATGTAGATGACATGCAACAGAGTATTGTTAAGCGTGTTGAATCCATCATTTCTCCTATCGTCGGCGCTAAGAATGTACGAGCTGAAGCGAGTGCTGAAATCGATTTTTCAAGCTTAGAACAAGCGGCAGAAACCTACAAACCAAATCAGAAGCCCGACGATGCGGTAGTTAGAAGCATGCAGAGCAATGAGTCTTTGACTAGCAATGGCGGCGGTGCAGCTTCAGGCGTGCCTGGCGCATTATCAAATCAACCACCAGCAAATGCTACAGCGCCAATTAATGCACCTGCTGGAGCAGATGCTACTGCTGGCGCAGCTGCTGCCATACCCGTGAATAGTCAAAAAAATATGACGACCAATTACGAGGTAGATAAAACCGTTAAATATGTGCAGCAGGCAATGGGTGGGATTAAACGCTTGAATGTTGCAGTAGTTGTGAACAATATGCCGGTGACTGATAAAAAAGGTAACGTGACTTATCGCCCGCTTACGGCAGCAGAGAAAAAGCAAATCAATGACTTGGCCATGCAGGCAATGGGCTTTGATAAAGAGCGTGGTGATGCTTTAACGGTAGTGAATAGCTCATTTGCAGGAGAGCCTGCAGAAATAGTGCCTGAAGTTCCACTGTGGAAAAATCCAGAAACGATTGAGTATACCAAAGATGCATTACGCTTTATCGTGGGCATTCTTGTGTTGTTCTTGGTTTACTCGCGTGCTTTAAAACCAATGCTGAATAAACTAATGACAGCCTCACCAAAATTATTGAATGCACCTGAGAACCAAGATTCCATTGTGAATCTAAGTGGCGAGCAAACAAAGTTGGGCGGCCCAGGGAATGATCAGCTTTTGGCAACCGCTAAGCAAATAGCTAAAGACAACCCTAGAATGGTTGCAAGTGTTGTAGCCAATTGGACGAATGGAAATGAGTAGCGAAAATGAGTGATGCAGGCGTGATGCGAAGCGCAATTTTGATGCTTGCGTTGGGAGAAGATGAAGCTGCTGAAGTGATGAAGTTTCTTAGCCCAAAAGAAGTACAGAAACTTGGCGCGGCCATGGCAACAATGAAATCGGTAGGCAATGATCAAGTGAATACCGCGGTCACTGAATTTTTGACGGAAGCGGAGCAGAGCAGTAGTTTCGGTTTGGATTCTGATGAATATATTCGATCAGTATTGAATAAAGCATTAGGCGAAGACAAGGCATCTGTTCTACTCAATCGTATTTTGCAGTCGCGCGATTCTAGTGGTATCGAAAATTTAAAATGGATGGACGCGCCGACCGTGGCTGAGTTCATTAAGAACGAACATCCACAGATTATTGCGACTATTCTTGTGCATTTGGAGCCAGATCAGGCATCAGCAGTGATTGGTTTTTTCGCCGACAGGTTGCGTCAAGATGTGATGTTACGCATTGCAACCTTGGATGGAGTTAAGCCAATTGCTTTGCGCGAGCTCAATGATGTGATGACTAAGCTGCTAACAGGCAATGAGAGCATCAAGAAAAAAACCATGGGCGGCATAAAAGTGGCCGCTGATATTATGAACTTCATGAGTGGCGAAAATGAGGCCAGCGTCATGGAAGGACTAAAAACTTACGATGAGGAAATGGCACAGAAGATCATGGATAAAATGTTTGTCTTCGACAACATCATGGATATTGATGATAAGGGAATTCAAGTGATCCTTAAGGAAGTACAGTCTGAAACACTCATCGTTGCACTTAAAGGCACCACCGAAGAAATACGCGACAAAATATTTAAAAACATGTCGTCTCGTGCGGCAGAGATGATGAAGGAAGACTTGGAGACAAAAGGTCCAGTCAAGCTTTCGGAAGTGGAAGCGCAACAAAAACAAATTTTACAAATCGTTCGCAGGCTTGCAGATGAAGGTCAAATTCAACTTGCTGGCAAAGGTGACGATGATCAATATGTATAAAGGTGCTCAAAATGTCTAATTTAGCTGTCCCAAAAGAACAACAAACCGCCTACGAAAGATGGGAAATGTCTTCTTTCACTGAAGGCGACCGAAGCGTTGGCAGCAGTAAACTTAAGAAAAAAGAGAGTGTTGTTAATTCTGCTGCGGTGGCACAGATTTTCGATGGTGTACGTAAAGAAGCCTATGCTAAAGGCATGCAAGAAGGATTTGCCGTCGGCATGGCAAAGGCTAGAGAAACATCAAGAGAAGATAAGCAAAAATTTCTAAATTTGACGACAGCTTTTAGCGAAGCACTTGAAAAGTCAGATGAGCAAATAGCTGATGATGTATTGTCGCTGGCGCTAGATATCGCTAAATCCATGTTGAAAGTAAAGCTGAATATTGATTCGGCAACGGTATTGCCCGTAGTAATGGATGCTATTCACTATCTGCCATATGTACAAAAGCCTGCCAGAATTCTAGTCCATCATGAAGATGCACAGATTTTGCGCGAATACTTAGCAGATGAAATATCTAGCCAGCATTGGCAGATTCAGGAAGATAGTAATGTCGAGCGGGGTGGTTGCCTAGTAGAAACTGGCGCCAATCAAATTGATGCAACCAATGAAGTGCGTTGGAAGAGAATCAGCGAAGCGTTGGCACAGAGCAACCACTGGCTAATGCCATGACCGAATCAACCCAAAGTCTGCAAAATGTACACCAGTTGCGCTGGCATGACCACATTCGTGATTGCAAAGAAGTTTTGCGTCTCGTCGAACCTGTGGAAATTGCGGGGCGTATCACTAAACTAACAGGGTTGGTGATGGTGGCGGTTGGTATCAAGTTGCCTATTGGTAGCGCTTGCTATGTGCCTTTATCTGAAGGCAGCAGGGTGGAGGCTGAAGTGGTTGGCTTCGATGGTGATTGCTTGTTATTGATGCCACAAAGTAGTGTCGATGGTGTGGTTCCAGGCGCTAAGGTGTTTGCTCTAGAGGTGGCTGAAGCCTTACCTAAGCCACATTTCGGTCAACCGCCGCGCAGAAGAGTGACCGATATAGCACGTCACTTGCCAGTAGGTAATGAGCTGTTAGGCCGCGTGGTTGATGGTGCAGGCAATCCGCTAGATGATTTGGGCAAGATCGATTCTTTGCAAAGTGCGCCTTTAAATGCGCGCCCAATGAATCCACTCATGCGTGCCCCAATCGAAGAAGTATTAGACGTTGGTGTGCGTGCGATTAATAGCATGCTGACCGTTGGCCGCGGCCAGCGAATGGGACTTTTTGCGGGTTCTGGCGTGGGTAAAAGTGTGCTACTTGGCATGATGGCACGCTACACCACCGCGGATGTGATTGTGGTTGGGTTAATTGGAGAACGCGGCCGTGAAGTGAAAGAGTTTATTGAGCAGATTTTAGGCCCAGAAGGGCTAGCGCGTTCAGTGGTAGTTGCTGCACCGGCCGATGCGCCTGCATTGATGCGCTTGCAAGGCGCCAATTACGCCACAACTATTGCAGAAAATTTCCGCAATCAAGGTAAAAACGTACTACTTATTATGGATTCATTGACGCGCTTTGCCATGGCACAACGCGAGATTGCGCTTGCTATTGGCGAACCGCCTGCGACTAAAGGCTATCCGCCTTCTGTGTTTGCCAAATTGCCTGCGCTGGTAGAGCGCGTAGGTAACGGTAAGCCGGGTGAGGGTTCAATTACTGCTTTCTACACCGTTCTTACCGAGGGTGATGATCAGCAAGACCCTATTGCTGATGCGGCGCGCGCCATATTGGATGGGCATATTGTATTAAGCCGCAGCTTAGCTGAAAGTGGTCACTATCCTGCGATTGATATTGAACAATCAATTAGCCGTGCCATGCACAACATTACTAGTCCAGAGCATCAGAAACTTGCTCGCAAGCTAAAGCAACTTAACTCACGTTATATGCGTAGCGTTGATCTGATTAATGTTGGCGCCTATGAAGCAGGTAGTGATGCAGTGCTCGATGAGGCAATTGCTAAGCATGAAAGTATTGATGCATTTCTGCAACAGGATATTGCAGAGCAGGCGCGAGTAGGCGAAAGCATTCAGTACCTTGCTCATGTGCTTGATGAAACGAAGCTGAATTAATAGAAATACTATGACAACACGTTCAAGTAGTGTAATTAAGATGTTAAAAGAGATGGCCGCTAAGGAGGTGGATTTGGCGACCGAGGCCATGGCGCATGCCATGAAAATGGCGGAAGAAGCGCAAAGTAAGCAACAAATGCTAGGTGACTATCGGCAGGATTATATCAAAAACCTAAATAATCTCATGGAAACTGGCATTGGCGCTGAAGCGTATCGTAATTTTCAGAATTTTTTCACCAAGTTGGATCAGGCGGTTATTGGTCAGCAGGAAGTGGTTGAATTTACAAAGCTCCAAGTGCAAGCGCAGCGTGAACTGTGGCAAGAAAGCCAGCGCAAAAAATTATCTTACGAGGTGTTGTCAAGGCGCTCAGACAAGCAAGCACTTAAAATTGAGCAAAAAAAAGATCAAAAAATGATGGATGAATTTGCAATGCGTTCCAGCAGTGCTAGGCATTCTAACCATCCTATTAAATAAGATATTTTGAAAAAGTTATTTTGAAAATCTCGAACGGTTAATTCTTGGAGTTTAGCAATATGAAAAATTTATCACTACAAATGACACAGATCTCGCCGCTAAAAAACCCTGAGCCAACTAATAAAAGCAATCTAAGTGCTGATAAATCTTCCGTTGAGGAATCAAATAATTCGTTTCAGGCGATGCTCAACAAGCAAGTCAGCGCGCAGAATGACTCAAATCGACAAGAATCAACACAGCAAGACTCAATTCAGAAAGCTTCTAATCTGCAAGGTAATGCTGAGGCTAAAGTTGCTGACGAAAAGAAAGAGCTAAAAGTTAGCCATAAAGGCTTTGCGCCTAAAGTTACTGTTGATAACCAGACTAAGAGCAGTAAAATTGATACTGAAAATAGTAATGATAAAAGTGAGATTGAAAGCACTGATTTGGCTGACAACGCTAATTTAATCTCTATAGAGCAGACATTGCAGGCCACGAAAACCTCACCAGATCAAATCAGTGAAGTGGAAACTAAGCCTGAAGATAAAGGAATTAACGCGCCAGATAACACTGCTATTGCTGCCGCTGCTTCACTATTAGCTCCGTCAGTATCATCACCAGTGTTGAACACAATCGCCTTAGTAAAACCGCAAGAAACTACAACTGCAACCACAGATAAGACAGCTATATCTGATGATCAATCACAAAAACAGAACAATCTGAATGCGATGTTAGGTAATGCTTTATTACAAGCCAAATACAATAAAACTCAGGAAAACTCTATTCAGGATGCTCAAGCCACAATAAGTGATAAGGCCATTCCAGATAACGCTAGCAGGCTAGACGTGGTGCCACTGAATGCCAACAAGAATAAGGTAGACATTGAATCATTAAATGCCAAGTTAATGCTAAATTCCGCTAAGGAAGGCGTGAATAGAGAAGCAGCAACCAAAGACATGGTAATACCTACAAGTTATCAATCTGTTGCGCCTAATACTACATCGCCGATACAACAAACAGCAGCAAGCAGTAATCTCATCAATATTTACCCAGGAAAATCTGGCTGGGATCAAGCTATTAGTCAAAAAGTAGTATGGATGGTAGGCGCCAGTGAGCAATCAGCTACGTTGACACTTAATCCGCCTGATCTTGGCCCATTGCAAGTGGTGATTAATGTGACAAATGACATGGTAGATACAACATTTATTTCGGATAACGCTGAAGTTAGGCAAGCTTTGCAAGATGGCATGTCTAATTTACGTGAAAAAATGAATGAATCAGGCATTCAACTTGGCCAGTCAAATGTAAGTTCTGGAGGGCAGCCAAAGCAAGAATTTCAGCAAGCGACGCAAAATCGATTAGTTTCGCAGTCAAATAGCGGTTCTTCAGCGTTTCCAGAAGCAAGAGCTGTTGTTGTGAATAATAAAATTCGTGTAGGCAATGGGCTGGTTGATACTTTTGTCTAACTCATTAATCTACGTAGTTATTTTAAATTATTAATTTATATATAAAAGTCGCATTATGCAGCAATCAGAATCCTCAATTTAACACCCTTTTCCCCTTCTTATTCATGCATGTTATGTAAGCATTTTTTTCCATAATAGAGCCATATCAATAACGCCAACGACTGATAATAGGCGACAAAGTCACGGTGAATATGGAAAGGCATGAATATGGCACAGGAACCTAAATCTGATGAGGTCGCAGTTGAAGCTCCAGCGAAATCTTCTAAAAAGAAACTCATCATCATTATAGCCGCTGTATTAGTACTGGCGGGTGGCGGTGGCGGAGCAGCTTGGTATTTTATGCATCAGAAATCTGATCCAAAAAAAGAAGCTAAACACGAAGAACCAGCGCATGCGCCTGTATTTGTGACATTAGAAACATTTACAGTGAATCTTCAGCCTGATCCCGATGAGAAGTTTTTGCAACTGGATTTATCTATGCAAGTTGACAACGCAGAAGAGGCTGAGTTGTTAAAAGGGCAAATGCCTGCCGTGCGCAATCGCTTGCTGATGTTATTGACTAGTAAAAAAGCAACTGATATTTCCAGCTCGGAAGGAAAAAAACAATTGAGCGAAGAAATTATCGCCGAAGTGAAGAAGCCCTTTTCTGCAGGTGCTAAGCCACAAAAAGTTTCGGGCGTGTTTTTTACATCTTTTGTAATCCAGTAACTAAGTAGATTTTTAAGTCATGGCTGATAAATTTTTATCTCAAGACGAAGTCGATGCTTTATTACAAGGTGTTGAAGGAGACGGTGATGACGTTAAGCCTGGGAGTGATGCTGGGACTGTGCGTGATTACAACATGGCAACGCAAGAGCGCATTGTGCGCGGGCGGATGCCTACGCTTGAGATTATTAATGAGCGATTTGCACGCTTACTGAGAATAGAATTATTTAACTTCTTACGGCGTACAGTTGAAATTTCTGTTGGCCCTGTACGTATTGTCAAATATAGCGACTTCATCCGTAATCTAGTAGTGCCTACCAACCTAAACTTAGTACAGATGAAACCACTGCGTGGTAACGCGTTGATGGTATTTGATCCAACTTTAGTGTTTTTGGTGGTGGATAACATGTTTGGCGGGGATGGCCGTTTTCATACACGCATAGAAGGCCGCGATTTTACGCAGACGGAACAGCGCATTATCCAGCGCATTCTCGCAATTGTGTTTGACACTTATTCAAAATCGTGGGAACCCGTGTATCCAATCGAATTTGAGTATATCCGCTCGGAGATGAATACTCAGTTTGCCAATATTGCTACGCCCAATGAAGTGGTGGTGGCAATCACATTTAATGTCGAGCTTGGACCTGCAAGTGGTGAGATTCACTTTTGCATACCCTATTCTATGATAGGGCCGATTCGCGAC
>JANYCB010000162.1 GCA_025360485.1 Methylotenera sp. | reverse complement strand
TACCAAGCCTTTTGAGGCTTTAATAGTCATCATCACATACACAAAATAGGTCAGCACCATGCAAGTAGCCATGCCATAACGCACTATTTTTAGGGTATGTGGCACATACATCGCTACAGCAGCTAAGAAAAAGGCGACAATAAAAAAATTAAGATCGCGTAACAATCCAGTACGCTCTGGCCGCAAATGACCTTGGGTTCCGCGCCGCCTCCACACGGATATAGCCATTAAACTGATGGAAAGTGTAGACAGCATTAGAGGCGCACCTAATATGGCACCCACACCGATTTCTTCATTGGTCGAGACGTTTTGTGTGCCCGCAAGTAGCGCCAGCAATGGCACCATGGTTTCTGGTAGTGCGGTACCAACTGCCGCGAATATAGAGCCTGTCACGCCTTCTGAAATGCCTAACTTTTCGCCCAAATGCTCCAGCGCGTTAGTAAACACCTCTGCCGCAATTAAAATAACGACCAACATCGCCAAAAGCTGCACAAAAACCATTATTTACCTTTACAATAAACTACTTAATGACCAAATTTTAGTCAATCTGAATTTTAGCCGATAACGTCACTACTTACATGTCTAGCCAAAAATTAAAATTAAATGCTTTAGGCTTTATCGAATCTGCAAAACAAATCACATCACCCAATTTTGACGCTAGGCCAGATAACTGCTCGATTGAGATGGCAGTCATTCACAATATTAGTCTACCACCTAATAAATACGGGGGGTCTGGCATTATTCAACTTTTTACCAACAGCCTAGACCCTAACGAACATCCCTATTATGGCGAGATACACACACGCAAAGTTTCATCGCATTTTCTCATTCGACGCGATGGCGAAATCGTTCAATTTGTGTCAACCTTGCAACGCGCTTGGCATGCGGGTGTCTCAAATTGGCAGGGGCGTGAACGTTGTAACGATTTTTCAGTCGGAATAGAGCTTGAGGGTAGTGACTTCGATGCGTTTGATAATGCACAATATCAATCGCTTAATTCGCTACTTAACTGTTTGAAAAAATCTTATCCTATTCAACATATTGTAGGGCATTCAGACATAGCACCAGACCGTAAAACGGATCCAGGTCCCTATTTTGACTGGCAAAAAATAAAATAGCTGTTCATATAAAATAACATTGAAACCTAACTATGCATAAAATTTCTTCCTACCTTTTTATCGGCTTATTGAGCTTATTTGTTGCTTCCTGCGGCGCAAATGATGATAAAACGTCAAGCAAAGATGGTGACAAAAATGGTGCAAGAGCAACTCTTGTTACGGTGACTCAAGTCAAAAATCAAGCAGTTGAAACCACCGAAGTGGCCGTTGGCACACTTGAAGGTTTAATTGACCCTACCGTGGCGGCGGAGGTGGCGGCACGTGTTGTGAAGTTGCATGTAACTACTGGGCAAGTAGTCAAGCAAGGTCAGCTCATCGCCACCTTAGATGCGGCAGATTTTGGCATGCAGCGCAATGAAGCTCAAGCGGAGGTTGCGCGCATTCAGGCCTTGCTCGAAAATCAAGGCAAAACCGTAGCCCGCAACCAAGCTTTAGTAAATAAAAATTTCATCTCTAAAAATGCGGTAGATAACGATATTGCGCAAGAAAGCGCATTAAAAGAACAGCTTGCGGGTGCTAAAGCGCGTGTTGGTAGCATTAACCACGACAGTAGCAAAACCCGCGTGATTGCCCCTGTAGGTGGAATTATAGAAAAAAGATTAGTGAGTGTTGGCGAATTTGTGCACGTCGGAGACCCTATCGTACAAATTGTTTCAAAACAAAAATTGCGTGCGCACTTGCCTTTCCCTGAGCAAATTGGCTCGCAACTCAAACCTGGCTTAAAAGTACGCCTAAGCACGCCAACTAGCGACAAATCTGTCGAGTCGGTAATTCACGCATTACAACCCATGATTACCGAAGGTAGCCGCTCTGTTGATATTATTGCCGACATAATAGACGCGCCTGGCTGGCAACCTGGTGCTAGCGTTACGGGCACGGTAATTTTGGGTGAACAAGTAGCCGCCATGATGGTTCCCGAGCAAAGTTTGGTACTGCGTCCCGCGGGTGAAGTGCTTTACGTGGTGCGCGACAACACGGCTTATCAAGCCGTGGTTAAAACAGGATTGCGTCAAAACGGCTTGATTGAGATTTTAGAAGGCCTAAAAAGTAATGACATGATTGTGGTAGATGGTGCAGGGTTTTTAACCGATAAAGCTCCAGTTAAAGTTGCGGCAGTCACTAATTCAAAAAATTCACAAAAATCCAGTAGATAAAACATGACGTTGCCTGAACTCTCGATAAAACGTCACGTCCTCGCCTGGATGCTTTCAGGTGTCATTATATTATTCGGCATTATCTCGTATCAGCGTATCGGCATTGATCGTATTCCATCCATCGATTTTCCCGTCATCATGGTCAACACCACGTTACGTGGCGCTAACCCAGATGTGGTCGATACCAGCATCACCAGCGTCATAGAATCCGCCATCAACACCACGCCTGGCATCGAGCATATTCAATCGGCCTCATCGCCAGGTGTTTCCAGCATCAGCATTACCTTTGCACTGAATAAAAACATTGATGTGGCGTATAACGAAGTGCAATCGAAGGTGAATCAAATATTGAAGCGCTTGCCCACAGATACTGATCCGCCAACGGTGCAGAAGGTAGATACCAACGCTTCGCCTGTGATTTGGCTGGCATTAAGTGGCGATCGCACCATTCAGCAACTCAATTTATACGCCAACAATATACTCAAGAAAAAGTTTGAGACGATTCAAGGAGTGGGCGAGGTGCAACTTGGTGGCAGACGCGATCGTGTGATTCGCGTGATTGTCTCGCCCGAGCGCATGGCTGCTTACAAGCTTACAGCCAATGATTTAATCGCCGCTTTTAATCGCGAGCACGTGCAATTACCAGGCGGGTTTTTAGTCAGCCAGCAAGCCGAGCAAATGCTCAAGCTTGATTTAGAATTTCATAGCACCAAAGAATTGGCCGATTTAATTATCACCAGCAAAGCAGGCGCGCCGATCCATTTAAAAGACATCGCCACAGTTGAAGATGGCATTACAGACAATCGCCAAGTCGCACGCTACAACGGCAAACCCACGGTAGGTATCGGCATGGTGAAAATCGCTAATGCCAACACAGTGGAAATTATTAAAGAGGTCGAAAAACGGCTGGAAGAAGACATTCGCCCGAACTTGCCGCCTGGCATGGCGCTCGAGGTTTCGACGAACGACTCCATTTTTATTAATCAAATTGTCGCTTCACTTAAAGAGCATTTGGTAGAAGGCACGCTGTTTGCGGCCTTAATCGTGCTGATTTTTATGCGCTCATTTAGCTCCACCTTGATGATTTGTTTAGAGATTCCTGTCTCGCTACTGGGCGCAATTGCCGTGATGTATTTCGCGGGCTACACCTTTAACAGCATGACTTTACTTGCACTGCTGTTGCTGATTGGGGTGGTGGTAGATGATGCCATAGTGGTGCGAGAGAGCATATTACGCCATATGTCTGGAGAAATCGGTTCTGGCCTGAGCAAAGCCGATTTGAAGAACCCGCAGGCCGTTGCAAGATTTCGTTCTTTATCCACCATTAACGGCAGCAACGAAGTCGTCTTTGCCGTGCTGGCCTCATCCGCATCCTTGGTGTGTATATTTGCGCCAGTGATTTTTATGGATGGCATTATCGGCATGTTTTTTAAATCATTTGCCGTCGTTGTCACGTTCGGCGTATTAGTCTCATTGTTTATTTCACTCACGCTCACGCCTATGTTGTGCTCACGCTACCTGAGTGTTACCACTAATGAAAATGCGCTTTACAGGGCAGCGGGTCGCGCTTTAGCTGGTCTCGATAGCGTGTACAAAAAGCTGCTCAATTTCTCGCTCAATCATCGCGGCTTGGTGCTGTTGGCCACTTTATTGTTTGTCGCTATCACTGGCTTCTACACGCTAAAACATGTGGATAAAGACTTTGTACCAGAAGCCGATGAAGGCAGTTTTGGCGTTAGCATTAAAACGCCATTAGGCTCAAATTTAGCGTATACCGACTCACGCATGAAATTGGTTGAGGCCACCATTGCCAGCCACAAGGACGAAGTCGCAAGCTATTTTGCCACCATTGGCGCGGGCTCTCGTGGCCAAGTGAACCAAGGCAATATTAATGTACGCTTAAAACCTAAAGAGGAGCGCCACGTTAGCCAACAAGCACTGATTAAAATCTTAAAAAAGGAGTTCGATAAAATCCCAGGCGTACGCGCCATCCCGTCGCCCACTTCAATCGTGCGTGGTCAACGTTCAGAGAAATTACAATTCAACCTGACTGGCACCAACTTACAAGAGATTGGCCACATCTCACAACTAGTGCAACAAAGCCTGAGCAACAACGCAGATATAGGCAAAGTAGATGTTGATGTACAACTGGATTTACCGCAACTCAATATGCAAATTGACCGTACGCGTGCGGCCAATTTAGGCTTAAGCGCCAACGATATCGCGACGGCGGTCTCGTTGTACGCTGGTGGCATCAATGTGGCCAAATACAACGACACCACTAGCGATGGCCAACGTTATGATATCCGCCTGAAAGCCAGCGATGATGAGCTAAAAAATGCGACCGATTTAAGCAAAATTTACCTAAGAAGTACAAGCGGCGATTTGGTGCGCTTAGACGCGGTTGCCAGCTTTAAGCCCGAACTGGGCGCGGCGGTCATTGGCCGCTACGATTTGCAATACGCAGTGAATTTCTATGCCAACCCCAATGTTCCGTTGGGTGAAGCTGTCAATTTGGTAAAAGTAACCACAGATAAATTGGTGCCATCCACCTACAAAGTTAAAATGACTGGTCAAGCAGAAGAGTTTGGCAAAACCATGAAAAATATGAAATTTGTATTTTCTCTGGCCTTTTTGCTGCTTTATATGGTGCTGGCCAGCCAATTTAACTCATTTATTCAACCATTTATCATCATGCTCGCCCAGCCACTCGCCATTATC
>JANYCB010000139.1 GCA_025360485.1 Methylotenera sp. | reverse complement strand
CCGGGGGTCGCGGGTTCGAGTCCCGTCCACTCCGCCAATACTAAAAAAGCGAACCCTGCTGGGTTCGCTTTTTTTATGCACATTAAGAAGCTAATTATTCACTTGGATAATCAAGATGTAAGCGTCATTTGTCTCAACTGTTATATAATGCTGAGTTATGCAATTTGGCGATAAATTTTAGAGAGTATTAAGTATGTTAGATGCAATTAGAAAACACACCACGGGTTGGATGGCTAAATTAATTTTGGCATTAATTACAGTCCCATTTGCACTGTTTGGCATTGATTCTTATTTGAACCAAGCGGGTGGCAATGTGGCCGTTGCCAAGGTAAATGGCGACAAAATTTCTATCCAGGAATATGGCAATGCAATTGAGAATGTACGAAATCGCATGCAAGCAGAAGGTAAGGTTGATCGGGCATTGCTCGATAGTCCTCAGCTCAAGCAGTCCGTGCTGGATGGCCTAATTACGCGCCGTTTGGTAAATGCGGAAATTCGCAAGTCAAATTTTAAAATCAGTGATGAGCAATTAAGTCAGCATATATTGGGTATGCCAGAATTTCAAGAAAACGGTAAATTTTCGGAAGATATTTATCAAAAAACCTTGGCCCAAAATAAACTTACAGCAACTAGATTTGAAAGCGATAGACGTAATGAGCTGTTGACACAGCAAGCGCGCGATGGATTGGCAATGCTGGTATCTGTTCCTAAAAGTGTGGCGGAACAGACCTTGCAGTTTGCCTATCAACAGCGCGATGTGAGTTTGGCAGAAATTAAAACTGCTCAGTTTGTTAGTCAGGTTAAAGTTACACCAGAACAAGTAAAAGCCTATTACGAAGCACACAAAGATAAATTTAAAGTGCCAGAGCAAGTCAAACTTGAATTTGCCTTACTTTCTGCAGCTGGATTAGTTGCACAAATGAAAGTAACAGATGCAGAAGTAAAGCAATTTTATGACGAAAATTCTGCAAAATTTCAGGGTGATGAACAACGCCATGCTAGTCATATTTTGATTGGTTTTGGCGTAGGGACAACTGAAAAAGATAAAGCTGCCGCCAAGGAAAAAGCTAGTGAAATTTTGGGACAATTAAAGAAAAATCCTAAACGTTTTGAAGAGCTAGCCGTTAAAAATTCACAAGACCCAGGTTCTGCAGCCAAAGGTGGTGATTTAGGCACTTTTGGCCGTGGTGCAATGGTGAAGCCATTTGAAGATGCGGTGTTTGGTATGAAAGTTAATCAAATTAGTGAATTAGTTGAATCGGAATTTGGTTACCACATTATTCGATTAGATGGCATTACTGGTCAAAACTCTTCTTTTGAAAGCATGAAATCACAAATCAGAGGTGAGTTAAGCTGGCAAAAGGCGCAGGCTAAATACGCCGAGTTAGCAGATGACTTTAGCAACACGGTATATGAGCAATCGGGTAGCTTGAAACCAGCAGCCGATAAATTTGGACTTCAGTTGCAAACAAGCGGCTGGATGAGTCGTGACGATGGCGCTAAATTTTTCAAAAATGATAAGTTGATGAGTATGGTGTTTTCTGATGAAGTGTTAAAAGATAAGCGTAATACTGAAGCGGTTGAGGTTTCGGCAAACAATATGGTTTCAGCACGTTTAGTCGAGTATAAATCAGCTGCTCCACGTAGTTTTGACGAGGTTAAAGGTGGTATTGAGGCCTTGTTAAAATTAGAACAAGCGGTGAAGTTAGCAACAGAAAAAGGTGAAGTTGTATTAGCCAAACTAAAAGCTGGCGATGCTGGTAAAGATTTAGAGTGGATTCCGTCAGTGACGATTGACCGCAAAAATGCGCAAGGTTTAAGCGAAGAAGTGATGAACCAAGCCTTTAAAATTGACACTGGTAAACTACCGGAATATGCTGGCTTTACCAACGCTAAGAGCAGTTACACTATCGTGCAAGTAAGTCATGTTGGTAATGCGCTTGCGACTGATGCAGAAGCGAAAAAGAATGCGGAAGCTGAGCTACAAGCGGCCGTGGCTGCAGAGTACGTGAGTGCTTATGGAAAATCACTCAAAGCGAAAAGCGATGTTGTAGTGAACCGCAAATTATTGGAAACAAAAACAGAATAAGCATTTGCTTAGGTTACAAAAAAGCCGATGTTCAATATATTAGACATCGGCTTTTCTATTAAGCAGTATTTCTTTTAATCGATTTGGCCTGCAGCCGTGATGTTCATACCGCCATCTACGTAAGTAATTTCTCCTGTAATACCAGAGGCTAAATCACTACACAAAAACGCGGCGGCATTACCCACTTCATCTATGGTGATATTGCGGCGCAATGCAGCATGCTTCTCGTTAAATCCAATCATTTTGTCGAAATCAGCAATGCCAGAGGCTGCGAGCGTTTTTATGGGGCCTGCAGATACCGCATTCACACGAACGCCTCTTGGGCCAAGGCTTTGTGCTAAATAGCGCACATTGGCTTCTAAACTGGCTTTGGCGACACCCATGACATTGTAGTTAGGCATCGTGCGCTCTGCACCTAAATAACTTAGCGTGAGTAAGCTACCGTTGCGGCCCTGCATCATTGGGTAAGCCGCTTTGGCAAGTGCCGAGAAACTGTATGAGCTAATGTCATGTGCGATACGGAAATATTCGCGGTTGACTGCATCCAAGTAATCGCCTTCCAGCGCCACTTTAGGTACAAAAGCCAACGAATGCACAAGACTATCTAGGCCGTCCCAATTCTTGGCTAGGGACGGAAAGAGGGCCTCTATTTGAGCATCCTCAGCCACATCGCAAGGCAACACGATTTTAGAATCAAAATGTGCTGCTAAATCTCCCACACGTTTTTCGTGTTTTTCCATTTGATAGGTAAAGGCTAGTTCAGCACCTTCACGTTTCATTGCGCGTGCAATACCATAAGCAATACTCCTTTCACTTAAAAGGCCTGCGATTAATACTTTTTTACCTGCTAAGAATCCCATAATATTCCCTAAGCTTTATGCCATTATTTATTTGTTTTCACTTCGTGGGTCGAGTGCATCTCTGAATCCCTCGCCAAGTAAATTATACCCCAATACAGTAATTAAAATAGCCAAACCAGGAAAGAGTGAAAGCCACCAAGCAAACTGAATATAATCTTTACCATCGGTAAGTATATTACCCCATGAGGCCTGTGGTGCTTGCACACCAAGTCCTAAAAAGCTTAAGCCTGACTCCATGAGAACCGCGCCTGCCACACCCAACACCGAGCTTACAATGATTGGCGTGAGGCTGTTGGGTAGTAAGTGGGTAAAGATCAAACGTGCGTCTTTGGCCCCTAGCGTGCGGGATGCTTGTACAAATTCGCGTTCTGTCAAACTTAAGAATTCAGCACGCACTAAGCGCGTAACGCCCATCCAAGAGGTGAGTCCAATGACAATCATCACATTGATAATGGAAGGTGTAAGGAAGGCAATCACGGCGAGTATTAAAAAGAAGCTGGGGATTGAGAGCATCACATCGACCAAGCGCATGATGACAGTATCGATCCAGCCACGATAATAGCCTGCAATAGCACCTAGTAATATGCCAATGGCAGTAGAAATCCCGACCGCGACTAAACCTACTAGCAATGAAATACGGCCGCCAAACAGCATGCGAGCTAGTACGTCGCGCCCAAGCCCGTCTGTGCCCATCCAATGTTGCCAAGAGGGTGAGAGCAATATGGCTTTAACGTTAATATCATCTGGGTCATAGGGCGATATAATTGGTGCGAACATAGCAAGTAAAAAAACACCGATGATGATAATGAAACCCGCTTTGGACAATGGGTTTTTTAAAGCTTTTTTGAATACGCTTTTTGTCATCATTAATCTCTTACTACGCCACGCCGCACACGAGGGTCCGCCCACGCATAGGCGATATCTGCGACTAAATTGCCAATTAAAGTAAGCGCAGAACCGATGGTTAAAATGCCCATAATCACAGGAAAATCTCGCATCATCACCGCATCGTAGAACAACTTACCCATGCCAGGAATAGCGAAAATCGTCTCGGCAATGACTGAGCCGCCTATCAAGCCCGGTATAGATAAGCCAACAATGGTGATGAGTGGCAACAAGGCGTTACGTAATGCATGTGTGTAGACCACTTTGTGTTCGCTTAAACCCTTGGCGCGTGCGGTGGTGATGTAGTCTTGATGAAATACATCCAACATGCCATTTTTTACAAATAGTGTAATGCCAGCCAAGCCAGTGACTGAGGGGATTATTACAGGTAAAAATAAGTGGCTTAAAGAATCTTTAAGCTTGTCCCAATTGCCAAGCGTTTCATAGTTAAGGCTATGCAGACCAGAAATTGGGAACCAATTATTAACCACCCCTAGCCAATACATTAGCAGTAAGGATAGCCAAAAACCTGGAATTGAAAAGCCGATAAAATTAAACAACGTAATTGATTTATCTTGCCATAGCCCGTATTTGCGGGCAGCAATAATGCCCACAGGCACAGCAAGCGCTAACGTGATAATTAAACCTAATGCATTGATTATTAATGTAATTGGTAGCGCTTCTTGAATCATGCCTTTGGTCACATTTCCATCTTTATCGGTGGTTTGCCAAAACACAGGTTTATGATGTGAAGCAAAGGAATTGCCAAAATCGAACGTAGCCATGCGCTTCATCCACAAACCATATTGCACAATCACGGGTTTGTCTAAATTGTAAAGCTCACGTAGTTTTTGACGCGATTCTTCACTGGTTTTTGGGTTAAAAGAGGCTTCGTTATTGGTAATGTCTCCAGGCGCTAAGTGCATGATAAAGAATGAAATTAGGCTGATTCCTATCAAGAGAGGAATCATCCACAGCACACGTTTTATTAAATAGCTCAGCATATCGGTTTAAATTTTAGTTCGCACTTATTTCATTACGACGTAATGGTTCTGGAATGTACCATGTTTCCGAATTCCAGCCCAAGCCAGCAGGCGGTGCTGGACTGTCGATTCCTTTAACACGCTTGTGAATTGCGGTTAGTCCATAGCCTGCAGATAGGAACACAATCGGACTATCATCCAGTAAAACACGTGCAAATTCATGATAAATTTTCATGCGCTTATCGGGGTTAAGTTCTAAGCGACCTTGCTCTAACAGCTTATCAACAATGGAATTATTGTAGCCAATAAAATTAAACTGCCCTGGCGCTTGTTGACTAGAGTGCCAAATGCTATATTGGTCTGGGTCTAAACCTAAACTCCAACCCAGCACTACCACATCAAAATCGCCGGTTTTAATAAAGCGACTAATAAAGCTTGCCCATTCGATTGCGCGAATTTTCACATCGATGCCAACTGCTTTTAAACGACGTTGAATCAGCACAGCGGATTTTTCGCGTTCCTTGTTTTGATTGGTAAGAATTTCAAAGCTAAAGGGTTTGCCGTCGCGCTCTAAAATACCGTCTCCATTCGTATCCGTAAAACCAGCCTCTTTAAGCAAGGCTTTGGCTTTGTTAGGGTCGTAAGGGTAAGGTGCGAGGTTGGGATTGCTCCAGCGCGTGCCTGGCTTGTACGGCGAGGCAATGTTGATGCCCAATCCTAAATACACACCGTCGATAATCTCTTGCTTATCTATAGCGTAGTTAATGGCACGGCGCACGCGCACGTCGTCAAATGGCTTGTGTTTTAGATTAAAGCCAAGATAAGTATAGCTATTGCCAAGCTCTTTGTATAAAGCCAGTTTTTGTAGTAATTCTGGCCGCGCAGGGATAATGCGTGCATATTTAATTGGGTCTAAGCCCATGCTATCGATATTGCCTGCCATTAACTCTAAAAACTGTGCTGAGGAGTCAGGAATAATGCGTGAAACTAAATGGTCAATTTTAGCCTGACCCAATACAGAGCTTGGATTACGTGATAGTTTGATATTTTCACCATGCGTCCAATTATCCAGTTTGTAATAATGACTGCCAACTGGGTTGCGTGCAAATGCGGTGGTGTGCAAATCTTGGCCTTTTAACAGGTGCTCGGGCAGCACTTGCAGGCCAGCCCAGCTGTCCAGCGCGGGGGCATAAGCTTGCTCATAAGTGACGCTAAAAGTGAGTGGATCTGGCGCTTCAGCTTTTTTAACGAGTTGGTAATCTGAAGCATAAGGACTACCAGTTTTTTCATCAATTACCGCATGCCAAGTCCAAAGCACGTCAGCACTTGTTAGTGGTTTGCCATCTGCCCATTTGAGGTTTGGTTTGAGTTTAAAAGTGATGGTTTTTTGATCATCAGATACTTGCCAGCTTTCAGCAAGTTCGCCTTCTAAATCGAGATTTTTATTGTATTTAAGTAGCTTATTGAAAATATTACCTGAAATTGCAGAAG
Organism: Methylotenera sp.; assembly: GCA_025360485.1. Lineage (GTDB taxonomy): Bacteria > Pseudomonadota > Gammaproteobacteria > Burkholderiales > Methylophilaceae > Methylotenera_A. The sequence goes on along the minus strand of JANYCB010000139.1, from coordinate 8,549 downwards.
AGGCAGATTCACCTGCAATCATGGATATCAGGCCAGAAGGCTCGCCAGTCATGGCGTCGATCATGGTGCCGCCAGATTGGCTGGGGTAGGTTTTAGTGTAGTCGGTAAGGTCTTGCGCGGGCTTGCTGCAATTACAGAGTAGGAGTAAAAATAGAATAACACCGCTTGCTTTAGCATTTCTATTAAGTAACTTATTGTTTAGAAATGCAAATTTTATCATCTTGTGTTTATTTTAATCGAATATGCGATCGTGCGCTAATATGCTTTGATTTGTTAATTTTACTATAGGAATGCGTTTTTTTGGATGTTATGCGGCTTGAAGTATGATTATTGTTCTTGTAGCTCGCTCTTTTAAACCCACTGTCAGTATGCCTTTTGCTTGTATTAACGGTTTCGTTAATTTTTAGTGTTTGTCCCGCTTTTAATTTGCCACTTTTAAGGTGGTTTATTTTCATCAAGGTTTTGGCGCTGGTGTCATATTTTTTTGCCAAAGTCTGTAAAGTATCGCCATTTTTAACTCTGTGTACGACAGAGTGACTGGACGATGGTTCACTTTCACTGGCTTGGTTTATGCTGTTGTTATTCTCCAATTCTGAGGCATTAATCGTGTCAGATTGAATTTCAGTCGCGTCGCTAATCGGCTTGCCGTTGTAAACCGCCGGTACTAACATGGCCTGAGAATTGCGCAGTTTTTTCGTACTGGATAGCCCATTTACATCGCGTAGCTGACTTACATTCATACCAAATTTTTGCGCAATATTATCCATACGCTCGCCACGTTTAGCGTTGTAGGTCTGCCAACTGGTAAGTGGTTTGTCGTAGCTAGCGAGGTTGTCTGCAAAACGCTCAGCCGCCCAAACAGGCAATAATAACTGATGTTTTTCGCCTGTAGCGGTAATCACAGGGCGATTGTAGCTAGGGTTAAGCGAAGTAAATTCATCATAAGAGATTTCCGCCAATTGTGCGGCTAATTTTGCGTCGATTTGATTGGTGATAGTCACGCGTGCAAAATAAGGGCGGTTAGGAATCGAGCCAATTTTTAAACCATATCTTTCAGGATCGCTGACGATATTTTTTATGGCCTGCAATTTAGGCACGTAATTTTTGGTTTCTGCTGGTAAGTTTAAACTTTGATAATCAGTGGGCAATCCTTGTTTGCGATTGCGGTCAATAGCACGTTGCACCGTGCCTTCACCAGCATTGTAGGCTGCAAGCGCTAAATCCCAAGTGCCGAACATGCTATGCAGTTTTTGCAAATAATCTAAAGCGGCGTTGGTGGCGGCGGTCACGTCGCGGCGATTATCTACCCGCCAGTTTTGCTTTAAGCCAAATGTTTTACCGGTGGAGGGCATAAATTGCCAAATGCCAGAAGCTCTGCTACGGGAGTTGGCTTGTGGGTTAAATGCACTTTCTATCATGGGTAATAGCGCGATTTCGGTGGGCATGCCGCGTTTTTGTACCTCTTCTACAATGTGGAATAGGTAGCGCTGGCTGCGTTCCACCATACGCTTGACGTAATCTGGGCGCGATGCGTACCACTCTTCGTGATAAGCGGTGTATTGAGAATCGACGTCGGGCATAGCATAGCCGTCTTTAATACGCCCCCATAGATCCTCTTGATTAGTGTCGTTGGAATCATTTATGTTGGTTAAAAAGTTTTGGACGGGATCGCCAACCAAGTCCCCAGTGACGGGCTCACTGATCATTTCGATATTCACACCGGAAACATTTGTTTCTGCGATAACATGTTGTGAATAAATAGCAACGCAACTTAGCAGAAAAGAGCTTAAGAGGCCAACCACAAATTTTTGTTTCGCCGATGTGGCTGTTAAGCCCTGAGTTTTATTTAATTGCATCAATACAATGTCCTACAAAATCTATATTGTCAGTAACATGGTAGCCAGTGAAAACGGATAAGTCAAGTAAAAGTTTTACTTTATAATTATATGTTATGTGGATGATTAATAATGATTTCTTAAAGTTCTAAGCATGGTGAAAACAGATAATTCATCATTATTTTTGGATTGAGAGTTTTTAATGATTGTCGCCTGCCCACAGCGTAAAAATGGATTGGTTTCGCGTTCTAGTTTGATAGTACTTGGCAAGCTGGGCAATTTCTGTACTCTCAAAGTTTGCACATCCATTTTTCTTTGTATTAAATTTGCATTATCGGGCTCCAAAGTGAGTGCAAAGTCGATATTTTTAGCCGTGTATTCATGCGTACAAAATATTTTTGTGTCGCCATTTAATGATTTTAATCGATTTAATGAAGATAGTAATTGATTAGGCGTGCCTTCAAACAATCGCCCACAACCCGCGCCAAATAAGGTGTCCCCACAAAATAAATATTCATCATTCACATAGGCAATATGCCCTAAAGTATGCCCTGGTAGCCACAGCACACGAAAGTTTTGTGCAATATCAGGCAGGCTAATTTCATCGCCTTCAGCCAAAGGCGTGTGCTTGAAATTAAAGCTCTCATATTGTGGCGCGTAGACAGAAATAGGCGGAGAAGCCTCTTGGTGCGCTAATAATGCGCTTACGCCATCAATATGATCCCAATGATGGTGTGTGATTAAAATTGCACTTAAACTTAAATTTAGCTTCTTCAGCGTTTCAATAACTGGTCTAGCGTCACCAGGGTCAATCACAACTGCGTAGCGCTTGTTATGCAAAAGCCATATATAATTGTCGTCAAAAGCGGGGATGGGGATAATACTGAGCATGTATTTAATAGTAGTTTTGTTTAGTGCGTAATGCAACAAGCGCAACAAAATAGTTACGTGGAGCAGCATGCTTGGCTGGAGAGCACGCTTGGCCAATATTTGTTAACGCGTGAGCAAGCGATGTATGACGCGGTTGTGGGCGATATTTTTGGTTTTAACGCGCTGCAACTGGGTTTGCTGCAAATGGACTTGCTCAAAAATTCACGTATTCCACATATCTTGCATGTGGGCAATCGTGAAGGTGATGCGTATTGTGAGAGTGATTATTTGCCCTTTGATGAGTGTTGCATCGATTTAGTATGCTTACCACATGTGCTGGAGTTTAGCACTAACCCGCATCAAACCTTGCGCGAGGCGGAGCGGGTATTAGTGCCAGAAGGGCATTTAATTTTGACGGGATTTAACCCGATAAGCGCTTGGGGATTAAAACAGATAGTCACAAAAGATAATAATTACCCTTGGCATGGACATTTTTTTACATTATCGCGCATCAAAGATTGGTTGGCTTTGCTGGGATTGGAGCTTGTCAGCGGCAGTATGAACTGCTATGAACCGCCGATTAATGATGAAAAATGGCTGAAACGCTTTACTTGTATGGATAAGTTAGGCGAAAAATGGTGGCCAATGTTGGGTGGTCTCTATTTTATTGTCGCCAAAAAACGTGTAGTGAATATGAATTTACTCAAACCGAACTGGAAGAAAAACTCAATAAAATCAAGACTTTCAGTAAGTAGCAACCCTAAATCTAAACCGCACCAACAAAAAATAATGAACAAAAATAACTATGAATGATGCAGTAGAAATTTACACTGATGGCGCCTGTAAAGGCAATCCTGGCCCTGGCGGCTGGGGTGCATGGATGCTATATAATGGCAAAGAAAAAACCTTGCATGGTGGCGAAGCCCTTACTACGAATAATCGTATGGAGTTAACGGCGGTGATTCGCGCGCTTGAAGCATTAAAAAGGCCATGCAACATAAAACTGTATACCGATTCATCTTATGTGCAAAAGGGCATTACGGAATGGATTGTTGGCTGGAAAGCCCGTAATTGGCGCACCGTAGATAAAAAACCCGTAAAAAATGATGATTTATGGAAAACTTTGGATATGTTGGCAACGCAGCATCGTATTGAATGGATATGGGTGCGCGGCCATGATGGTAATGACGGTAACGAACTCGCTGATAGCCTTGCCAATGATGGCGTTGCACCTTATATCTAGGATTGAAATATGCGTCAAATATTTTTAGATACCGAAACTACTGGTTTATACCCAGCGCAAGGCCATCGTATTATCGAAATCGCGGCGGTGGAGATGATTAACCGCCGACCGACCAATAATCATTATCATGTTTATCTTAATCCAGAACGTGAAATTGACCCTGCCGCGCAAGAAGTGCACGGTATTACCTTGGAGTTTTTACAAGATAAACCTTTGTTTGAAGCGGTTGCTCAAGAGCTGGTGGTATTTGTTAGCGATGCTGAAGTGATTATTCACAATGCGCCTTTTGATGTTGGATTTTTAAATAGTGAGCTTGGCCGTATCGGGCTACAGCCAATTGAAACTGTATGCGGTAAAATAACCGATACGCTGAAAATGGCTAAAGATTCGCGGCCTGGTCAGCGTAATAATCTGAATGCGCTTTGCAGCCATTTCGGCATAGACAATTCTAAACGCACTTTGCACGGCGCTTTGCTTGATGCAGAATTGCTGGCTGAAGTCTATATGGCAATGACGCGCGGGCAAGATAGTTTGATGATGGACTTAGGACAAACTCAGCAGATTCCTTCAAGTCAATTCGTGGCGAATGCCGAACGAGTTTTAAAAGTTATTAGAGCAGACGAAGCAGAACTTAGCGCGCACGAAGAATATGTAAAAAGTTTAGCAAAAGCGGGTGCTAAAATTTGGTAAATTAGTCTAGTAAAAATAAGGTTAAAAAATGAATAATTGTATTATCGTCACTGGCGGCGCTGGGTTTATTGGCAGCAATTTTGTGAACAGCTGGGTGAAGTTAGGTTTAGGCAAGGTGGTTAACTTAGATAAGCTCACATATGCGGGCAACTTAGCCAATTTAGTCGAGGTTGAGCAGCATTCGGATTATGTTTTTGTGCATGGCGATATTGCGGACCAAGACTTATTAGCAGCATTATTGGCAGAGTACCAACCAAGCGCTGTACTGAATTTTGCCGCTGAAAGTCACGTGGATCGCTCTATTCACGGCCCTGAGGATTTTATTCAAACCAATGTAGTGGGTACCTTTCATTTATTGCAAGCGGTGAGAGCATATTGGAACAGCTTAACGGCAGAGCATATGTTGAATTTTCGTTTTTTGCATGTCTCTACCGATGAGGTCTATGGGTCGCTAGGCAAGACAGACAATGCATTTGCTGAAACACATGCTTACGCACCTAATAGTCCATATTCCGCTTCTAAAGCCGCTTCTGACCATCTTGTTCGTGCTTATCATCACACTTATGGTTTGCCGACACTTACGACTAATTGTTCTAATAATTATGGCCCACATCACTTTCCCGAAAAGCTTATTCCGCTAGTCATTCATAATGCGCTCGCAGATAAGCCCTTACCCATTTATGGCAATGGCCAACAAATTCGGGATTGGTTGTATGTGGAAGATCATTGTGCGGCGATAAGGCGGGTGTTAGAGGCGGGCATTGTAGGTGAGGTTTATAACATAGGCGGCTGGAATGAAAAGCCCAATATTGAAGTGGTAAAAACGTTATGCAGAATATTAGATGCAAAAAAACCACGAGCAGATGGACAGTCATATTTGAATCAAATTACCTATGTTGAAGACCGACCAGGACATGATCTACGCTACGCGATTGATGCCACAAAAATTGCCACAGAATTAGGCTGGAAGCCAAAAGAAACGTTTGAATCGGGTATTGAAAAAACTGTGAATTGGTATCTCGAAAATCAAGACTGGGTAAGCAATGTCACAAGCAGCGAATATTTAAATTGGGTGCACACTCAATACTCTGAAAGAGGAGAAGAGTTAGCATGAAAGGCATCGTATTAGCTGGCGGCTCTGGCACGCGGCTTTATCCTGCAACGCAGGTCGTTTCTAAACAACTGCTGCCAGTGTACGACAAGCCGATGATTTATTACCCGCTTACCACGCTAATGTTGGCGGGTATCCGTGAGTTATTGATTATTTCTACACCACAAGATACGCCGCGCTTTAAAGATTTACTTGCTGATGGTGGTCAATGGGGCATGCAAATTAGCTACGCAGTGCAGCCTTCGCCCGATGGTTTGGCGCAAGCGTTTATTATTGGCGAACAATTTATCAACAATGACTCCTGTGCTTTGGTACTTGGTGACAATATTTTTTATGGTCATGAACTGGCACATATGGGGCAAAATGCCGCGCAACGTACTAACGGTGCCACGGTGTTTGCTTACCCTGTAACTGACCCAGAGCGCTATGGCGTGGTGGAATTTAATGCACAAGGTCAAGCCATTAGCTTGGAAGAAAAACCTAAAACACCAAAATCGCGCTATGCAGTAACTGGACTGTATTTTTACGATAACCGTGTAGTGGAAATTGCAAAAAACATGAAACCATCTGCGCGTGGAGAGTTGGAAATTACCGATGTAAATCGACAATACTTGGATTGGGGCGATTTGCAAGTAGAGGTGATGGGACGCGGGATGGCGTGGCTAGACACGGGCACGCACGATTCGCTAATTGAAGCGGGTAGCTATATACAAACCATTGAAAAGCGGCAGGGTTTAAAAATTGCCTGCCCAGAAGAAATTGCTTATCGCATGGGTTTTATTAATGCCGAGCAATTAGAAGCGATGGCCAATAAATACGCGAAAAATGGCTATGGACAATATCTGAAACAAGTACTGACAGAGCAGGTGTTTTGATGAAAGCTATTAAAACCAACATTCCAGAAGTGATTATATTTGAACTGAAAGTATTTGGTGATGAAAGAGGTTTTTTCTTCGAAAGTTTTAATCAAAAAGCCTTTTTAGAAGCTGCTGGTTTAGACCTTCATTTTGTGCAGGATAATCATTCAAAATCTGCTAAAAATGTATTGCGTGGCTTACATTATCAAATCGAGCAATCACAAGGTAAGTTAGTGCGCGTCATACAGGGCGAGGTGTTTGATGTAGCGGTGGATATGCGCGCTTCTTCACCAACTTTTGGGCAATGGGTCGGAACACATTTATCGGCAGAGAATAAACTTCAAATGTGGATTCCACCAGGTTTTGCGCATGGTTTTTTGGTGCTATCAGATACCGCAGAGTTTTTGTATAAAACCACTGACTTTTACGCACCTCAGCATGAGTGTTGCGTTAAATGGGATGATCCTAGCATCGGCGTAGAATGGCCTTTGCAGGGCATGCCTATATTATCTGCAAAAGATAACCAAGGCTTAAGTTTGCAAGCAGCACAAAAATTCGCATAAATGCATAATAAAATATTACTCACAGGCATTAATGGGCAGGTAGGTCATGCCTTAAAACTTAAGTTTCTGCAGGATGAAGTCATTGCCTTGTCACGTGAACAGCTGGATCTAAGTAAAGTACACGATATTCGCCGTATCGTGCGCGAGGTTAAGCCAGATTTAATTATAAACCCAGCTGCTTATACGGCGGTTGATAAAGCAGAAACCGAATCGGAATTAGCGTTTGCAATCAACGCAACAGCCGCACAGGTATTGGCTGAAGAGGCTGACAGACTGAATGCTGGATTGATACACTTTTCTACAGATTATGTTTACGACGGTACAAAAAAAGAAGCCTATATTGAAAGTGATGAAGTCAATCCTGTCAGTGTGTATGGTAGATCTAAGCTAGCGGGTGAGGATGCGATTCGTGCGCTGTGTTTGCCACATTTAATTTTGCGCACAAGCTGGGTTTATGGCGCTTACGGCAAGAATTTTTTTAAAACCATTTTACGCTTAGCTTCCGAGCGAGATAGTTTGCGCATTGTGGTTGATCAATTCGGTGCGCCTACCAGTAGTGAATGTATTGCAGACGCGGTTGCGCAATTGGTGGATCGTTGGCAGCCGAATCAAGAAAATCAAACAGGCATTTTTCATTTGACTAATGCGGGAAGTACTTCATGGCATGGTTTTAGTTGTGAAATTATCAATGCATACAATTGCTTACATGAAGATCGGAAATGGCCAGAGTTAAAAGTAAACTTTGAAAATATTGCAGCAATTACTACAGCTGATTATCCAACACCTGCAGCTCGTCCAGCGAATTCGAGGTTGGATAATACAAAACTCAAGAATACGTTTAACATTGAATTGCCGAGCTGGCAGGTAGGTTTGCAACAAGTAATGCAAACCCTATCTTTATAAGTTAACTTAGCGCATCTGCCCAGCTATTGGGCGTTTCATATAGCCTTACACGCTCCAACTTCAGGTGATTTCCGTAAGTATCTTTATACTGATTTTTGAGTATTCTAAAAGCCTCAGCCGCCATATTTTCCGCGGTTGGCACGCTAGGAAAAATCACAGTTTTATGGTTCGGTAGTGAGTTTAAAAAATCAAGCACAGTTTTATCATCTTTATAAACCAAAAAAGCGTGATCCCACACATCAATAACGCTTTCACGTGCAATATTCTTAACATCAGAAAAATCCATTACCATGCCATTTTCTGAAGCTTTTTCTTGATGGATGATGTCGCCAGAAAGTGTGATTTCAAGTGCATAGCGGTGACCATGCAGGTTGCGGCATTGGCTTTTGTGATTGGGAATGCGATGCCCAGCATCAAATTCTAAACGTGTGGTAATTTGCATAACGCTATTATAGCAGGCGCTTAATGCTGTTTTGC
>JANYCB010000122.1 GCA_025360485.1 Methylotenera sp. | reverse complement strand
CAATGAGTTTGTCGTCAGCAGGTTTTGGTGAGGAAGCGCTTTACTACATAGAAAAAGCACAACGACTAAACCCGCATTCTTCCCCATTTTATGAATATACATTAGGCTTAGCACACTACGTTTTACAAGATTATGAAAGAGCGATTACCTGTTTTAAGCGTGGATGTGATTTAAGTGCACACTTTCCACCTAATTTTGTTTACCTATGCACTACCTATGCTTTGCTCGATATGAAAAAAGAACTACAAGCCTCTAGAGAGATGTTTCTTTCAATTTTGGGTGGGGATAAATCTAGAGTGTTAGAGCCTCCATGGACAGACGAAAAACTAGCCAACGAGTATGAACGCTTAATTCAGTTAGCAGGGTTAAGATAGTTGCCCGACTTGAGGGTGTAAATAATTTTGTGTAAACTTCATTTTGCTGGAAACTGCACTTTTATGAAAGTAGATATAAATGACGACGCAAACAAGCAAGACAGCAAAAGCCTTACCCAACGATTTAATTGACGAATTATTAGCCAATTATCAAAAGCCAGAAGATTTAATTGGTGAAAACTGCTTATAGCTAGAAAATAAATCATGTCTAACCTTCTTGAAAAACTCAAGGTTGGACATGATTTATTAGGAATTTTGATATACCGCTATATAATTTGTCCGAACTTCAGCTTTTAAAGCTTAGAATATTTGGCACATTCTTGGCACAGTTGGCACATTACTTTGAGTGATTTTACGTTATTTTGAATTATATCGAATTGACGTAACTCATTGATTTTATGGTGCCCGGAGCCGGAATCGAACCGGCACGACCGTAAAGTCGAGAGATTTTAAGTCTCTTGTGTCTACCAATTTCACCACCCGGGCGGGAGATTACTGCAGAACTTTGTGCGGTGCGTATTCTATCACTCCCAGGCTCATTTGGGGGCAGTTTTGATTGGCTTTTGCCAAAATATTAACCAAAAAAAAACATCATTTTTAAGTGATGTGTTTTTTAAATAGTCAGTCTTACAAATCTAAAAAAGTTACTTATTTACTAACTCTCGTACAATTTGCCACTGGCTTGCATTGGCGCTGCCAGCTTTCTCAAACTGCAATTCTTTATTGACCTTATCGGCAAAGCCTTTGGTGGCAATGCGCTTGGCAGCACAAACTTCGCAACCTGCGCCATTAGTCTCTTTTTTAAGCAGCTTGTAGGTGGTAACGCTGTAATCTTGATCGAACACCGCTTTGGCCTTGTCGCCATCGCAAGTCACATTTAAATTGCTAATCTCAAGATTGATTTTACCCGCAGTTGATAAGCGTTGTTTGCGTTGCTTTTCCCACACGTCTCTAGTTAGTGGTGGTTCTGGCGTAAATTTATCTGCATAAAATTTGCTGTAACTATCATAGTCTTTATGACGCCATGCATCTGCCCAATCATTTACGCGTGCCGTAACCGCATCCGCACTGCAAGCTGGGACTAACGGCGCTGGCTTAGTAGCAGCCACTGGCAATGATTGGTTGGTCATAGAAAGTGGTTTTGCATTGGCCATGAGCGCGTCTTTATCTACAGAGAGTTGTTCTGCCGCTATCGCCTCACAAACATTGGCGCCATCCATATACGCATCGCGCGTAATCTCAGGCAATCCTTGGCGTGTTGAGCCTATTTTATTCAGCAGTTCACCTTGGCTGGCATAAAGCCGCGCATAGGCAGTTTGAATGTCATATTCTGTATTGGCATAGGCACGTTTAGCCTGAAAATACTCATTTTCAGTATCTAATAAATCTAACAAGGTACGTTGCCCAATATCAAACTGTTTACGATACGCTTCACGCGCATTTTCAATGGATTTTTGATGTCTATCGCGATACTCTAATTGTTCTTTAAGTTGAACAATATCGTTGTAGGCAATAGTGACCAACTGGCGCGTATCTACGCAGGCTTTATCGCGTTGATCGCTGGCAACATTTAATTTTTCCACAGATTGGCTTACTAAAGCTTTATCTGTAAAGCCATTAAATAAATTGAAATTCATGGTGAGTTCTAAAAGGTCAGCCGCGCTAGTGCTGTTGCGACCATCGTTACTAGTGCCCAAATTTTTACGCGCTTGTAAATCTAAACGCGGCATATACTTAGACTCTTTAGTTTTAACCTCATCTTTACTCGCCTGAATATCTTCAGAAGTAGATAAAATATCAGGGTTATGCAAGTAAGCAACCTGCAAAGCCTCTTTAGGCGTTGACTCAGCGCCCGCTTTGTAAAATTCTGGCTGCTCTAAGGTTTCTGGCGGAATTTCACCTAATAATCGCTGTGCTCGCACCGTTACATCATGAAGATTCGTCGATTCTGTCAATAAATTGGATTCAGCTAGCGCTAATCGTCCTGCGGCTTGCTCTAAATCTACTTTACGTGCAACACCAGCATCTACGCGCTCTTTGATGCGATCAAAGAGTTGCTTATGCACAACATAATTGGTTTTGGCGTATTCAGACAATTCACGATAGCGTAAAATATCAATGTAAGAGCGCATGAATTCTAGGGTACCGTTTTGCATGGCGCTTTGCAGCTCAAAGTAACGCACACGCTTGGCATGACCTAAACGATTCACTTCATTTGAAGTGGCAAAGCCGTCAAAAATCATTTGGCGTAGTACTAACTCATTGTTCCAAGTGGGGATAGCTGTACCGCTATTTTTTGAGAGGGAGTTATCTATATTTTCTTGGTTACGGTAGGTAGAGACGATATCTGCTTTTGGCAAAAAGCCGCCATGTACCGCATCTTGCTCGAAGCCAGCACCAACATACGCGTGATACTTGGCCTGAACTTCAGGATTTGATGAAATGACCTTCTCTACCAACTGTTTGAGCGTCACTAAAGGCTCAGCGTTAGCTAGTTGACCAAACATTAAGCCAGTAAGTATGAATATTATTTTTATTTTTATGCTATTTTTTTTACTGCTTTTTTCTAAATTCAAAATTGTTACTACCTTTACTTTTTGTTCGGTTAACATGGTAAACATTAGTCCGCTTTTGTCAACCCTTAATGATTGCTGACGGTAGTCAGCAGCAATTTTCATGCCAACTTGTTGTTAAATATGCAAAAATGCTAGTGTTTTGTGGTCTGGCTTCATAAATAACAAACGTTGCTAAACAAGGATAGTAATACAAATAAAATAAAATTCAAAAATTAAACTTTAAAAAAAAGGCCAACTTATTAAAAGTTGGCCTTGAAATCTTACGGTAAATAATTACTAGTATAAAACTAATCAGTGATTAATTTTTGCTGAGCAATTAAATTATTAAGAATTTGTGCATCTGTAGTACCGAGCGTAGTCAAATTAACCCCCGTCAATACTATTTGTTGATTTACAGCACCAGAAACATCAGCAAAGGCAGATGTAAAGTTTGCTGCCCCGGTAATGGTTTCTGCATTATGCCCAGCCGTAAATGCCCCAGCTGTATTTACTTCGACAATAGTACTGTTAGTGGTTGAGTTAAACACAACATGTAAAAACTTATCAAGATTTCCGCCAGAGGCTGACTCACCAATTAATAAATCCTTTATGTTGAGTACATCACCATTTCCTGAAGCAATCGTTCCGGTATTAAAATCAGTAATAGTGTCTCTACCTGCTGTTGCTACAGTTGCATTTGTGGCTTGATCATTCAGAGCCCATTTAAAGACATCAACGCCCAGACCGCCAGTTAAGGTGTCATTTCCAGTACCGCCAATAAGGATGTCATTACCTGCCCCCCCATTTAATGTGTCGTTGCCGGCGCCTCCATCCAGCACATCGTTGCCATTGCCACCTGATAAAGTATCGTTACCACTAAATCCTGAGATATGGTCATTACCTGTTGTTCCATTATAAATACCGCCGGTATCATTACCTGTTGTTCCAAGTACTTCATTGGTAGTTTGATCCACTGTGACTACCACTGTTTGGGTAGTGGAAGACGCTGTAGAGCCATTACCTATCTCGGTTGAGGTTGCTGTTACGCCTAGAGTATAGGTTCCAGTAAACCCTACAGGTGGCAATAATTCGAGGCCAGAAAGATCTGTTGCAGTAAATGTCCAGACACCGGCAGACAGGGTTCCATGATTAAAAGCAGCACCTGCCGGCAACCCTGACACTGTAACACTTAAAATTTCAGAGCCATCTGTATCGGTCAACTGGGCTAGAATCGGAAAATCGATTGGTGACTCATACGCACTTCCAGTTATCGTAGGTGCGGTAACCGTAATATTGGAATCTTTGTTACCATCTATTGCATTAAGCACTAACCAAGAGAATGTATATTCGCCTGCAGACGCAGCAGTGTAAATATAGGTACCAGATGCGTCAACAAGTGCTCCATTAACGTTCGGCCCTGTCTGTTCAGAAGAGCTAACTTGGAAATATTGCTTGTTACCAGCAGAATCAGTAACAACCAGCACCACAAGATCATTATATCCAGAATTAATTTCACTGAGGGTATCTTCTCCATTGAAAAACTGCCAATTAAAGGAGGCTTGACTTCCTGTAGTTAGGTAGCGTGTATAATTAGGCGCAGCACCACCATCAAATACATTTACCAAGCCAGGACTGCTGCCAGGCGGATTGAATAAAGTATCGAGAGTGCCACCGGCAATCCCCAGTCTATCTTCTAAAGTGGCTTGAGTAAGCGCAGATGTAGTATTGGCAGCGCCATTAACCGTATCCGTACCAACAATCAATCCGTACAATGCGGACTGAGTCGCCAGTGTTGGAGTGTCCGCCACTGGAGTAACATCAATCACCAAGTTCGCCGTGCTACTTGTCAGTGACCCATCGTAGATTTGGTAATTAAAGTTTGTATAATCCTGATGCAAATTACCAAAACCAACGGTACCCGAAGCATAGCTAGAGGTATTTGCAGACGGGGTAAATACTAATTGATTTGCTGCAATTGCAGTTTCAGAAATTATCTGATTAACTACTACAGCGACGCCATTCAAGGTTAACGTACCATCTGCTGGCAATGAAGTAATTTTGACACTTAAATTTGCAAGCGAAGTGTCAACATCTGCCCCGCCAAACGCTGCCCAAGTGAGTGTGAGTGGTGTATCTTCTGTACCAGTTTGCGTTACAGGTGCAGCTGTAGGCGCATCGTTCGCACCATTGATGGTCACCGTCACTACTTGTGAGGTGCCGTCTGCTGAAGTCACAGTGAAGGTGTCAGTCAGCGTACCGCCTACATTAAGCGCCTGCACTGCTGCGTTGTTGTTGTTGAGTGTATAAGTCCAGACACCACCTGCCGTCATCTGATAAGTACCATAACCTCCGGTACTCGCAGCACCTGCAGCAACCGTCGTAAAGGTGTTGGCAGGATTGTCTACATCGGTATCGGTCAAGGTGCCAGTAGCAGTTGGCGTACCAGCGATGGCGTTGGCAACCCCTGAGGCTTCTGTCACAGCACCTGTCGTTGTGCCACTAATCACCGCCGCATCGTTCGCACCGGCAACATTTACGGTTAAGCTAGCTGTACTTGTGTTGCCTGCACTATCAACTACTGTGTAAGTAAACACGTCAGACGCATTTGCCCCCTGCGCGAGCGCCTGTGTAGCAGGATTGCTGTTGTCTAAATTATATGTATAGCTACCATCAGCATTAATAGTCACTGTGCCATACGTTCCTGTTACAACGATACCTACGTTCCCAGAAATCCCATTTATCGCTGAGATGCTAATAGGATGAGCATCACTATCATTCGTCAATAAATTACCATTAGCAACAGGGGTACCTGCGGTAAATGTACCTGCTTCTACTACATTGGCTGTGTCATTAGTTAATGCAGGTGCAATTGTATCAATGACCACATTATTCAATGCTGGGCTAGGCAAGCTTTCTGAGCCCGAAACGTTACTAACGGTATACGTTACAGAGTACATCCCATCTAGCAATGGGCTTACAGGGGTTAGCGTATTATTTGTACTATTGAATGTTGCCGGAACTTCTACCCCATTAATATATAAATGGGGTGTCAAACCAACACCTGGTGCTGTTATCGCAAAGTCTGG
>JANYCB010000093.1 GCA_025360485.1 Methylotenera sp. | reverse complement strand
TCGCCTTCTGGGGCATCCATTTTAAACAAATCAAATAGCCCGACAGATTTATCTACCATAAAACAATATGAAGCAAATAATTCACGTAACTTTGAGACCATTTTAAGCAACACGCAATTAGACGTTTGGCTAGCAAAATTACAAGGCGCTTCGCTCGTTTGTGTGGATACTGAAACTACCTCACTCGACCCAATGACAGCTAAAATTGTCGGCTTGTCGTTTAGCGTCGAAGCTGGCAGCGCAGCGTATTTGCCGCTGACACACGATTATTTTGATGCGCCAGAACAACTCAACTTTGCTGAAACTTTGGCTAAGATAAAACCAATCCTCGAAAATGAAGCCATCAAAAAAGTCGGCCAAAACTTAAAATACGACCAACATGTTTTTAAAAATCATGGCATTACATTAAACGGCATTGCGCACGATACCATGCTGCAATCTTATGTGTTTGAATCGCACAAAACGCATGGCATGGATGCACTGGCAGAGCGGCATTTGGGTTTAGAAACTATTCATTTTGAAGGTGTTGCTGGCAAAGGTGCCAAGCAAGTGGGCTTTAACCAAGTGACCGTAGAAACCGCGGCGGAATATGCGGCGGAAGACGCAGATATTACTTTGCAACTACATCAAGCGATGTATCCGCAAATTGCGGCAGATGCCAAGCTGGATTTTATTTACAGCCAAATAGAAATGCCCAGCTCAGCGTGTTTATTCACCATCGAGCGCAATGGCGTGCTGATAGATGCGGAAATGTTAAGGGCGCAAAGTAACGAAATCGGCATGAAATTGATCGCGTTAGAGAACCAAGCGTATGAACTAGCAGGCCAGCCTTTTAACTTGGCTTCACCCAAACAATTGCAAGAAATCTTGTTCGATAAGCTCGGCATTAAACCCACAAAAAAAACACCAAGCGGCGCACCTAGTACCGATGAGGACGTACTGCAAGAACTCGCACTCGACCACCCGCTGCCTAAAGTTTTATTAGAGTATCGCGGCTTGGCAAAACTCAAATCTACCTATACCGACAAACTGCCAAAGATGATTAACTCGCAAACTGGGCGCGTGCACACCAGCTACAACCAAGCGGTGGCGATTACGGGGCGCTTGGCGAGTAGCGACCCCAACTTGCAAAATATACCTGTTAGAAGCGCCGAAGGTCGCCGTATTCGCGAGGCATTTATCGCACCAAAGGGCGCGCATATTGTATCTGCCGATTATTCACAGATTGAACTGCGCATCATGGCGCATTTGTCACAAGATGCAGGCATGCTCGCAGCTTTTGCCAATAACGAAGATATTCACCGTGCCACTGCCGCCGAAGTGTTTGGCGTAGAAAAAGAGGCTGTCGATAGCGAACAACGCCGTTATGCCAAAGTCATCAACTTCGGTTTAATTTATGGTATGAGCGCGTTTGGCTTAGCGCAAAACCTCAATATTGAGCGTAGTGCGGCAGCAAGTTATATCGAGCGCTACTTTGCACGTTACCCCGGTGTAAAAGCGTATATGGAAAACACACGCGCAGAAGCCAAACAAAAAGGCTATGTAGAAACCTACTTTGGGCGCAGGCTCTGGGTACCAGAAATCAATAGTGCGAATGTTCAACGGCGCAACGGCGCAGAACGCGCCGCCATCAACGCGCCAATGCAAGGCACCGCTGCTGATTTGATTAAACTCGCCATGATTGCAGTAGATAAGTGGCTGCGTGACGAAAAATTACAAGGCAAACTCATTATGCAAGTGCATGATGAACTGGTGCTAGAAGTGCCTGATGGTGAATTGGAATTAGTGAAAAAAATGTTGCCCGAGCTAATGCAAAATGTGGCTAAGTTAGATGTGTCGTTATTGGCAGAAGTTGGCGTGGGAAGTAATTGGGAAAGCGCGCATTAATAATAAGGACTTAAATTGATACTTAAAGAAAAACAACTTAAAACTATTTCCGATCCCAGACTTAAAGCGGGCCAAGATGCTGAAAAACAAATGGCTTTTTATTTGAATCGCGCATTTAAAGATCAAGATGATTGCTACGTATTAAACGACTTACGCGTTACTCACAAAAACAATGTGGCACAAATAGACCATTTAGTAGTTACGCAATATGGCTTGTTCATTGTTGAATCAAAAAGCGTCTACGGAAAAATTGCCGTCAATGCTAGTAAAGAATGGTCGCGTACTTATAACAAAACACCAAGCGGCATGGCATCACCAGTATTACAGGCTGAGGAACAGGGGAAAATACTTAAAAATTTACTGAGAGACAACGCAGAACAAATACTAGATAAACTTTTGGGCATGCAAAAAAGCTTTAGAGAATGTCCTATTTTTGTTTACGTTGCAATTTCTGATACAGGCATTATAGAGAGAAAGGCAGATATTTCTGAGCTAAAAAAAGCAGACCAAGTAACACAAGAAATTTGTTCAAAAATAAAAAATCTCAAGAAGAATAGCAGTATATTAAGTGTGCTTAGTTCATCTGAGCCAGCATGGTCTATGTCGGCAAAAGAAACTGTAAAGGTTGCAAACTTCTTATACCATCAACACACTCCACTGATTGGCGCAGTTTCCTTACAAGCTACAAAAGCAACACCTACTCTGGAAGCTGCGCCTGAATCAAAAACTCTCAATGAAAATGACGAATGCCCAGCCTGTAAAACTGGAAAGCTTATAAAACGCAAAGCTAAAACTGAATTTTTAGGTTGTTCGCAATACCCAAAATGTAGATTTACGGATTATAAATAACTATGAATATTGGCATCTACATCATCGGCGATGAAATCCTCTCTGGAAAACGTCAAGACGCACATTTAAGCAAAGCCATCGCCTTGCTTGCTGCACGCGGTTTGCAGCTCAGTTGGGCGAATTATTTGGGCGATATTCCCGAGCAAATCACTGGCTCAATTAAGGCCAGTATGGCGCGTGGCGATATTGTGTTTAGCTTTGGCGGCATTGGCGCCACGCCAGATGATTACACAAGGCAATGCGCGGCAGATGCTGCTGGCGTGCCCATAGCACGCAATGCAGGCGGGGTAGCGAATATTGTGGCGCAGTATGGCGATGGTGCTTACCCCAAGCGTGTATTGATGGCGGACTTTCCCCAAGGCTGTGAGTTGATTCCCAACCCAATCAACCGTGTGGCGGGCTTTAGCATTAATGAACATTATTTTGTACCGGGCTTTCCTGAAATGGCGCACCCGATGGTGGAATGGGTGTTAGAGACTTACTACACTGACTTATTTCATCAAGCTGAATATTTGGAAGAATCGATTATTATCAAAGATGGCATTGAAAGCCAATTGATTGATTTAATGAATGAAATGTTAAAAAAATACCCTGAGATTAAAGTTTTCAGCTTACCTAAACTCGAGCCAAATCGCCAAGTGGAGCTGGGTGCGAAAGGCAAGCCCGAGCAAGTAAAACAAGCAATGCAAGAAATAAAAGCGGGCGTAAGTAAAATTGGTTTTGCGTGGGTGGAACATGAACGAGATTAAACAATAATGCAGTGTAGGCCAGACTGCGGCGCCTGTTGTATTGCGCCTTCTATCAACAGCCCCATCCCCGACATGCCTAATGGCAAACCGGCTGGCGTTCGTTGCGTGCAGTTGTTAGATGATTTTAAATGTGCGATTTTTGGCAAACCAGAACGCCCTGCTTTTTGTTTAAGCTTGCAACCTAGCGAGGAAATGTGCGGCAACGAAGCCATTGGACAATCGCGTGAGTATGCGATTGCTTGGCTTAGCAAACTAGAAGCGCTGACTAAGCCAAATTAAATTCAAAACCCAGTTTATAGCACTGATTCACTTGTTTCATGCATGCAAAACACCGCAAAAAAACTCACTGCCGCCATGGCTGAAACGTAGTAGCCTACCCATATCAAACCACCACTAGCAACCAATAACTGTGACACAAATGGCGCAGTAGAGGCTCCTAAAATACCGCCTAAACTGTACGCCAAACCTGCGCCTGTATAGCGCACTGCAACCGGAAACTGCTCTGGCAAAAATGCACCCATCGGCGCAAAAGTTGCGCCCATTAATAACAAAGCAAGTGATAAAAATAAGGTGATTTGCAGGTTTGAGCCACTCGCCATAAGTGGGCTTAAAGCGAAGCCTGTCAATATTGCTAAAAAACAGCCCGCTAACAACACTGGTCTACGGCCAAATTTATCGCTCAAACTGGCTGAAATGGGCGTAACTACAGCCATAAATAAAACTGCAACGCAGAGCATTTGTAAAAAATTAGTCCGCGGAATATGTAGGGTTTTAGTACCATAACTTAAACAAAATACCGTAGCGGTGTAAAACAGGTTGTAGCAGACCGTCATGGCGAGCGCGCCGAGCAATGCTGGCCGCAGATGCTTGCTTATTAAGGGTTTTAGCGGTGTTTTATGCGTATTTTGTTGCGCCAAAGCTGCGGCAAAAGCAGGCGTTTCAGCCAACTTAAAACGCACATACAAACCAACCACCACCAACAAAGCGCTAGCGAAAAATGGAATGCGCCAGCCCCAAGCCTTAAACTCGGCATCACTCAAAAATAAGCTTAAAACCAAAAAACTTATAGTTGCCAGTAAAAATCCCACCGATGGCCCAAGTTGCGGAAACATGCCAAACCATCCGCGCTTACCTGCTGGTGCATGTTCTGTGGCCAACAAAGCCGCTCCGCCCCATTCACCGCCTAGCCCTAAACCTTGCCCAAATCGCAACACACATAACAGCACGGCCGCTGACGTGCCTAGCGTGTCGTAACCTGGCAAACAACCAATCAATAAGGTGGAAACACCCATCACCAATAACGAAGTGGCCAATGTTGTCTTTCGCCCAATGCGATCGCCAAAATGGCCAAACAATATCGCCCCTAATGGCCGTGCAATAAAGGCTATGCCGAAGGTTAAAAATGCATTCAAAGCTTGTGCGGCAGGATCGCCAGCAGGAAAGAACACCTGGCCAATCACCAAAGCAGAAGCCATGGCGTAAATATAAAAATCGTAAAACTCAATGGTGGTGCCAATAAAACTGGCAAATGCGATATGCGCGGTTGAGGCGGTTTTATGGATAGAATTTTTATGCATACTTAATCAATTATTTTTAATTACAAACTATTGCAGATTGTAAGCTGAAATAATCTATTTTTAGGTTTTCTCAAAGCACAATTGCGTATAAAATAGGCAACCTTCGCAAAACAATACAAACGCCTAAAAAACACATGCAAATCGGCAATCACATTTTAAAGAATAACCTAGTCGTCGCGCCCATGGCGGGTGTCACAGACAGGCCTTTCCGCCAGCTTTGTAAAAAAATGGGCGCAGGCTTGGCGGTTTCTGAAATGGTGACTTCTAACTCTCTGCTTTACGGCAGTGAAAAAACGCGACGTCGTGCGAACCACGAAGGTGAAGTTGACCCTATCTCGGTGCAAATCGCGGGCGCAGACCCGAAAATGATGGCAGAAGCCGCACGGTATAACGTGGATAACGGCGCGCAGATTATCGACATTAATATGGGCTGCCCAGCCAAAAAAATCTGCAACGTGATGGCAGGCAGCGCGCTGTTAAAAGACGAACCACTAGTTTCGCAAATTTTAAAAGCGGTGGTGGGTGCGGTGAATGTGCCCGTGACCTTAAAAATTCGCACAGGTTGGGATAAAAATAATCGTAACGCCGTAATGATTGCCAAAATGGCAGAAGACATTGGTGTGCAAGCGCTAGCCATGCACGGCCGCACCCGCGCTTGCGCCTATTTGGGCGATGCAGAATACGAAACCATTGCAATGGTTAAACAAGCAATTCGAATTCCCTTAATAGCAAACGGCGACATCACCACACCCGAAAAAGCTAAATATGTGCTGGATTACACTGGTGCAGATGCCGTGATGATAGGCCGCGCCGCGCAAGGCAGACCATGGATTTTCCGCGAAATTGAACATTACCTAAAAACAGGCACGCATTTATTGCCGCCTACAGTGGAAGAAATTCACACTGTGATGTTGGAACATATTAACGATTTATATGGTTTTTATGGCGATTTAGCCGGCATGCGTGTGGCTCGCAAGCATATCTCTTGGTACACCAAAGGTTTGGCGGGTTCAGCCAGTTTTAGACACAATATGAATACGCTGCAAACTATTCCACTTCAACAGCAAGCCATTAACGACTTTTTTGCCGAGCTTAAAACCAAACATGAGCGCTTGGTTTATGCCCAAGAAACTGAACCTGAAGCATTGGCGGCATAATGGCTAACGAACTCGCTGACTGTGTTAAAAAATCGCTTGATGAATATTTTAAGCAATTAGATGGTCAGCCACCGCACGTGATTTATGACATGGTGCTGAGTTGTATCGAAAAACCGATGCTGGAATACATATTAAATAAAGTCGGCGGCAATCAAAGCAAGGCCGCGGAAATGCTGGGTTTAAACCGTAATACACTGCGCAAAAAAATGGCGCAATACAATCTTAACTAATCGCAAGCATTACACTCATGCTAACTTTGTTGCACAAAAGCTCAATATTCCTCATTTACAACCCAGTAAATTCCGGCTTTTTCGCTTTCGTGTGTCGCGTTATCATTTCGCGTACTTGCTTGCTTAACTAAAGTAATTCATATGGCCGTCATCAAAAGAGCACTCATCAGCGTTTCGGACAAAACAGATATTTTGGAATTAGTATCTGCGCTTGGTAAACTCAATATCGAAATTCTCTCGACTGGCGGCACCGCTAAATTGCTGCGCGATAACAACATCGCCGTGATCGAAGTTGGCGACTATACTGGCTTCCCAGAAATGCTCGATGGTCGCGTCAAAACACTGCACCCAAAGGTGCATGGTGGCCTGTTAGGCAGGCGCGACTTGCCTGAACATGTTTCCACCATGCAAGCGCACGACATTCCGAATATTGATTTGCTGGTGGTGAATTTATACCCTTTCGAAGCCACCGTGGCTAAGCCCACTTGCACGCTAGAAGACGCGATTGAAAACATCGATATTGGCGGTCCTGCCATGGTGCGTAGCGCCGCGAAAAATTGGAAAGATGTAGCGGTTTTGACTGATGCAAGCCAATATGCCGATTTTTTAACCGAGTTGCAGACCAATAGGGGTGCGGTCTCTAGCGAGACTAATTTTAAACTTTCTGTTGCCGCATTTAACCGCATTAGTAATTACGATGCTGCGATTAGCGATTACCTTTCCAGCTTTAATGCTGACGGCTCACGCAATGAATTCCCCGCGCAAATGAATAGCCGCTTTGTGAAGCTGCAAGATTTACGCTATGGCGAAAATCCACACCAAAGTGCCGCGTTTTATCGCGATTTATGCCCCGCACCAGGCTCACTGGTGAGTGCTCAACAACTGCAAGGCAAAGAATTAAGTTATAACAATATCGCCGATGCAGATGCCGCTTGGGAAACCGTTAAATCTTTTAACTCAACTGCTTGCGTGATTGTGAAACACGCTAACCCATGTGGCGTGGCGCTGGGCAAGGATGCGCTTGAAGCCTACTCAAAAGCCTTTCAAACCGACCCAACTAGCGCCTTTGGCGGCATCATTGCATTTAATACCACAGTTGATTTAGCGACAGCCGAAGCAGTTTCTAAACAATTTATGGAAGTATTAATTGCACCTGACTTTAGCACTGACGCGCTTAACTTGTTAAAAGCAAAAGCCAATGTACGTGTGCTCAAAATCGCATTGCCCAAAGGTGGCAATAGTGCTTGGGAGCAAGGACGTAACTCGCACGATAGCAAACGTGTGGGCTCAGGCTTACTGATTCAAACGGCGGATAATCATGAAATCAGTGAAAAGAACTTAAAGATCGTCACCAAAAAACAACCCACCCCACAACAAATGGCAGATTTATTATTCGCCTGGAATGTGGCTAAATATGTCAAATCCAATGCAATTGTCTTCTGCGGCAATGGCATGACTTTAGGCGTAGGTGCTGGCCAAATGAGCCGAGTCGATAGCACCAAAATCGCTGCGATTAAAGCGCAAAATGCGGGTTTATCACTTAAAAATTCCGTCGTGGCTTCTGATGCTTTCTTTCCGTTTCGCGATGGCATAGATGTGCTGGCAGAGGCAGGCGCAAGCTGTGTTATTCACCCTGGTGGCAGCATGCGTGATGACGAAGTGATTGCCGCCGCTGATGAGCTCGACTTAGCGATGGTGTTAACTGGCATTCGCCACTTTAGACATTAAATCACTCAAATCATATGAAAATACTCGTCATTGGTGGTGGTGGTCGCGAACATGCACTTGCATGGAAAATCGCACAAAATAAAGAAGTGAGTCGTGTGTATGTGGCGCCTGGCAATGCTGGCACGGCCACAAATCCTGACATGCAAAACGTGCCGATAACCGATATTAACGTTTTACTGGCATTCGCACAAAAAGAACAAATTTACCTAACAATCGTTGGTCCAGAAGCGCCGCTCTCTCAAGGTGTTGTCGATACATTTCGTGCCGCTGGTTTAAAGATTTTTGGTCCAACAAAAGCCGCGGCGCAATTAGAAAGCTCAAAGGATTTCGCCAAAGCCTTTATGTTACGGCACAATATTCCTACCGCCGCTTATGCCACGTTTATCGATGCAAAACTCGCTCATGATTATGTGAACCAACAAGGCGCACCAATTGTGATTAAGGCCGACGGTTTGGCTGCTGGCAAGGGCGTTGTGGTTGCCATGAATGAAGCTGAGGCGCACGCTGCGATTGATGCCATGCTTGCCGACAATAAACTCGGTTCAGCTGGCGCACGGGTAGTAATTGAAGAGTTTTTAACTGGTGAAGAAGCCAGCTTTATTGTGATGGTAGATGGCAAAAATATATTGGCACTTGCTACCAGCCAAGACCATAAACGCTTGCTGGACGGTGACCAAGGACCTAACACTGGCGGCATGGGTGCCTATTCACCCGCCCCCGTGGTTACACCTGAAATTCATGCACGCGCCTTACGCGAAGTCATTCGCCCAACAGTAGAGGGCATGGCCAAAGATGGCATTCTCTACACCGGCTTTTTGTATGCAGGCTTGATGATTTCACCAGACGGCAGCATCAAAACTTTAGAATTTAATTGCCGCATGGGCGATCCTGAAACGCAACCCATTATGTTGCGTCTAAAAAGTGATTTTGTGGCTTTAGCCGAACACGCTGTGAACGGAACGCTAGATAAAATTGAAGCTGAATGGGATAGACGCACCGCTTTAGGCGTCGTCATGGCAAGTGCTAACTATCCTGAATCACCAAGATTAGGTGATGAAATTACTGGTCTGCCTAAAAATTTGGAAGACGCACAAGTATTTCACGCTGGCACCACACTTAAAGACGGCAAAGTACTGACCAGCGGCGGACGTGTATTATGCGTGACAGCACTTGGAGAAACCGTGAAATTTGCGCAGCAACAAGCCTATCGCATTATTGAAGACATCAATTTTGATGGCGCGCAGTACCGCACCGATATTGGCTTCCGAGCACTCAAAGGTTAGAAAGCAAGGTTAAATAATTTTGAATCCACAAGTCGTTTTAGATTACCTACAAAAGCTACAGGCAAAAATTATTGAAGCCTTAGAATTAGTCGATGGGAAAACTTTTTTGCATGATGGCTGGAACCGCCCGGAAGGTGGGGGCGGCGCTAGTTGTATACTCGAAGAGGGCAATGTATTTGAGCGTGCAGGCGTAGGTTTTTCGCATGTATTAGGCAGTAAACTTCCACCTGCAGCTACGATAGCGCACCCAGAGGCGGCTGGTCGTGCTTGGCAAGCCATGGGCGTCTCGCTAGTGTTGCATCCGCGCAACCCTTATGTGCCTACCGTGCATATGAACATTCGATTTTTTGTGGCTGAAAAAGAAGGTGAAGCGCCGATTTGGTGGTTTGGCGGCGGCATGGATTTAACACCTTACTACGGTTTCGAAGAAGACTGTGTGCACTTTCATCGTACCAATAAAGCTGCTTTGGAAGTTTTTGATCCAACCTATTACCCACAATTTAAAAAACACTGTGACGAATACTTCTACCTAAAACACCGCAAAGAACCGCGCGGCATTGGTGGTATTTTCTTTGATGATTTTAACGAACTAGGATTTGAACAAAGCTTTGCATTACAGCGCGCGGTAGGCGATAGTTTTTTACAGGCATATTTGCCTATTGTGCAGCGCCGTAAAGACACACCATATGGCGAAAAAGAGCGTGATTTTCAAGCGTATCGACGTGGTCGTTATGTAGAATTCAACTTAGTGTTCGATCGCGGCACGCTATTTGGCTTGCAGTCGAATGGGCGTACTGAATCCATCCTGATGTCGATGCCACCCATTGTGAAATGGCGCTACGACTGGAAGCCAGAAAATGGCAGCGCAGAAGCCAAACTTTACACCGACTTTTTAATTGACAAAGATTGGTTATAATTGCTGTAAACTGCAAACACAATCTAGGGAGAATCTGGGTATGCCAAAACGCCTATTACGCACCAAACATATCACCGCACACGGCACGAGTGGCCTCAAAAAATGTCTCACTGCTTTTGATTTAGCTTTACTTGGCATTGGCTGTGCAATTGGAACTGGCATATTCGTTCTTACTGGCTTAGCGGCCGCCACGCAATCAGGCCCTGCAGTAGTGCTTTCATTTATATTTGCTGGTATCGCCTCCGCTTTTGCAGCACTTTCTTATGCAGAACTTGCAGCTTCAGTTGGCGGCTCAGGTAGCGCATATGGCTATAGTTACGTAGCGTTTGGCGAATTTATCGCATGGCTAATGGGCTGGGTTTTACTACTTGAATACGGCGTAGGCGCTGCTGCCGTCGCGAATGGTTGGGCAGGATATTTTATTAATACGCTCGCAAACTTCAATGTCCATTTGCCAGAGGCTCTTACAAAAGCCCCCATGATGGGCGGCAGCATCAATCTGCCTGCATTTGCTATTATCTGGGTACTCACCATATTGCTGGCAATTGGAGTGAAAGAAAGTGCTCGCGTCAATAATATCATCGTTGTCATTAAACTTTCGACCATTGCGATTTTTATTGCCTTGGCTATCGGCCATTTAAACACCGCAAACTGGCATCCATTCATGCCATTTGGCTGGTTTAGTACTTTAGATAATGGTAAGAATATTGGCGTGTTAGCAGGTGCATCGCTAGTATTTTTTGCCTATTTTGGCTTTGATGCAGTTTCTACTGCGGCAGAGGAGTGTAAAAATCCGCAGCGCGACTTACCAATTGGCCTGCTAGCATCACTCACTTTTTGTACAGTGGTATACATTATCGTCTCTGGACTACTCACTGGCATCGTCCCTTATACCGAGCTTAATACGGCCTCGCCAGTCGCTTATGCGCTTACCAAGCTGGGCTACACCTGGGCATCGACTTTGGTAGCTACTGGCGTGCTAGCTGGATTAATTACAGTGTTACTGGTGTTGTTATATGGCTTAACGCGTATCCTATTCGCAATGAGTAGCGATGGCTTAATTTCTCCTGTTTTTTCTAAAATCAACCCAGATAGACAATCTCCAACACGTATCATTTTGATGTGCGGTGCTGTTGTTTCATTGGTGGCAGGCTTTATCCCACTGGGAGAATTGGCGGAAACCGTGAATATTGGCACACTTGCGAGCTTTGTAATGGTGTGCGTGGGTGTTATGGTGTTGCGTATACGTCATCCTAATTTACCGCGCCCATTTAAAAATCCATGGAATCCACTCATTCCAGTATTAGGCATATTATCTTGTGGCGCCTTAATGACATTCTTGCCAGCGGCTACTTGGCATCGTTTCTTATTGTGGATTGCTGTTGGCGTAATTTTTTACTTTATGTACTCTTTCAAACATAGCAAACTCCATCGCTAAAAAA
>JANYCB010000070.1 GCA_025360485.1 Methylotenera sp. | reverse complement strand
CATCCTATCGCGAAGCAGCCAAAACAATAAAAACACAGCTTGGTTCACTTAAAAACGCTATACAAGCGCCCTTGGATGCTCATATTTTGAGAGAAGAAAAGCGAGCCAAAGACAAATTAGAAAGACTGAGCTACGCTCAGAAACTTCTTAGATACACGGTGCCCTACGTTGGAACAGTAGGTGAAATTTATCTTAAATCACGCGCTATAACGCTTGAAACGCCAGATAGTTCTATACGTTTTCACCCGCGTATCATGTGCGCCGAAGCTAAACGGACCTTTCCCGCGCTGGTATTCCCAATTCGACAATCACCGGATAGTGAAATAACAGGTATACATCGTATATATTTGGATGATACCGGCCTGCATAAAGCGCCTGTTACAAACTCCAAAATGGCCCTAGGGGAGGTTGCAGGTAACGGTATTTGGTTTGGCAATCCAGGTGAAAAATTATTCATTGCGGAAGGCCCTGAAAACGCACTTAGCTTGATCGTAAGCGGGGCTGAATTTGTCGTGTGCACCATCAGTGCGAGCAATTTTCCAAATATAAAGATACCCCGTTGCGTAACAAAAATAGTTCTTTGTCCTGATCCAGATGAAGCGGGTATGAAGGCAGCTACCCGAGCAAAGAGAAATTATTCGTCTGCGTTTAGAAAAGTAACCATAAAATTCCCTAAGTTAATCAAGCTACCAAACGGTAAACTAGCCGATTTAAACGACGTTCTTAAAATACATTCGGAGTTAATTGTGTGACAATAGAAAACGAGGAAGTATCCGACAACGTAATCGCGTTTGAACAAAATAGAGCTAAAAAATATGGTCCAACACTACTCGGGGCTGATTTTAACGACGAAGCAGACGCTAACGAAGCACGCGAAATTATGGAGGCCGAAGACGAACTTTTAAAGAAAATGAACTTAAAGCATGCTTTTATAACTGGTGGCGGACCCTTACCGCGTGTGTTAAGTGAGATTTACAATCCTATTACTGACCAAGTGGGGTACGAATTAAAAACTGTCGAATCGATACACGTAACATATTCCAACCAAACTGCTGTATCCGGTGACAAGGTTATGGAGCTTGGCCGGTGGTGGATCAAGCACATTGGCAGGCGTGAATATTCTCAGATATTTTTCGATCCGGGTTTGCCCACGGAATACAAAAACTGTTTTAATCTTTGGCGCGGAATTCGTTATCCTGCTGTGGCTGGCGTATGGAAAAAAACAAGAAAACATATATGGGATATTTTGTGCAATAAAGACCCTGTAAAGTTCAAATACGTTATACGTTGGTTCGCTTGGATGATACAAAATCCTGATAAACGCGCCGAAGTAGCACTTGTATTTAAGGGTAAACAAGGCTCCGGCAAAGGCATTATTCTTAATCAATTTATTAAAATTCTTGGCGAAAACGGTATGCAGGTAACCAATATTAAACATCTAACCGGCCAGTTTAATATTCATTTGGCCAAGAGCGTATATTTGTACGCTGACGAAGCTTATAACCCCGGTGATCGGCAGAGCGAAGGCATAATAAAGAGCCTTATTACAGAGCCTACGATAGCTACCGAGGGCAAATTCATGAACATGCAGATAAGCAAAAATTGCTTGCATGTTGTTATGTCATCCAATGAAGATTGGGTGGTTCCTATCACTGCTGATTCTCGTCGTTTTTTTATAAACGAAACAGATAACAAATGGACCAGAGACAATAGCACGGATGCTGATAGAGAAACATATTTCAACGCGCTAAACAAAGAAATAGCTTCCGGGGGAACGGAAGCTATGCACTATTTCTTGCAGAATATTGATTTGAAAGATTGGCATCCGCGTAGCGCTGTGCCAAAAACAGAAGAAATGGAACGTCAAAAAACCGTAAGTCTGTCGCACACGCATAAAGCGTTGTATTACATGCTAATGGATGGTATTTTCCCCGGCGTGATATCCGAGCACGGCGAATATTTAGTAACCCCGCAAGTTCTGAGAGATTACATCGGGGATTGTTTTCCAGAGTTAAAAAACGTCAAAAAACTATCTTTTGACACGGCTACAGATGATTTAGGCATACGTGTGATTAAGCACAAGTCCGTTGGTATGAATAGCTACCTATTTCCCCCGTTGGCACAACTAAGAAACGCCTGGAAAAGAAAAAATTTCCCAGGCGTTTTTGATGAACCGAATACGTGGCGGTTACGTGGCAAACAAACTGATTTCTAGGGAGCCTTTAATTTGCTTGTTGACTGAAAGCTAATCGTGTTAGCCAAGTTAGTTTGCATCAATCGGTCTAGCACTTGCTCCAAATCAATAGGGGCGGTGCCATTTTTACCGAATGTAGTTTGATAACTATTCGCGTGCACGCACACAATACAATATTTGATTAGTTCCCTAGTTTGACCTTTTCGGTCTAGCAATTTAATCTTTGGCGCGCCATAAATTGTAACGTTTTTAGAAATACTGTAGCCTTCATCTTTGGTAAGAAAATCACAAAAAGTCAACATACTTCTAATGTACGTCGCATCAACGTCAAATTTAGACATAGGTTTCTTATGTTCTGCGTACCAATAAATGAACTTATCGTTAGGTGTTTTGGGGATTTCGTTGTCTGCTTTTTCAACTGCGGCATCTAATAGGCTAAAAAGATCATCCGACATGACTATCTCGCTTGCAAGAGTTACAATTACAGGTTAGCACAGTATAAAGACGTTGCCAAGATGTATTTTGTGTGATATTGTACACACAAAATTAGGAGTTTTACAGTGAACATCTTCATAAAGCGTCCCGCAGTTGACGATGCAACGCAAGAGCCCAGCTACCACCTTGCGCCAGCGTGGGCAAAGCAGTGGGCGTCAAATCTATACAGTTCATTTGAGACATACAACAGTCAAATAAGCTCGCATGTGTGCGCTAAGATTGAATATATTATTCAACCTATTGATAAGCTTTGCGAGCGTATTGACGCGCTTATTTTGGCCGTAAACAAGCCACCGTTGATGCACCCCGAGACAGCTATCTTGCGCGAAGATACCCGCGAGCGCATCAGATTTCTTGAAAATATGGTAAAAGAACTTACAGGCCAGCCAAGAGTTATTAGCTCGGTTACTAGCACGCCCGAAATTATCACAGAAACAATTGAAAAAATAGTCTACAAAGACGTTGAAAAAGAATTTATTTTTAGTGATAAACTACCATTTTTCACGCAAGATAATCTTACAGAATGCGCAAAATTACTTACTGACGCTCAACTTTTGAGCATCGTTCGTGCTCGCAAAATCAAATAAATCTAGTTGAATTTCGTCAGTTTTTGGTTTAACTTTACTTTTTTCGTGATCTTTTATAATAGTTTTTACAGCATCCAAAAGAGTTGTATTTGGGTGAAAATTATATTTCTCAAATGCTCGCATCCGCTTGTGCCTGTATATAAATCAGCCTATCCGCAGCGCCCGCTGTAGCGCTGTAAAAGAAAATACCCCTGGTAGAAGTCGCTGTAGAACTTACAGCTAGCGTAACCGCGCCAGTAATATCTTGCCAATTAGCGTTAGCGCCTTGCGGATTATACGTTGTAATTACAGGTGACGTTCTCATTTCTTGCGCAAATCGCCAATACATACCGCAGCGAGCCGCAGCGCTAGAAATAACAGTAATAGCCCCTGGAATAGCCGCAGCTTGTGCCGGGGTTGTGGCATACTCAAATGTTTTAGTGTAATACCTCATACAATCCAACAGACAGATAGACAGTGGGCAATAATCAAAATTAGTAGCCGTCCAAGTCGTGGTTGTTTGTTGAACTTGAAGCTGTACGTTGTCGATTGTAATACTATCGTCTGCACCAGCACCCGCACCCGGGGCGGGCGTCCAAAAGAACCTAAGTTCGGCTTGGGTAGACGTTGTAGCGGTTGTAACTGTACCGATATTAGATACAGCCGTCACAGCGCCAGCTACAAGATTGACAGTCGAGCTAATAGGCGTTGTTTCGCTTGTGTAGCCCGCGCCGCGCTTAGCTACCGCACCAGTTCCCACATAGAGCGCATACGACAACGTGCCATTGGCTGCACTAAAATTAGTTCCTGCTTTAACTTGGAAGCTCAAAGCCATCTTTTTCCCAAGCATGGGAATAATAGAGCTAGTATCCAAGGGATACGCAAAAACAAGTACGCCCGTGCCTGTTTGGCCCGCATTAAGCTGGAATTTAGCCGCAAATTGAGACTGCGAAACAAGCCCCGTAGCTTGCGCAATTACACAAGCTTGGTTAGCGTTAGTTGTAGCGTACCAACGATCTGCTGTATATGCAGTCGTCGAAGCTGCTACAGCGATAGACGTGCCACGCTGCCAAACTTCAAGGCCACCATTACCAAAACAAATGTTATTTTGTGTTGATTGAGTAGCAATCAACTGTGACATTGTTTGAGTTAGAGCCGTCGCAAGATCAGTAAAAATAGCGTTCCAAGTCGCTGATTGAATGACAGCGCCAGCGGCGGCGGTTGTTGCGCCTGCTATGTTGGTGTATGTACCTGATGTATTAAAAGACATTTGTTAACCTTTAATTGTTACGCCAACACGGGAAGCAGCGCCATTGACAGCAGTCGTACCTTGATAATTAATAGCCGCGTTAGACGAATTTAACAACGTACCATAGTGTAGTGCCGCTTCTGTTAGCCCAGAAGTAGACGCGGCAAATCCTACACCAAATTGATTTGTTGATGTAGCCCCCGAGCCCAAACTTGTTAGACCATCGACGCCTACCCCTACTATTGCCGCACCCGTTATAGCCGTTGTAGCAAACCCGGATAGATTTACTTCTTCATCGGACCATGTAATAAATGAATTTCGCAGCGATGTTGATACCTCCGTGTACACTGTACCGGGGTACGTTCCATTTCCCGGTGCAGCGGCAGCGGCTTGCGTAACATATCCAGTTTTCGTGCGACGATTATAATACGATAATACTTGTTGACTACCAGCTTGATCAATCCAAGCGCTACCTGCTGTAGTATATGCAGCGCCAACAAGAGTACGTGTAGCATCGGCTGTTTTAACTTTTACACCGTAAGTTGTGCTTGTAGTGGGGGCAGTAATCGAGAATTCTAGAGTCATAGTCGTGCCGGACATATACACGTAAATGTAATAGAATGTCGCAGCAGACACGCCCGCTGCTGAGAGCGTTACACCTGCGGAAGGAATAACATAATTTTGATCACTAATAAACATCAAATTGCCCTGATACGGGCTCAACAACAAACTTCCACCCGAAAGTGTAAGTTGACATTGCTGACGAATCATGGCAGAAGTTTTAAAATCAAACTTAGCTGTTGCCGACGCTGCACCAAGTGATAGATTAGTTCCAATTGTCATAGCTGCACTGGCTGTGACCGCACCAGCAACCGCTAGCGTGCTCTGCATAGTTTGAGCACCAACCCAAGTGACTACGCCGCCCGTTGCAAAAGTAGCTGACACTGCACCATTATTTACAACTTGTATAGTATCTGCGGCGGATAGATAAAATCCTGTGCCCGGTGAACTAGCAAAACTAACCCCCGGACTAGCTAGCGTACCAGCAAAAAACTCTACAGAGCCCGTTATAGTCGAAGTTCCATCGGTTGCCATCGAGCCCGTTAGAGCCGTAGCGATATCTGCAAAATTAGACGTGACATCGGCAGACTTAATTAACGTTCCTGCTGTAAAAGTAGGAATAGGAAGCGAATATAGTCCGCTGTTATTACGTGGCATATTTAACCCTC
Source organism: Methylotenera sp. (assembly GCA_025360485.1). Lineage (GTDB taxonomy): Bacteria > Pseudomonadota > Gammaproteobacteria > Burkholderiales > Methylophilaceae > Methylotenera_A. The sequence continues at coordinate 2,448 of JANYCB010000070.1, read as the reverse complement.
AACTCTAAGGAACATACTGTGCATTTAATTATCGGTTTAGCACTTATTGTATTTTTCCCACGCCAATGTTTTTTCTTTGGTTGTTTAATTGCCTTGTGGTTAGGCATAGCTAAATTAATGTCGTTGCAGTAATTATTCTAACCCCGTGGGGCGGCCTACAGTTGCTTCTAGAGATTTATTTCCTGCTGCACTGAGCGCAGGAGGTGCTGCAAAATTTCTTAGAACCGCGTTTGTGTTGCCCCCATATGAACCAATATTATTGGCTCGGGCGATGTCTAACGCTTTTTTACCGACTGCCGCTGTTGCACCTAGCATAGCGGGCGTAGTCAAATTTAACCCATTCGCGCCGAGGGCAGATAAAATTTGTTCTGCGTTTACTGCCGCGCCCCCACCTACCGCTGTAACTAACCCGGCCATGCCGGGGGATACTGAATTAGTCGATGCGGCGGGGGCTAGCGCTCTTACACCGGCTGGACCAGCGAAATTGGCTATTTTAGGCGCGCCACCGATAAAATTACCAACGTATTTGCCAACTGCCGGAGAAATAGCATTTAAAGTAGCTTCTTTAGCTATTTGTGCCGCGTTATCTTTCAGACCGTGCACGTTAGGATTAGACACAGCGTTAAGAGCGCCTATGCCTGCACCTACAAACGGCGCTGCAATCGGACCTGCTGCGGCCATAGCTAATCCAGTGGGAATAGCACCTGCTACTTGTAGCCCGGTAGATATATTGGGGTGAGCATATTTATACGCTGATGATTCCGATGTATCTCCAATATAGTGCCCTGCAACGGGTATACCTTGGGCTGCAATTCTCGCGCCAGTCCCCCAACCAGGAAGACTAGAGCTTTTGTATTCATTTACATTTTTAGCATAATTAGTGTCTGTGCCAAGTCTGTAGTTATGCTGTGCATCTTCAAAAGATGCGCCCGGAATTTCCCAAACATGACCAGTTTTTGGATCGGTTATTTCAAACGTATGTTGTTCGGTTGCATCAGCCATTATTTACTCGCGTCTCTGTCCGATATTTCTTTAGCTGTCATTTTACGGCGCATGGTGACACCGTTAACAGTGCGAGTAACATAATCACCATCGCTGCCGCTAACTGCTAGTCCGCCTTTAGATTTAGCTTCGGACTCTTTCAGAATATTTTCAAGGCTTTTGCCACCAATGTTTATATTGAGCGGAAACTCTTTAATGATTTTAGCTCGGGCTTTGATCCAATCTTGTGGGCGATCTTGATAGTGCTCTGAGGCTGCGCCAAGCTTTTCTTTTAAATCTATTTCAGCTTTAGTCATTTGTTTAACAAGATCGTAACCTTGTTCATTAGTTAGCAACGGATGTGCGCCAGACACAAGTTTAGTTACATCACCATTGATGCCTTTTGCAGCAATAGCTTGTTGAATATTTCCTTTTCCGATAATCTCATTAATTGCCGGAGCAATACCAGCGGAACCTTGAGACTGAATAAACCCGAGAGGATTAAACCCTAGAAAGCTCGAAACACCTACTACTGCATCATTGACTTTAGCCGTAAACGAGCCTTTAAGCGAACCTAAAGATTCTTTAGATTTAGTCAATCCATCCAGAATTTCAAAGTTACGTCGAGCTTCTGGCACGGCAGCGTAATCTTTAACAGTTTTAATAAGATCATCAACAGGCACACCACCTACACCTGAAACAAGATTACCTGCGTTCACGGCTTCGGCTTTAGCTTTAGCCGCACCAACCATTGCAGCTTTGTCTTGATTTGAAATAGGAGAATTATCTGCATTCCCCGATTGCGTAGGCAATATATTTCTTTCGGTAGGCGTGACAGTGCTGTATGTTTTCGGGTTTGAAGCATCGTTTTCACGAAATTTCGGCTGCAAGATAGTTTTACCAGTCCAACGATCAACTTGCAGATCACCGGCATCTGTTTTAATAGTTTTAGGCCCTGATTGTTCTTGCAGATAATCAGACAATTTCATTTTAGCTTCCATAGGAATCATGTTATTTGACATGAAATCATGGATATTCTTTTTTGTCCAATTATGCGGTTGTTCAACCATAGCTCGATCATTTATTTCCATGGGCTGCGACACGACCGAACCCGGCGCTGCGGCGGGCCGAATGGGCGCACCGCCGCCTACGCTGCCGGTCGCCATCGGGGAAGCGTCTTGCGGCTGCGCTGTAGCGCTACCGGGGGCTTCCGCTGGTACGTCTGCGGCTAAGGTAGGTTTTAGTGGCATATCAGCGCCTGCAAGCACCAACGGGCTTGCAGCCGTAGCCGGTGCAATCACGTCCGATCTGTAATATTGCTTACCCTGCTTAGCCAAATCTTCTTTGTACTTATTTGGCGGCGTATAATTAGACGGCGGCAAATTAGGCGCTGCTGTGGCCAATGTAGCCGGGGGTATTGGCGAAGTACTCTGCGGCTCTAGACCTGTCAACCGCCCTGAATTTTGG
>JANYCB010000051.1 GCA_025360485.1 Methylotenera sp. | reverse complement strand
GCTCAATTTTTTCGCCGCTAAATTGAATCAATTTGGCGTTAAAGCTATGCGCGTGTTTCAGCGCGTCAAGGTGGATTGTCCAATATTCTTGATTTTTAAATGCTTCAATTTCTAATTCGCGTTCTACAATCAAACGTAGCGCAGGGCTTTGTACACGGCCCGCAGAAAGGCCTCTACGGATTTTTTTCCAGAGTAATGGTGATAAATTAAAGCCCACTAAATAATCTAATGCGCGTCTTGCTTGCTGCGCATTCACCAAATTCATGGCGATGTCACGTGGGTTATCAATAGCGTGTTTAACGGCAGTTTGCGTAATTTCGTTAAACTCTACGCGTTTAAGTAATTTATTTTTTAGTAATTTTTTATCGGCCAAAATTTCGGCAATATGCCACGAAATCGCTTCACCCTCGCGGTCTGGGTCGGTTGCAAGATAAATGCTATCTGCGGACTTCACCGCCTTAGTAATCGCATCCATGTGCTTGGCATTGCGCTCAATCACATCGTATTTCATGGCGAAATTATTAGCAGGGTCTACCGCACCATTTTTCGGAATTAAGTCGCGCACATGGCCGTAACTTGCGAGTACCTCAAAATCATTTCCAAGATACTTTTTAAGCGTTTTAGCCTTTGAAGGCGATTCAACAATAAGCAGTTTAGACATTTAAACCTTGAACATTAAAATTAGAAACTATGGGCAGGAATTAAAGAATTGGCTAGATAATAGCAAGCAAATTGCTAACTAGACAATAAGTGAATGCAGAAAGAGCAAGTTTTTATTGAGGTTGAACAGGTTTATATCGCTCGTTTAAGTATACGTTCAATGCTATTTTGAGGGCTTGTTTCTGGATAGGTTAAATAATTATGTGGCAAATGAAATGTCTGCTCCATCATATGTTGCCCGCTTAACACAGCGTGCAACACAAGGTCAGAATACACTACCCAAGTCGAGTTTGCCAGAAACTCAAAGCGCATTTGTGGTGAATTGGCTTGGTAATCGGCGTCAGCTTTGCCGAGGTCGTGTAAGTGAAGCATGATGTGGTCGTATTCGCCACGCAGAGTTTTGGTGATGCCGAGCTTGTACATGAGCTTGGCAAGCCAAGGCCGGTAAGTCGGCACATTTGGCAAAAATCGCTTCGCCATATCAGCAAATGGCTCACCAACATTCCATACACGCGGTTGATTGTGCGGATTTACATTGGTGAAAACGCGTAAAAGTCGTTCGCCTTGCGTGGGTTTAGAAGGGAACGCATCTGGATGCAACCTTCGATCATCTTTACGCCAACTAGATTTTCTGCCAGCAGCTTCTAGACAACGTAAGCTGGTATTGGCTGGCTTGGCATGTGGCATATAACTAGGGAGTAAATGTGCGACTAGCGAAGTTGCATTTTGCGAATAGCGCTCAATTAGAGCCGACATCGCTGCCAATTCTTCTGCATTGCCTTTCGCTCCTTTAATAGTGCGCTCATTGCCACGTAAGTAAATATTCTTTGATTTACCGTCAGACCAATCGGATGACAAAAAACGTAGTTCATCGGCGGCAAACTTAAAACCACAATGCGGCAAGAATAAAACACCGCCATGCTCTAAATGTTTTAAATAGGCTTGCTGTTGTGCAGCATCAATATTGGGTTCAAAGCTATTAAATGGCAGCTCAAGAATTGGATTTGTTTCAAGTATCATTTAGAATTCCATTTGTAGCTATATTATTGTTAACGCTGCGCGCAAATGTAATATTGGCGGTGTCTGTCAGTTGAATATCAAACAATTGCAATTTTTTTTCCTTCTCAGCAATATCACCGAATAGCGGGTCTTCGTCTGTTTCAATCGCTTGGCTTAAGCCTTTAAAATCATACAAATTAAAATCGGCTAGGTGAGATGGCTCGACATTACCAATCGCGCGGAAGATGTTATTGATGCGACCTGGTTGTTCTAGTTCCCAGGCATTTAGCATCTCTTTAACTTTTTGTCGTTGTAAGTTTGGCTGAGAGCCACATAAATCGCAAGGTATTATTGGAAAGCCCATACTGCGTGCGTAACTGGCAATGTCTTTCTCACTACAATACGCTAACGGCCGAATCACCACATTTTGTTTATCATTGGTGGCTAATTTTGGCGGCATGGCTTTGAGTTTTGCACCAAAAAACATGTTGAGGAATAGCGTTTCTACAATATCGTCTCTATGGTGGCCAAGCGCTATTTTATTGGCGCCAAGCTCTTTTGCTGTGGTGTAAATAATGCCGCGCCGAAGACGTGAGCATAAACTACATGTCGTTGCGCCTTCTGGGATTTTCTCTTTTACCACTGAATAAGTATCGGCTTCCACAATGCGGTAATCAATGCCTAGACTTTTAAAATATTCTGGCAAAATATGTGCAGGAAAATTCGGCTGTTTTTGATCTAAATTCATGGCGATGAGCTTAAAATCAATCGGCGCGCGCTCTTGCAATGCCAGCAACATCATCAGCATAGTGTAACTATCTTTACCGCCGCTCATACACACCAATACAGTGTCACCTTCTTCAATCATGTTGTAATCGCCAATAGCCTTGCCAGTAGCGCTTATTAAGCTATTACGTAGCTTAATGAAATTGTTTGAATGGTTTTCTGGAAGATGTTTAATCATAAATTTAAAGACCTGCCGCCGTCCACAGCCAATACATGACCTGTAATAAACGGCGCATCAGCGATTAAGAATTTCACGGCTTTAGCCACATCCGCGCCTTCTCCACTACGTTTTAGAAGGGTTTGCGAAATCACGCGTTGGCGATACACTTCATCAAACTGCGGATTATCATCCGGCCACAGTACCGGGCCTGGGGCAACCGCATTCACGCGCACATCTGGCGCCAGTTCTTGTGCCAGCGATTTGGTGAGCGTCACTAAGCCTGCCTTGGCAACGCTATACACGATGTAGCCTTTTTTGGGGCGCTCTACGTGCATATCGGTAATATTAATAATGCAGCCTTGGTTTTTACGTAATTCTGCAGCCGATGCTTGCGCTAAAAACATTGGCGCTTTTAGATTGCTACCCATTAAATCATTCCAGCTTTCTTCATCTATTTTGCCAATCTCGGTTTGAAAATAGCTGCTGGCATTGTTAATCAGCACATCCAGCTTACCAAATTGCTTGATAGTAGCGCTTACTAGCTTGGATAATTTATCGGTTTGTAGTAAATCTGCCTGAATAGTAGCAACGCTATCTGGACGCTGCAAGTTGAGCTCATTTTTTAACGTATGTGCATGAAAATCTGAGCTACGGTAATGAATCATGATATTTGCGCCCTCTGCATGCAACATGCGTGAAATAGTCGCACCCACGCGCTTGGCACCGCCAGTAATTAAAATCACTTTATTTTCTAGCTCTAAACTCAATTTTTACTCACCTTGATTAACAAATATTATAATGGCTTATGGCCTTACCACCTATTCCTTCATCGCAGCAACAAGTACTTAGCCAACAATTAGCCAATTTAATTCAACAAAAAATTAAACAAGCAGGTGGCTGGATAGATTTTGCAACGTTTATGCACATGGCGCTATATACGCCTGGTCTAGGCTACTACAGCGGCGGCGCGAAGAAGTTTGGCATCGGTGGTGATTTTGTCACTGCCCCAGAAATTTCACCGATATTTGCGCAGACACTTGCTCGTCAAGCCGCGCAGATATTGGTTGCTACACAAGGCGATATTTTAGAACTGGGTGCAGGCACAGGCAGATTAGTCGCAGATTTATTGCTAGAACTGCAACAACTCGACCAGCTTCCCAAGCAGTATTTTATTTTGGAAGTAAGTGATTACTTGCGCCAAATTCAGCATGAAACGTTACATAAAAAATTATCAGCACAATTATACAAGCGCGTAGTTTGGCTAGGAACGTTGCCACAAAGCTTTACTGGCTTGGTGTTAGGCAATGAAGTGTTAGATGCGATGCCCGTGCATCTCATCTACAAAACACACAGTTTGCACGAGCGTGGCGTGGCTTTTGAGGGTGAATTTATTTGGCAAGATAAACCACTAAAAGCGGGTAAATTATTTGACGAAGTAAACGAATGTTCACTACCAAACGACTATTTAACAGAAGTCTGCCCAGCTGCTACTGGCTTAGTCAATAGCCTTGCCAATATGTTAAAACAAGGTGTTATTTTGATGCTGGATTATGGTTTTTCAGCACGTGAATATTATCATCCGCAACGCAATCAAGGCACACTGATGTGCCATTATCAGCACTATGCACACAGCAATCCACTTGCTAATGTTGGCCTGCAAGACATCACAGCGCATGTGAATTTCAGCCAAATAGCGATGCTCTATGAGCCAACATCTATGCGGCTTGCAGGTTATGTCAATCAAGCACAATTTTTAATCAATTGCGGTATTTTGGATATTTTGGCACAGCATTCGCCCAATGATTCTGAATATATGAAGCTGACCGCGGCAGCGCAAAAATTGTTATCGCCAGCCGAAATGGGCGAGTTGTTTAAGGTAATTGCGCTCAGCAAAGGCATTGAGGAAGATCTGATTGGCTTTAAAAGCGGCGATAAAGCGCATACGCTATAATGCGCGCCATGACAGAAATCGAAACAACAGAAGATTTAAAAAACCGTCGCATTCGTAGTTTTGTGTTGCGCCAAGGTCGCTTAACCAAAGGTCAAGAGCGTGCATTAGAAACGCAATGGCACAAGTATGGCGTGGAATATGGCTTGCAGAGCATCGAATTAAACGCGCTTTTTGGTAGAAAAGACAGTAAAATAATTCTCGAAATTGGTTTTGGTATGGGTGAAAGTACCGCCAAAATCGCACAATCTTTGCCAGATTGCGATTTTTTAGCGGTCGAGGTGCATACGCCAGGCGTAGGCAGCTTGCTAAAGTTGATAGAAGAGCTAGACCTTACTAACATTCGCGTTATTCAGTACGATGTGGTGGATGTACTGCAAAACATGATTGCGGATAACAGTTTGGACGGCGTGCATATTTTCTTTCCTGACCCGTGGCATAAAAAACGCCACCACAAGCGTAGACTCATTCAAGCTGAGTTTGTAAAATTGTTATGCGCTAAGCTTAAAGTTAGCGGCTATTTGCACGTAGCGACGGATTGGCAAGAATATGCTGAATGGGTACTAGCAGTACTTAACAGTGAGTTTAGCCTAAAAAACATAGCGCAAGATTATGCAGAAAAACCAAGCTACAGGCCGCTCACCAAATTTGAAAACCGCGGTATTAAGCTAGGCCACGGTGTTTGGGATTTGGTCTTTATCAGAAAATAGCCAAGCGCCGATGATTTTTTCGGCTTCTTCAACACCCAGCTTTTTCGAGCTAGAAAATAACTGTACTGTGCAACTCTCGCCCCAAGTCGCGAGCAGCTCTTTGCGCACTTTTGCTAGGGTTAAGCCGGCTTCGCCACGCGATAATTTATCTGATTTGGTTAGCAACACATGTACTGGTTTGCCGCTAGGGCAAAACCAATCTAACATTTGTTTATCGAGCGGTTGCAGCGGATGGCGGCTATCCATCACTAATACCAAGCCGCTAAGGCTGGTGCGCTCGCTTAAGTAACGCGCCAAAACGCTTTGCCAATGCGCGCGCATGCTTTCAGGCACTTTGGCGTAACCGTAGCCAGGCAAATCGACTAAGTGTCTATCATTACCGAGGGTAAAAAAATTTATTAGCTGCGTACGGCCAGGCTGCTTACTCACATAAGCCAAGCGATTATGGTTAGCCAGCGTATTAAGTGCACTAGATTTGCCCGCGTTAGAGCGGCCAGCAAAGGCTACCTCAATGCCGCTTGCAGGCGGCAAATCACGCAAGTGGTGGGCTGAGATAAAAAAAATCGCGTTTTGAAACAAAGGCATTTAATACTTTCAAATTTAAGCTATAACAGGATTAGTTTTGTGCTTAAATAACAAACTAAACTCGTGAGTATTCTCTACTTTCTATGTTACGCAGGTGGTCTTGCGCTAGTTGGCTTATCAAAAGGCCACAAGGTAGAAACGGCAAATGCTATCACGAACAACTGATTTTTGATAAAATATTAAGTTAATTAAATAGTTAGGGAAACTTTGTAATGATTAAGCTTTTGAGTGTTATAGCGTTGGCAGTGTCATGTTTGTTGGGTTCATCGGCCTATGCAGCCAGCAACGAAACAAATAAAACCCCTGTAGTGGCAGAAGTTAGTTCAGCAGAAAAAACTGTTCAAACTGTGTGTGCGGCTTGCCATGCGCCAGATGGCAATAGCGTGATTACGCTCAACCCTAAGCTAGCAGGGCAACATTCTGATTATTTGCTTAAACAGCTCACTAATTTTAAAGCAGGCACTCGTGCTAACCCAGTCATGATGCCAATGGTAGCCAATTTAACGCCTGAAGATATGAAAAATTTAGCTGATTATTTTTCTAGTCAAAATATCAATCTTGCCAAAGCCAAAAGTAACGGCGCAGGTTCGTTAGGTGAAAAAATTTATCGTGGTGGCATTTCAGCAACTGGCGTTCCTGCTTGTGCCTCCTGCCATGGTGCAAACGGTGCTGGTTTACCAAAGCAATTCCCACGCTTGGCAGCGCAGCATTCAGATTACACACTGGCGCAATTGCGTACATTCCGCACGGGTGAGCGCGCCAATGCGCCTATGATGATGGCGATTGCAGCTAAAATGACCGATGCCGAAATGCAGGCAGTGTCCGATTACATGCAAGGCCTACACTAACACGTCTTTTGTTAGTTATTGACTTGTTCCAAATCTAAGTTTGGGGCAAGTTCTACTCTAAAGCGTACCTCGCCTTTCACATTGCTAGCCAAACTTAGTTCATAGCCCGCTTGTTTGCTATCTTGTGCGGCATGAAATAAGCCAACCCCCAAGCCATTGTGCGAGGCGATATGTTTTTTAAATATATCGTTTGCAATTTGCGCATCCATTGCACTACCAGTATCGGTGACTTCAATATAGAAGCCATTTTCAGCATCCTCAAGCATTTCTACTTTAATGGACGTATCAGGCTGATACTTAATTTTTTCCAGTGCGTTATTGAGCAAGTTATCCAACACGCTATCTAAAACCTCGGCATTGATTTCTTGTTTGGGCAATTGCTCCGCCACAAATTCTATTTCATCGTGCTTGTGGCGTAATTGCAAGTTTTTCCACCAGCCAGACATTTTCTCAAGTCTTTTCTTATCTTCTCCTGGTGCTTTGAGTTTATCCAGTGTGGCAGCGATACGCTGATTAAGCACTGGTAGCTGTTTGCGAATAAGTCCAAGCAAAGCTTCGTTCTCAGCTTCACTCTCTCTTGCCTTAGTTTGTTCGGCAGCAGAAACCAGTGTACCTACAGATTGCAAAATGTTTTTAATGTCGTGCGTTAGGCGCGATCCTGTCTCGTAAAATGCTTGCATATAAGCGTTTTGGCGCAAGGTTTCTTCGCGACGTTTGGCCTCGTAAAATTCACCCATAATTTGCGTTAGTAGCTTTACATGCACATACAATGCTGGTGAAATCTGCCAGCGAGTATACAAATTCATATGCAAATCTTTAAAATTAAAATGTGTATTGTGGTTAGAGAGCTCGCCTAGCTTGCCTTTCGTCTCATCGGCCAACCAAGAAACGCCAGATACCCAAGGTAATGTTGTCATTTCTTTCATTGCAGCCTGCACAAAGCCATTGGGAGTCGATTCAATTTCACCCAAAGAGGCAATGTTTTTAACCCACACTTCAAATGGCATACCAATACTTAACAAATAGCGCGACATTAACAACTCAATGCCCGAAAAGCGTGTGTTCGGTTTCCAGAAAAAGCTAAAAATTAGCAGGCCAAATGCCAACCCAAATATAGTGATGAACATAATTTGCACATAGTTAATCGCTTGTATTGTGCCTATGGCATAGCTGGAGAGTACTAAAATAAAGGCCATCAACATGAGTAACAAGGTGTAGAAAAAGTCTAAAATGGGTAATTGACCAGCTTTAGGGGCTTGTGCACCGATGAATAAGATGGCGATGGGTAGCAAAGGGATTAGGTAGCGAATCACAAGTTGCGCAGCTTCTTGATCGTCATGTGAGCTAATGAGTTTGGGTACCACCCATAGCAACAACATCGAAAGCAGGTAACTCGCCGCAAGGATGTGAATGGCACGATTAGATTTAGAATCGTCTGAAAAAATTCGCCCACCTAATAGGCCGAATAAAATGGATAACCAAATTGCGGTGAGCCACCAATTGATATAAAAAAAGCCAATTAAGCCAACGCTAATAAATAGCGCCATTGCGGGTTTTGATAGTTTTTCATTACTGCGCCACACGGGTTGCCACAGTAAAAAGAAACCGTAATGGCACAAGAAAAACGCACGCTGTAGTTGAGTGGTACCGCCTCCCCAAATTAAAAAGGCATGCAGGCTTAACAACATTATCGCCAAGATGCGATGTGAATTAGCAACTAATAATTGATTAATTTTGAGGTTGTTAAACATAGGTTTTGGTGTGGAGTTAATATTACCCTAGCATAATCTAAAAAAGCGACTAAAAATAGTGTGTCAGAAATCTGTCACAAACGACGAAATTTCATCGTTTTCGATGTTTTTTCTAGCGTCAGGGTTAGCGGGGAGCCGCTTAGAATAAGGCTTTACTGGGCTGGCTTAGTATTTGCTTTATTCTTACTGAGTGTGGACAAATCGAAAAAAATGTCACACATAATTATTTGGTAAAGGATACCACAATGAACAAACAAACAGGTTTTACGCTAATTGAGTTAGCTATCGTGTTGGTGATTATTGGTTTGCTGCTCGGCGGTGTGCTGAGAGGGCAAGAGCTGATTAACAGTGCTAAAGTTAAAAATATGGCGCGTGATTTCCAAAATGTGCAAGTGTACATATATGGTTACCAAGATAAATATAAAGCTTTGCCTGGTGATGATGCGGCAGCAGCGACTCATGTAACTGGGGGCACTCCAGGAAGTACTGGAACATTAGGTAATGGAGTAATCCAAGGTAATTGGAATACAACGAACAATGGTGACGAGTCATGCGTGTTTTGGCAACATGTCCGTCTTGCAGGCTTGGCGCCAGGGTCTACCGTAGTTGATTGTGCTACTGCTGGTAACACTTATCAACCTCGCAATGCAGATGGTGGTTTAATCGGAATTCAAAGCGTAACTGGCTTTACAGGTACTACAGTGCTCCCTACAGCGGGAGGTATATCAGGGGCGTATGTGGTT
>JANYCB010000027.1 GCA_025360485.1 Methylotenera sp. | reverse complement strand
AACAATAAATTTGGCGTGGCTTTTAAAGATGCGATAGAGGTATACACACAAGCTGCCAGTATGCCCAACATTGCGGTGCATGGCGTAGATTGCCATATCGGCTCGCAAATTATAGAACTTGCACCATTTATTGAGGCGCTCGATTTAATTTTAGGCTTGGTAGATGCACTTGAGGCCACAGACATCCATATTTCGCATATCGACGTGGGCGGTGGCATTGGCATTACTTATGCTGACGAAACACCTCCTGAGTTTGGCGTTTATGCCAAAGCCATTTTAGCCAAATTAGCCAATAGGAATGTAAAACTTCTTTTTGAGCCAGGCCGTGCATTGGTGGGCAATGCAGGCCTATTGCTGACCAAGGTAGAATACATTAAACACACCGAAAGTAAAAACTTTGCCATTGTTGATGCGGCCATGAACGACCTGATGCGTCCGGCTTTATATGATGCTTATCATGATATTCAAGCGGTGAATCCACGTGCTGGTGAAACGATAAAATACGAAATTGTTGGCCCAGTGTGCGAAAGCGGCGATTTTTTAGGTCACGACCGCGAATTAAATTTGCAAGAAGGCGATTTACTAGCGATTATGTCTGCAGGTGCATATGGAATGAGCATGGCCAGCAACTACAATACGCGCGGCCGTGCAACAGAAATTATGGTCGATGGTAACGATGTGCATATCATTCGTCAACGCGAAAAAGTTACCGACTTATTTGCTTTGGAAGCATTGTTACCTTGGCCTCTAATTTAATTGAAAATAGTTGCAGAAACGAACGCTTAAGCGTAGATTATCACTGAGAGAATTACTCTTAAAATTACATTAATTTATGCCAAGGGGAAGATGATGAAAAAACTACTATTTGTGGTAATTGCTATACTTGCTTTCAATGCTGTGCCAATTGCATTTGCGGATGATACCCTCCCAGAAGTACCTGCGGTAGATGATCCTGCGCCTCCACCCATTGATGCACCTGCTCCAAATGATGGTAATTAATATTACAAAAAATATAATCTAGGGAGAGAGAAAATGAAAAGATTAATATTTGCCTTAATGGCAACAATGGTGTTATTGATAGCTGGCTGTGCCACTTCTGGCGGCACCTCTGCTGGTGCTAGTGGCGCCTCTGATAATGGCGGGTTACCTGAAATTGCAGCAATGGATGATGAGGCAATTCCGGATTTAGACGCACCAGCAACTGAGTAGTCTTTAAGTTATTCAATAAAAAAGCGAAGTTTCGACTTCGCTTTTTTTATTTAAAACTCAAGATTGTTGATTAAAAACTAGTCAAAAATCACCGTTTTATTCGCATAAGGCAAAATACGGTTTTCAATATGCCAGCGCACGGCTTTCGATAGCACGGTACGCTCTAAATCGCGGCCTTTTTGAATCAAATCTTCCACTTGGTCGCGATGCGAAATGCGGTCAATATCTTGCTCGATAATCGGGCCTTCATCTAGCACCTCGGTTACATAATGGCTGGTTGCTCCTATCAATTTCACGCCACGTTCAAACGCCCGGTGGTAAGGCCGCGCGCCAATAAAGGCCGGCAAAAATGAATGGTGAATGTTAATAATACGCTGCGGATACCGCGTCACAAAATCTGATGACAGAATCTGCATATAACGCGCCAACACAATTAAATCAATATTGTAGTTATCAAACAACTTAAACTGCGTAGCTTCCGCCTGCGGTTTGTTGTCTTTATTCACTTCAATGTAGTGAAAATCAACACCATAAAATTTAACTAAAGCTTCTACATCCTTGTGGTTGCTAATCACCAGCGGTATTTCGCAATCCAATTCGCCACCCTTGTGACGATGTAACAAATCGGCCAAACAGTGGTCATATTGTGAAACCATAATGGCCACGCGCGTTTTGTGTTGCGATAATTTTAGTTGCCAGTGCATAGCAAACTTTACAGCTATGGGTGCAAATTCCGCTTTAAAACTGGCTTCATCCAAATTAAAACCTGCCAGATCCCACTCAACCCGCATTAAAAACAGATTATTTTCTGCATCTTGATGCTGGTCTGCGTGTAAAATATTGGCATTGTGCTGATACAAGAAATCTGCGATTGAAGCCACTATGCCTTTAGCATCGGGGCAGGTAATCAATAAAGTTGCAGTGTTTTTCATAGGCTATTAAATTAAAAATTTGTGCAATTATACCTGATGCCATTTGAGATAACATATTGAATATGAGCCAAAAAGCCGAAACACCAGCTAATATTGTCCTTGCCAACCCACGCGGCTTTTGCGCTGGGGTAGACCGTGCCATTATTATCGTTGAACAAGCCTTAGAAAAATTTGGCGCACCTATTTATGTGCGTAACGAGGTGGTACACAATAAATTTGTGGTGGATGAGCTACGCACAAAAGGTGCAGTATTTGTCCATGATTTAGATGACATTCCCGCTGGTAGCACCGTCATTTTTAGTGCACATGGCGTTTCTAAAGCCATTCGGGCTGAGGCGGAATCGCGCGATTTAATTGCCTTTGACGCGACATGCCCGCTTGTGACCAAGGTACATATTGAAGTCGCCAAAATGCGCAAAGCTGGTATGGAAATCGTAATGATAGGCCACAAAGGTCATCCAGAAGTGGAAGGTACAATGGGGCAATCTGAACAGGGCATGTATTTGGTTGAAACGCCAGAAGATGTGGCAGGTTTAGATGTAAATGATGCTGATAAACTCGCGTATGTGACACAAACTACGCTTTCAATGGACGATGCAGCCTTGGTGATTCATGCGCTACATAAGCGCTTCCCCAATATCCATGCGCCTAAAAGCGATGATATTTGCTACGCCACACAAAACCGTCAAGATGCCGTCAAGATCATGGCTCAAGATTGCGATTTAGTGATTATCGTCGGCTCGCCCAATAGTTCCAATTCCAACAGATTACGTGAAGTCGCACAAAATCAAGGCGTTGAAGCTTATATGATTGATAATGCGAGCCATTTAAAACCTGAATGGCTAGCGGCTAAAAAGAAAATTGGCGTTTCTGCTGGCGCCTCTGCACCTGAAATTTTAGTCAAAGAAGTTATTACAAAATTACAGCAACTTGGCGCTGACGAAGTGCAAGAACTGCATGGCGTAGTTGAAAGTGTAGTGTTTCAGCTACCTAAAAATTTAACTTCTGCGGCTAGTAAATCTTAGTTCTATAAAAATAATTGAAAAATTATAAAACGCCTATTTCCGCACTGGTGCTGATTCATACACCTGATTTGCAAGTGTTGATAATGGAACGCGCCGATAAAGTGGGGTTTTGGCAATCAGTCACTGGCAGCATTGAGAATAACGAAACACCCTTGCAAGCCGCCATCCGCGAGGTGTTTGAAGAAACAGGACTCGATGCGATGAAGTACGATTTACAAGATTGGCATGCATCGAATGTGTATGAAATTTATCCACATTGGCGCAACCGCTATGCACCTGGTGTTGTTGAAAATAAGGAACATTTATTTAGTTTAGAACTACCTTCTCAATTACCCATCAAACTTTCTGATAGCGAACATGTGCGCTACGAGTGGGTGGACTGGCGAGAAGCGGCAAAACGCGTTTTTTCATGGACAAATGTGGACGCACTAAAAAGATTAGGTCAACGACATCAATTGGCTTTATGAATAACAAAGCGATAAAATAAACACTATGCAAACACTAGCTATTAAATCCATTCCAATCAAGTTTGAGAAATTTCAAGCCGTTGACGATGCCGATTGCCAGCGCCGTATTATTGCTGCACGTGCCAAGCTGGGCAAACGCTTAGTAATTTTAGGCCATCATTACCAAAATGAGGGGGTGTATCGTCATGCCGATTTCACGGGCGATTCACTTAAACTTTCGCGCTATACCGAAAATCTAGATGCAGAATACATTGTTTTTTTGGGTGTGCATTTTATGGCTGAAGTGGCGGATATTTTAAGCCGGCCTGAGCAAATTGTTGTGTTACCAGACTTGGCTGCTGGTTGCTCTATGGCCGATATGGCGAACCTTGCCAAAGTAGAGCGTAGCTATCGTGAGCTGAGCAAAGTTCTGAATTTTGACGAAAAAATTACACCTGTTACTTACATCAATTCTGCAGCCGATCTAAAAGCGTTTTGCGGAGAGCATGGCGGCATTGTGTGCACCAGCACCAACGCGCCTAAGATATTGGAATGGAGTTTTGCACAGCGCGAAAAAGTATTATTCTTCCCCGACCAAAACTTGGGTCGTTGGAGCGGACATAAAATGGGTATTCCACTTGACCAAATGCCGATTTGGGATCCAGACCAGCCTATGGGTGGCTTAAGCGAAGTGCAAATTAAAAGCGCTAAAATTTTGCTATGGAAAGGCCATTGTGCGGTACATCAAATGTTCCGCTTGCAAAATATTACTAAATTCCGTGCTGATCATCCTGACGGGAAAGTGATTTCGCACC
Source organism: Methylotenera sp. (assembly GCA_025360485.1). Classification (GTDB taxonomy): domain Bacteria; phylum Pseudomonadota; class Gammaproteobacteria; order Burkholderiales; family Methylophilaceae; genus Methylotenera_A. Next base: position 984 of record JANYCB010000027.1, on the reverse strand, counting down.
CCGAGGCGCCGTTTGAAGTGTGTTTAAATTCTGATTTTGTCGGGTCTACTGAGTACATCTTAAAAACAGTGACCGATGCGGCTCCCAACACCAAATGGCTAGTTGGCACTGAGCTTAACCTGGTTAATCGCTTAGCCGAGCAAATGAAACCGCAAGGCAAACTGGTACAATTTATGAGCCACGTCGTATGTGAATGCTCGACCATGGCACGTATCGATCCGCAACATTTGGCTTGGACACTGGAAAACTTGGCCGAAGGTAATATTGTGAATCAAATCAAAGTGCCTGCGCACGATGCTAAGCTCGCAAAACTCACGCTAGACCGCATGCTTGCTGCTTCTTAATGTCTGCAAGTTGCCCACTTTGTTTACCCACGCAACACGAAGTCTTTTGGCAAGATGATTTTTGCCGCGTGGTGTTATTAAACGACGCTGATTACCCTGCTTATTGCCGCGTGGAGTTAATCGAGCACATTAAAGAAATGACCGATTTAGCGCCCCCACAGCGCGCAAGAATGATGAAAACGGTATTTGCGGTTGAAACTGCGATGCGAGAAGTTGTTCAGCCAGACAAAATCAATTTAGCCAGCTTGGGCAATAAAACGCCGCATGTGCATTGGCATATTATTCCGCGCTTTGCAAATGACAAACATTTTCCAAATTCGCATTGGGGAGAGGCCGTAAGAACATCTGCACTGCAAGCCAATATCCATTGGCTTCCCGAGGCATCAAAAAAAAGCCTGCAAGACAAAATAAAAGCACATATAGAATGTGCTTTAAGTAGTTAAACCCTCATTCACTAAACCAGCAAGCGTTCTACCACTTTGCCACTTACCAGATGGCTTTCGATAATCTCATCAATATCTTCGTTATCAATAAAGGTGTACCAAGTAGCTTGTGGGTACACTACCAAGAGCGGCCCCTCTTCACATCGATCAAAACAACCAGCGCGGTTGATGCGCACTTTGCCCGCACCGTTCAAACC
>JANYCB010000006.1 GCA_025360485.1 Methylotenera sp. | reverse complement strand
GCCACGGTCTGGTCCTGGCCCTGCAATTTCCCGTCCATTACAAAATAAATGACCCGATGTTGGCTCTAAAAGACCTGCAATTAGATTCAATACAGTCGACTTTCCGCAACCTGAGTGCCCAATAATGGTGACAAACTCACCTTCTTTAATATCAAGGTTGATATTTCTCAACACTTCAAATGTGCCTTTTTTTGTGGAAAAGGTCATATTGATATTTTCTACAAGCACGTACCTGTCCTGCAATATTTTGTCTTGAGATAATGTTTTTTTCATGCTTTTTCCTATTCGTAACTAAAGCGTTTAGCAATTTGAATTAAAGTCTGTTCAAGCAATAAACCCACAATTCCCACAATGAATATCGCAATTATGATGTGTTCAACATTCAGGTTATTCCATTCATCCCATACCCAGAAACCAATACCTAAGCCACCTGTAAGCATTTCTGCGGCTACAATCACCAGCCAAGCAACGCCGATAGAAAGACGCACACCGGTCATCATGTAAGGTAGAACATAAGGAAAAAGTATCCTAGTAACGATTTTCCACTCTGATAAATTAAGCACCTTCGCTACATTCATATAGTCCTGAGGTACCTTACTGACACCTACAGCAGTATTAATAATCATCGGCCAGATAGCAGAGATGAAAATCACCCAGATCGCTGCAGGATTTGCCGCTTTAAAAACCAGCAAACCTATTGGCAACCAAGCCAAGGGTGAAACAGGTCTCAGCAAACTGATAATTGGTGCCACCATGCGTGATATAAACTGAAAGCGACCAATAATGAAGCCGAGCGGAATGCCCACTATGGCAGCTAGACCAAAGCCAAGCGCAACCCGTTTAAGCGAATTGAGAATGTTCCAACCTATACCCATGTCATTTGGACCATTGATATAAAATGGATTTCTAAAAACCTCTACCGCAGAATGCCAAGTTTTAATGGGGCCAGGCAATTCTGGCGTCTGATAGGATATTAAAGACCACGTCGCTAGAAGTAACAATATGCCAATAGCTGGCGGAAGCGCCCACTCAAAAAATGAGCGGGTTTGCATTGCAAATTTACTAGGTTTTTTTGTTGCAACTGGCTTAACAACTTCCTTAATCGTAATTTCTGAATTGGCAGCAGACATGATGCTTACAATGACTTTTTCATCCTTCATGACTGTCTCTATACTCTCTTTTTTAATGCTGACGACGCTCATGACTGGCCCCCTTTATAGATTATGCTTTGACTTTAAAACCGTTAGCGTAAGCTTTCGGGTCTTTACCATCCCATACCACGCCATCAATCAGCTTGCTAGTGCGCATAGCGTCTTTTGGCACAGAGATCCCTAAAGCAGTGGCAGCTTCGGTGTAAATATCAATACGGTTTACCTTTTTGGCAATGGCAAGATAATCTGGGTCCGTCTTGAGCAAGCCCCAGCGTTTGTGCTGCGTTAAGAACCACATGCCATCAGAAAGGTAAGGGAAGCTAACTTTGCCATCATTAAAGAACTTCATGTAGTTAGGGTCTTCCCATTTCTTGCCGATACCATTGTCATAATGACCAAGGAATCGACCTTCAATCACTTCTTCTGGAGCATTGACATAAGCTTTACTTGAAATCAGTTTGGCAACCTTGGCACGGTTGGCAGTGGCATCGATATAACGACTTGCCTCTAAAATAGCTTTAGTTATTGCTAGCGCTGTATTGGGATTTTTAGTCACGAAGTCTGCAGTAGTACCTAGTACTTTTTCAGGGTGGTCTACCCAAATATCTTGGCTGGTAGCTACGGAATAGCCAACTTTGTCATAAATCGCACGTGCATTCCATGGCTCGCCAACGCAGTACCCATCCATATTGCCAATGCGCATATTCGCTACCATTTGCGGTGGCGGCACTACGATAGTTTTTACGTCTTTAATTGGATCAATGCCGTAAGTCGCTAACCAGTAGTAGAGCCACATCGCGTGTGTGCCAGTTGGAAATGTTTGCGCAAAAGTAAAATCGCGATTTTCATTGGATAACAAGCGTTTCAAAGTGGCACCACTAGTAACCCCTTTATCTTTTAGCTGATTTGATAAGGTAATGCCCTGGCCATTGTTGTTCAATGTCATCAACACATTCATATCTTTTTGCTGACCACCAATACCCATTTGTACGCCATAAATCAGGCCATATAACACATGTGCAGCATGCAATTCGCCATTCACGGTCTTATCACGGATCGCGGCCCAAGAAGCTTCTTTTGATGGAATAATTTTGATGCCATATTTTTTATCAAATCCCATTTCAGCCGCCACTACGATAGGCGCGCAATCGGTGAGTGGAATGAAGCCGATTTTAACTTCTGTGATTTCAGGCGCGTCAGATCCCGCCGCCCAAGCAGCACTGCGAATGCCATCAGGTACCAGATTCATCATTGCAGCTGCACCAAATGCGCCAGCAATACTATTTTTGAAAAAATTGCGACGACTTGCATCTACGCTTACAGTTTCCTTCTCGGTGACTGTGGTATTTATGTTATCGATATCACTCATGGTTGCTCCTTCATTAAAGATTTTGGCCAAAAAAATAGCGTCTTAATATTGAGGTGTGATCCCCAGTATTAAGACGCCTTTGTCTTAAAATTCTATTTATACGTCATCATTGACGTAATTTAAAACCAGCTTATGTCCTCCATTGGACTCAAGCTTTATTACAAATTAAATAATTAGTAAATCGGCTGCATTAATCAACTGCTGCGATAAATCCACTAACTTTACATTTCTTTGCATCGCCATGTTACGCAACATGCTATAAGCTTCATCTTCTTCTAATTTGCGTTGCTTCATTAACAAGCCTTTTGCACGTTCTATTATTTTGCGCTCATCCAGTTTGGATTTAGCCAAATTTAGCTCAGAACGCAAGCTTTTAAATTCTTCAAATCTTGCTACTGCAGCGTCAATCACTGGTGTTAACCTTTCGCTAGGTATCGTTCCTACTACGTATGCACTTACACCAGCCTGTGTTGCCGCCTTTATTTTTTCCTTGTCGCCATCATGTGTAAACATCACAACAGGCCTAGGATCATGCATGCTCATTACACAAATATTTTCTAATGTGTCACGATTAGGCGATTCTGTATCAATAATTACAATATCTGGCTTTATTTCAAAGCACTTAGATTGCAGATGAATATCATTTTCGACATGTGCAACAACATCAAACCCATTATCAATTAAAGATTGTTTCAAAGGGGTAATACGCTTCAGATCATTATCTACTAACATAACTTTAATCACATCAATCCTTAGCAAGTGCTGTGCCAAGTGCTACTTTTATTGGTAACTGATTGAATTTAATGAACAATATATATGCTTACCTTTTAAATAAGATCAACTTGCAATTTGCCGAGCGCACTACTAAGGTGCGGATGCACCACATTCTCTATCCTAAATCCTGAAATCTAATTAACGGCTATTCAATTTTGTCCTAAGCAAACTAATTTCAAATCAGCATATTTACGCATCTCTATTTTCACCATAAACTCCATACTCGCAAAGCACTCACATCTGATATTTCATGTGTACAATAAGCATTCTTATTAAGGTTTTATCATGAAAAGTTATTCTGAGATTGAAGCAAAAGATTTATTTGAACATGTCACTCGGCCAAAAGTACTTTTGGTGGATGTACGTAACGATGATGAAGTGGCGCGCGGCATTATTCCAGGCGCAATCCATATTCAACTTTCGATGTTGCCTTTACAATACGAAAAGCTAATGAATGCAAATTCAGTGGTATTTTACTGCCACAGCGGCGTACGCTCTGCTCACGCAGCCGATTTTGCTGTTAGCAAGGGTGTAAAAGATGTTTTTAATTTAGCTGGCGGCGTGATTGCCTGGGGCAAAGCTGGTTATTTACTATCCCCAAAAAAATAGGCTATTATTTTTGTTTATTTTGATTGGAAAATTATGCAATTTGATAAAGAATTAGATGCAAAAAATTTGAATTGCCCCTTACCCATTTTGCGCTGCAAAAAAGGCTTAAGCGAGATTGCATCTGGCCAAACGCTCAAAATTATGGCGACTGATCCGGGCTCTGTTAAAGATTTTGAAGCCTTTTGCAAACAGACTGGACATGTCATGACACGTCGAGATGAAGACGACGGCGTGTACACGTTTTACATCAAAAAACGCGCCGAATGATATCTAATATTTAATTGGTTATTACGTGGCTAAAAAGCTCGCCCTAATCGCTTCTAAAGGCTCGCTCGATTGGGCTTACCCACCTTTTATTTTAGCTTCCACTGCAGCTGCATTAGATTACGAAGTACAAATATTTTTCACTTTTTACGGCTTAACGCTGCTTAAAAAAGATTTAGGCGACTTAAAAGTTTCACCACTTGGTAATCCTGCCATGCCAATGCCAATTCCCATGCCAAACTTTGTGCAAATGTTACCTGGTATAGAAAGCGTGGCGACCATGATAATGAAGCAGAAGATTGCGGATAAAGGCGTAGCCAGCATTGAAGAACTGCGTAACGCATGTATTGAAGCGGGCGTTAAGCTCATCGCTTGCCAAATGACTGTAGATTTATTCGATTTCAAAAAATCTGACTTTATTACAGATATTGAATTTGGTGGAGCTGCGACGTTTTTTGAGTTTGCAGGCGAATCCAACGTGAATTTGTTTATTTAAATTATGAAATAAAAGCAGTAAAAACGATGCTCTGTAAGCCTTATGGATACTGGCTTGCAGGGGCATGGCTTATTATAAAACTTATTAAATCTTGCTTAATTGTATTTGCAATTTTTCCAAACTCGCACCAAACTCCGCTACCCGCACTTTTTCTTGCGCAACAACTTCAGCTGGCGCTCTTGATACAAAGCTTTCATTATTCAACTTAGTATTTGCTTTGCTGATTTCGCCTTCCAATCGCGCAATCTCTTTGCCAATACGCTCTTTCTCGACCGCTACATCAATTTCAACTTTCAGCATCAATTTAAAGTTATCCACTAGCATCACTGGCGCATCAGCTTCTGGCAGTTCTGCTACTATCGAAACATTTTCTAACTTAGCCAGCGCCATTAAATACGGCGCATATACGGCCAATTTATCAACATCACCCGTTGCGATTAAAGGTACACGCACCGCTGGTGAAATGTTCATCTCGCCACGTAAACCACGACAGGCATCGACCATTTGTTTTAACTGCACCACCCAAGTTTCGGATGCTTCATCTAACTTGTCATCTTGCGCTTTAGGGTAGGCTTCTAGCATGATGCTTGCGCCGTGTTTCTCCGTCATTGGTGCAATAGTTTGCCAAATCTCTCCCGTGATAAACGGCATGATAGGATGTGCTAAACGTAAAATTGTCTCTAACACGCGTAGCAAAGTACGGCGTGTTGCACGCTTTTCAGCATCGGTACCATTCTGAATTTGTACTTTGGCTAACTCTAAATACCAATCGCAATATTCATCCCACACAAATTCGTAAATAGCTTTTGCGGCCAAGTCGAAACGGTAGTCGGTAAAAGCCTTTTCAACTTCAGCTTCTGTACGTTGCAAAATACTCACAATCCAACGGTCGGCTTGACTAAACTTACGCCCACCCTCACCGCAAGTTGCCGCATCAAAGCCGTTATCTTGGCCTTCTGTATTCATCAACACGAAGCGCGTGGCATTCCACAGCTTGTTACAGAAATTGCGATAGCCATCGCAACGTTGCAAATCAAATTTAATGTCACGACCAGGGCTGGCTAGCGCTGCAAAGGTGAAACGCAACGCATCCGTGCCATAAGCCGCAATACCTTCTGGAAACTCTTTGCGCGTACGTTTCTCAATTTTATCTGCGTCTTTGGGGTTCATTAAGCCTGTGGTGCGTTTTTTAATCAAATCATCCAAGCCAATGCCGTCAATCAAATCAATCGGGTCTAGCACATTACCCTTAGACTTAGACATTTTTTGACCTTCAGCATCACGAATCAAGCCATGCACATACACATGCTTGAATGGGATTTTGCCAGTGATGTGTTTCGTCATCATCACCATACGCGCCACCCAAAAGAAAATAATATCGAAACCCGTGACCAAAACGCTGGAAGGCAGATACTGCTGCAAGGCAATATTGGTGCGGTCTTTGACATCATCGCCAGTCCAATCTAAGGTTGAGAATGGCCATAAAGCAGAAGAATACCAAGTATCCAACACATCACTATCTTGTGTCAGACGGTCATGAAGCGGCCATCCAAAACGAGTAAGTTTTTGTTCGATTTCTTCGTTACTGTCGCTTGAAAGTATGCCTGCCTTAATTGGCATCTTATGGTTTCCGTTCTGAGTAAACCATGCTGTGTAAGCTTCAAAAGAATTATGAGCGACGAAATATTTAGCATGTTTATCGTACCATGCAGGGATACGATGCCCCCACCACAACTGGCGCGAGATGCACCAATCTTGAATATTATTTAGCCATTGATTGTAGGTATTCACCCAGTTTTCTGGGTAGAACTTGATTTCACCATTGGCCACTACTTCCAACGCTTTTTCAGTAATACTCTTGCCATCTGCGGCAGGCTCACTCATGGCAACAAACCATTGGTCAGTCAACATCGGCTCAATCACCACACCCGTGCGATCGCCGCGCGGCACTTTGAGTTTGTGTTTTTCGGTTTTAACCAGATAGCCTTGGGCTTCCAAATCAGCCACGATTTGTTTGCGTGCAACGAAACGGTCAAGGCCTTGGTATTTTGATGGAATCAAGTCAACTGTCCAATTTTTCTGGAGATCCATTTCATTTGTAGTGAAAAAATCTGGGCCACCATTGGTTTGGTTACTTAAAACACTTGATTTATGTGGGGCAAGGTTGCGTTGTTTTTCTATCCAATCATCACCTTTTGTTTCTTTAACTTTACCGTTTAAAGTAAAAATACTTATTGGCTCTAGTCCATGACGCTGGCCAACTGCATAGTCATTAAAGTCATGCGCTGGGGTCACTTTCACCACGCCTGTACCAAAGGCTGTATCTACATAATCATCTTCAATAATTTTG
>JANYCB010000158.1 GCA_025360485.1 Methylotenera sp. | reverse complement strand
GAAGGCGAACCGCTGGGTGTTGTAAGTTTGCGAGAGGCATTTGAGAAAGCAGAAGAAGCGGATATTGATTTGGTTGAAATTGCGCCAAATGCAGTGCCACCAGTGTGCAGATTGATGGATTATGGTAAGTTTAAATACGCTGAAAGTAAGCGCATGCATGAGCAAAAACTAAAGCAAAAACAAGTAGTTATAAAAGAAATTAAGTTTCGCCCAGGTACTGATGATGGTGATTACGCGATTAAATTACGTAATATCATCCGCTTTTTGGGTGAGGGCGATAAAGCCAAGATTACGCTGCGTTTTAGAGGTCGCGAAATCACGCATCAAGAGTTTGGTTTGGCACTATTAAAACGCGTAGAAGCGGATTTACAAGAACATGCAGTGGTCGAGCAGTTTCCTAAAATGGAAGGCCGGCAAATGGTGATGGTGTTAGCGCCTAAGAAAATAGAAAAAGCTGTTGCTAAACCAGCAAAAGAAAAAATAGCAAAACCAGCTGAAAAGGCTGCAGAAGTAGCAGTAGAAAAAGTACTAGCGACAGAATAGTTTTATATGAGCGATACGGCTTAAACGGCATGCCTAAGCGTTCTTAATCAACTCTCAAAGGAGAAAAAAATGCCAAAAATGAAAACAAAGAGCAGCGCCAAAAAGCGCTTTAAGTTCTTAGGGAATGGTAAAGTGAAGCGTACGCATTCACATTTGCGCCATATCTTAACGAAAAAAACCACAAAGCAAAAACGTAAGTTACGTGGCACTTCGATCATCTCACCAACTGACGTCAAACGCGTTCGCGCAATGATGCCAACAAGATAAGGAGACCGATATGCCTAGAGTAAAACGTGGTGTCATTGCTCGCGCAAGACACAAAAAAGTATTAAACGCCGCTAAAGGTTATCGCGGTCGTCGTAAAAATGTTTACCGCGTTGCTAAACAAGCTGTAATGAAAGCAGGTCAATACCAATATCGTGACCGCCGTCAGAAAAAACGTCAATTCCGCACCTTATGGATTGCGCGTATCAATGCAGGCGCTCGTGAGTGTGGTTTGACTTACAGCCGCTTTATGAATGGTTTGAAAAAATCTGCAGTAGATGTGGATCGCAAAGTATTAGCGGATTTAGCCGTGTTTGATAAAGTTGCTTTTGCCAAATTTGTAGAAATTGCAAAAACTGGTTTAGCGGCTTAAGTTGTCTAATTAAAAAAGAGGCTGCGGCCTCTTTTTTTATGTTTAATTTTCTTAAAATAAACCCTAATTCAAAGTAAAATGACGCATGGCAAATTTAGACCACTTAATTGCAGAATCTCATGCTGATTTTTCAGCTTGTGATGATATGCCCGCCTTAGAAAATGCCAAAGCAAAATACTTAGGCAAAACTGGTGCGCTCACGGAGGCGCTTAAAGGCTTGGGAAAGCTGTCGGCTGATGAGCGCCCAGCCGCAGGTGCCGTTATCAATGTGGTTAAACAAGCGATTGAAGCTGCTTTAAATGTGCGTCGCGAAGCTATTTTAGATGCGGTGCAAGCCAAACAGTTGGCGGGTGAATCGCTAGATGTGACTTTGCCAGCGCGCGCGCAATCACAGGGCGGTTTGCATCCTATCACACTTACTTTGCAACGCATTGAAGCTTTATTTCATTCGATTGGTTTCGATGTGGCTACTGGTCCAGAGATTGAAACCGATTTTTATAACTTTACTGCACTGAATATCCCTGAAAATCATCCGGCACGTGCCATGCATGATACGTTTTATGTCGATGATAATAACGTTTTAAGAACGCACACCTCGCCTGTGCAAATCCATTATATGGAGAATAAAGAGCCACCGCTCAAAATTATCGCACCTGGTCGCGTGTATCGGGTGGATTCAGACGCGACGCATTCGCCCATGTTTCATCAAGTAGAGGGTTTGTGGGTAGATGAAAATATCAGCTTTGCTAATTTAAAAGGCGTGGTGCAGGACTTTTTGCAAAAATTCTTTGAGCGTGATGATTTAACGGTGAGATTTAGACCTTCATTTTTCCCGTTTACCGAGCCTTCAGCAGAGATGGACATGAGCTGGAACGCTGGTTGGCTTGAGATTGGCGGCTGTGGCATGGTGCATCCGGAAGTGTTTAAACACGTAAATATTGATAGCGAAAAATATCGTGGTTTTGCCTTTGGTTTGGGCGTAGAGCGGCTTGCTATGCTGCGTTATGGCGTGAATGATTTGCGTCACTTTTTTAATAATGATTTACGCTTTTTGCAGCAATTTAACAAGTAAACATTTATGCAATTTTCAGAAAATTGGTTACGCAGCTTTGTAAATCCAAAATTGAGTTCGGAAGAGCTTAGTCACGCCCTCACCATGGCGGGACTTGAGGTGGAAGAAATGACACCTGCAGGAGTCGCGTTTACAAAAGTTGTCATTGCCGAGATTATTTCTGCCGTTAAACATCCCGACGCAGACCGTTTACAAGTGCTTAAAGTGAATATTGGAAGCGAGAATCTGCAAATTGTCTGTGGTGCAAGCAATGCGCGCGTTGGCCTGAAAGCACCGTGTGCCTTGGTAGGTGCAGAGTTACCAGGCTTTGCGATTAAAGAGGCCAAAGTCCGCGGTGTGGAATCTTTCGGCATGATGTGTTCTGCTAAAGAACTTGGTTTGGCAGAAGAAGCTACGGGTTTGCTCGAGTTACCGCATGACGCCAAAACTGGCCAAGATATTCGTGAGTATTTAAACTTAAATGACAATTTGCTCACACTCAAACTCACACCAAATCGTGCGGATTGCTTAAGCATTTTAGGCATTGCACGCGATGTGGCGGCCATTACTGGAGCACCTCTCACGTTACCTGTTAACAATAAAATAGCCACACAAACCAACAAAACTCAAGCGGTAAAAGTTAGTGCTACTGAAGCTTGCTCGGCTTATTTTGGCCGTGTGATTGAAGGTGTAAATGCGCAAGCTAAAACGCCTGATTGGATGCTTCGCAATCTGGAACGTTGCGGCGTGCGTAGCGTCAGCGCCATTGTGGATGTTACCAATTATGTGCTGTTAGAGCTTGGCCAGCCCATGCACGCGTTTGATTTGGCCAAAATAAGTGGCGATATTAATGTGCGTTTTGCGCAGGCAAATGAAAAAATTAAACTGCTGAATGATACAGAAGTGAAATTAGCTGCAGACGATATGGTTATAGCGGATAACGGCGGTGCGATTGCATTGGCTGGCGTGATGGGTGGCGAACCTACTTCCGTGACCGATTCAACTACTTCTATCTTTTTGGAAAGTGCTTTTTTTACTCCGGATGCTATTGCTGGAAAAGCGCGTCGATTGGGCTTAAGCACAGATTCATCGTATCGCTTTGAACGCGGCGTAGATTTTGGTAACACCAAACAAGCATTGGGGCGCGCAACAGCGTTAATACTTGATATTTGTGGTGGAAAAGCAGGTGAAATTACTGAAGTGGTGAGTAAATTACCAACGCGTAATACAGTGAATTTGCGCTATGCACGCCTGCTTTCGGTGTTGGGTATCGAGATTCCGCAAAAAATGGTCGGCACGTTGCTCACACAGTTAGGTTTTGAATTTACGGAAACTGCGGGTGTTTTTGCAGTTAAAGCGCCGAGTTATCGATTCGACATTGCGCGTGAAGAAGATTTAATCGAAGAAATTGCGCGTTTGCATGGCTACGATAAAATTCCAGCGATTACGCCGACTGCAAACTTAGGTATTTTGGATGCTCCAGAAGCCTCATGGAATAAGGCTTCCATGGCAGGTGTATTACAAACACAAGGCTACCAAGAAGTGATCACATACAGCTTTGTAGATGAAAGCTGGGAGCGCGATTTGATGGGTAATGCAAATCCCATTAAACTAAAAAATCCTATCGCTAGTAATTTGAGCGTGATGCGCAGCGGCTTGTGGGGTGGTTTATTAGAAGCGCTTAGCTACAACTTGAATCGTAAGCAAGAACGCGCGATGCTATTTGAAATTGGCGCCAGCTACTTTGCTGATAACAAAGCATATCGCGA
>JANYCB010000134.1 GCA_025360485.1 Methylotenera sp. | reverse complement strand
GTCGCGCCAACTTCCGCGCCTGACCCACTGATGACCGGTTTCGGATCATTGATGGTGCTGTTGTTCGTAATGGTGCCAGTAATGCCAGGTACATTGTCCGTTTCAACAATGCTGCCTGCTGTCGGTGCAGCCGTGTCAATTATCACATTATTGAGCGTTGGGCTCAGCGAGCTTTCTCCACCGCTTAAATTTGAAAGCGTATAAGCAACTGTATATGCCCCATCTAGCAATGGGCTTACAGGGGTTAGCGTATTATTTGTACTATTGAATGTTGCCGGAACTTCTACCCCATTAATATATAAATGGGGTGTCAAACCAACACCTGGTGCTGTTATCGCAAAGTCTGGCGTGTTGTCTTTGGTCATATCATCTGTGTTGCTAGCACCTGTATCCGTTGCGGCTGTCATGTCTGGTGCGACTGCTGGTGTTGCTGGTACTACCGCATTCACAACTATTGGCAGAGACGGACTTTGTGTGCTTTCATTCCCTGCTGTATCGGTAAGCGTATAAGTAATAGTATGATTAGCGTTAGAAAGTGGTGAAGATGGGGTAAGCGTATTAGCCAAAGCATTGAATGTTGCAGCCACTTTGACACCATCTACATAGAGACTTGGTGTATTACCCGCCCCCGGAACAGGAATCGCAAAATCTGGCTTGTTATTACCAGTGATGTCATCTGTATTACTTATACCAGTGTCCGTTGCTGCCGTCATGTCTGGCGCAACGGTCACTATTGGCGCCGTCGCATCGACAGTAAAGGTCTCTCCGTTAGAGGTAGTGCTATTGCCTGCCGCGTCAGTCGCCGTAATCACCGGCGTGTAAGTACCGTCTGGTAAGTTAGCACCTGTTAATGGAACACTCCAAGCGGTGCCAATTACAGTGGCATTGTAAGTGACGCTATTAATCGTCACAGTCACCGTAGTGCCTGCTTCTGTGGTGCCAGTTAAAGTCGGCGCTTTGTTGTTTGTGAGGTTATCGCTGTTGCTGGAACCAGTGTCGTTCACTGCGTCCGCAGGTAACACACCAGTCGGTGCTGTCGGTGCCGTGGTGTCTAAGGTGACGTTGACCGGAGTCGCTGGCCCTTGGTTACCTGCTGAGTCCGTGGCTTTCACAGTGAGGGTGTTAGGTCCCTCTGCTAAGTAAGTGCCAGGTGGGTCAATGCTCCATGTACCACCTACACCTACAATTACAGCACCCAATACAGTAGTGCCATTCGGTGCGTATAAGGTGATGGTGTCACCTGGTATGCCAGTGCCGCTGATTGCTGGGCTTGGGTTGTTCGTGATGCTGTCAATCGCGCTAGACCCAGTGTCATTCACAGCGTCATGCGTGAGGCTGGCCGTCGGCGCAGCTGGCACTGACCCAGCACCCGCGCCCACCGTACTTACACCATTGCCGCCAGTAGTGTCAGCTAATAACCGATCTGTGATAGGATGATCTTGAATATTAGCACCAAAGTTAAAGCCGTATTTAAAGCCAAACTGGTCAAGTACATCATTAATTCTTAATAGAGTAACGAAGTCAAAACCATGATCTGTTCGTAGACCATTACCAGCAGCGGCTTCCTCCACCACATCATTTATATCTTTGCCGCTTTCAATCGCTTTAATCACGGTTTCAATCGTAGCAAGGTTTACCTCGCCATCTAGCCTATCAAAGCCTAGCGCATTCGTTAAATCAAAGGTAAAGGCAACCAGCTGTTCCTGCCCAATATGCATGGGGCGGCCAGTCTCTAGTTTAAGATCAACTTCCGCACCGGGCATGGTTTGTATGGTGTCGCTCGTCTGTACAGTGTCGCCAAGCTGTAATTCACGCTTAGCGCCATTATCTGTAATAAGAAATGCGGTGCCTGTCAGTGCAACTACTTTGCCGATTAATGCCATGTTCGTGTCCTAATATAAAATTAATTACTGCGTTTAATACTTTTTTTCACAATCGCATTAAATACCCTTTTTAGGCATAAAACTATTGTACTGATGGCCAATACAGCCAATCACTTTGAACATTGAAATACCCCACAAAAGCTGTCTTTATTGGCGAATACTGTATTCAAACAAAAGTTGATAATAGATTAAGGCTTTCAACTATTGGTTATGGTGCTTTTTCCCAGTTCTTTAGCGATTCAACACAAATTATTTAATGACATTAGGCACACATTATTTCTGAGTTCAGAAAATTTATTGCTTTTTTTAGGCCAATCAACATCATCCCATTTGTGATGATGTTGATTGGCTTTACCGTGCTTTACGCCGCCGGCTATGATTTTAACAAATTCAGTAGCCTTGCTAAACAACGCTATGGCGACGAAGCATACAAAAGCACAGTAGAGCTACAAGAGCTGATTACAAGTCTGCAAGCGGCTCCCGAGGCAGAAAAGCTCAAACAAATCAACAAATTTTTTAACCAAAAAATAGAATTTGGTGAAGATATCGATGTGTGGGGACAAGCCGATTACTGGGCTACGCCACTAGAGTCTTTAGGTCGCGGCGCTGGGGACTGCGAAGATTACAGCATCGCCAAATATATATTTTTAAAAATACTAAATGTGTCTAATGATAAGCTGCGACTTACCTATGTTAGGGCTGAGCTAACACGCTTGGACAGAAAAGTCGTGGTGGCGCACATGGTGTTGAGCTATTACGCCACGCCGCAATCCGAACCACTGATTTTGGATAGCTTGGTGCCGGAAATTATGCCGTCTTCTAGCAGACCTGATTTAGTGCCTATTTTCAGCTTTAACGATAAAGGTTTATGGGTGGGCACCAGCAGCAAGCCAAAAAGCGATTCAACTTCACACCTATCACGTTGGCGAGATGTACTAACACGCATCCAAGCAGATGGAATAAACTAATGAAAGGAAGGAATTAATATGTCACTCATTAAGCAACTTTGGCTCGCGATATTGTTTACCGTCGTTCTGGCGTCCAGCGGCAGCTTTCTGCTCAGCACGCTATCGAGCAAAAACTATTTAGAAGAACAATTACAAAATAAGAATATTGATAATGTCACCTCTTTAGCGCTTTCTATGTCGCAATTGAAAAAAGATCCTGTCACGCTGGATTTGCTGCTATCGGCACAATTTGATTCTGGCCACTATCGTTACATCGGACTATTTGACCCAGAGGGTAAGTTAATTAGCGAACGCGTCAATGCCAACAGCCAAACCAAAGCGCCCAAATGGTTTACTAAGCTGGTTCCCATTAAAGTTCAGGCTGGTGTGGCGGATGTTCAAAATGGCTGGCAACAATATGGCTCGCTAGCCTTAGAGAGCGATGTTAATTTTGCCTACGATAAACTTTGGGATGCCACTTTATTGATTGCGCTATGGACGTTCCTAATAGGCCTGCTCGCTTGTTATGCCGGTAGTAAAATTTTGCGCAAAATACTCAGCCCGCTTAATGACGTCATCAAGCAAGCAAAAGCAATTGGTGAAGATAGATTCATTACTATTGATGAGCCTAAAACGCTTGAATTTAAAGCCGTGGTGCGTGAAATGAACAATCTTTCGAATCGAATCAAAGAGACGGTAACCAAAGAATCTGCTCGCTTAGATGAGCTGCGCTACAAAATTAATTACGATGATGTCACAGGACTAATGAATCGTGATTACTTCGTAAACACCATGGAAACTAATCTCAGCCATGACGAATACAATGAGGGTGCCTTGGTGATATTTAGATTATCTAACTTAGCACAGTTGGATGAAGTCATGGGTTACCCACAAGCTAATGCTTTGCTTAGAAAAATAAGCGGCGCACTAGAATCACAATGTAAGAACAATGCTGCGCTCATCTCTGGCAGGTTAAGCGGAACCGAATTTGCTGTATTTTGTAAACAACCTATAGACGAATTTGTACTTGCCAATCAGCTTAAAGAGGCCGTTACTGCGGCCGCTGAAATTAATGAGCCAGAATTGACAGCGCGCTTCTTAGTAGTAACTACAAAAGCAAAGAAA
>JANYCB010000132.1 GCA_025360485.1 Methylotenera sp. | reverse complement strand
TCTTTTTTAATTACAGTTTCGTAAATTTGACCCGTAGTAAAATTATTACGTTTGCCCATGCGCTGAGAAATAAAGCGCTCGTAATGGCCTAAATCCAGATCGGTTTCAGCACCATCATCGGTGACAAACACCTCGCCATGTTGAAAGGGCGACATGGTGCCTGGGTCTACATTGATATAAGGGTCAAGTTTGAGCATGGTCACTTTAATACCACGCGATTCGAGAATGGCACCCAGTGATGCAGCGGCGATACCTTTACCAAGAGAGGAAACTACACCGCCGGTAACGAATACATATTTGGTCATTAGGAACTTTAAGAAACATTGCAGACGGGAAGAAATTTTACCGCAAAGGCCATGCAATCACCAGTAAAATCACAGGTCTTTTTTGCGCGAATTTCCTTGACACCCATCGCAAATAGTTGCGCCCAAACTTGTGATTGACTATGATGATTTCATAGTTAGACTTAACTTAATGAATTAAAAAGAAAAAAATGACGCATACACTCGCATAACAACTACTAGGCATAACGATGGGAAACTGGCTTAATGTTGGGGTGTCTGGAAAAGCCATATGGCCTACGGACGAAACAAGCATCCAGTTCGGTGGATGTATTCTTCTACTTCGCCCCGCAACACCCATATCCTCTCAGTCCATTCACATCGACCTTGATAGTGGAGTCTCCGAAGAGGATGCACTAACAATCATCAATCGATTCCTCAGCGTCTTGAGCTGGTGTGACGACCAACCAATGGAAAACAAGTACGGATGGTCTGGAAATCCAGTTCCCGTATCAGTCCCGAAAGATTCAAGTCAAACAGGATCATCAATTGCTTTCCCATTTTACCGAGAGTTAGAAACGGAACCCAAAGTGCGCTTGGCGCTAGCTCTCTATCGCGAGGGAAGAACCATAAACAGTGTACCTTTTGCGTTCCTCAGTTACTTCAAGATACTAAACATCTTTTGGGAAGACAAATTTCGAACTGTCAATGGTGTGCGAGCAAATCAAATCGTAGAACAAATCCGAGCGATTATTCCTCACGTCACTGAAAGCATTGCGATGGACAGAATTCGCAACCTTCAATCGGCACATGTTGACGTTGCGAAATACCTATACGAGTCCTGTCGGTGCGCGATTGCGCATGCTCATGCGGGCGCAGTAGCCGACCCCGACGAGATAAGAGACATTCGCCGCCTTTCTGCAGATATATGGGTAATCAAAGCAATTGCGGAGGACCTAATCGCAAAACAATTCAAAATTTCACGGTCCATCATCCAGTGATGACTATCTAACTTTAATGTTACCAAGCACTTAAATTGCCCACTTTCCGTAACCCTTAAACTGCTGAAACACCTCACTCATCTCTTGCTCTGTAAGTAAAGGTGGGTTTGGCTCAATCTGCAAAATGCGCCAATACTGCTCGCACAGGTTTTCCATTTCTACCGTTACCGCCAGTGCATCATCCAAATCGCGCCCTAGCGCAATCATGCCGTGATTTGCCAGCAGACAGGCTTTGCTATGGTACAAGGCCGCCAGCGCGTGATCTGACAGCACTTGCGTGCCAAACAGGGCGTATGGCGCGCAGCGAATGGTATCGCCGCCCGTGACCGCTATCATGTAGTGAAACGGTGGAATATCTTTGTGCAGACACGCCATGGTGGTGGCGAACATGCTATGGGTGTGAATCACCGCGTTGATTTCAGGTCGATCCGCCAAAATATCGCGATGAAAACGCCATTCACTTGAGGGAATCTTATTGGCTTCGTAACTGCCGTCAAACGCCATTTGTACCATGCTTTGTGGTGTCATATCTTCCACATTCATACCCGAAGGTGTGACTAAAAATCCATCGCCAGAACGCACGCTGCTATTACCTGCTGTGCCTTTATTTAAGCCAAGTTCAGCGAGTTTTTGCGTAATTATTAATAGTTGACTTCGCATGATGTTTCGCTCATTACATGGTCATTTTTTGTCCGCGTGAAACAGCCCATTTTATGCTGGCCATGAACTTAGGTGAATTTGCAGTTAAATCACTATAATGCCTTAACAAGCCCCAACTGCCCCATTTAGACCAATTCTCCACACTGTTATAACTACAAATTAAATCACCACCTAGCTGTGTCCATGTAGTCAAACTTTGCGTGTATATATCACCCATTCTTGCATCTGTATTGGCCTGAATAAAAAGTTTGGTTAACTTTTCATTATTTTCTGCACCAGCTATGCCAACCAAGTGTTGCCCTGATTCATACGCCACGAGTTTAAGCCCGTATTGATCAGCCACTTTTTTACTATTTTTGATCCATTTTGCAGATTCAGGCAAAGCAACTTTATTCATATGATCAAATAACTTATCTAGATTCCATGCTTCGACTACTTTTTCGGTAATGTCATTTTTAGCGGTGGGTGGAACGCTTAACGCAACATAAGGTGCGATGGCAAGCACATCTGCGTTACTCGCAGCATTTTGAAAACTTAATATCTGATCTGAAACGTAATCCTCAGATGCTTGAGACGCCAAAACTCTTATAAATTGGCCATGTCCGCCATGTACTTCAGTCCAAATATTAAATATTTGCACTGAACGATAAGCGCTAAATTTCCATGCCGCTTCCCAAGTTTCATCGGCAAACTTTAGGCTCACGCCTTCCTTACCTGCATATTTATTTTGATGAAACCCACCATTCCAAACTTCATTAGAATATTCCACCCAAGCACGTAGTTCTGGCTTTAGATTTTTCTTTACATAAAGCGCAAACTGTTTGACATAGTCATTATCTGCCTGGTGCGGCATGCAAAACCAAGCATCTGTATTTAGGCGATTGGCCAAATCCACCATCAACTCGAGTGGGACACCTTTTGATGCATAACTGGCATCCGTCACTTTTGGCCTATCTGCCC
>JANYCB010000129.1 GCA_025360485.1 Methylotenera sp. | reverse complement strand
GGCAGAGGCCATCAAGTCGTTACCAGCGGTAATGACAGGAATAGCTTGCGCTTGGATAGCGGTAGGTTCGGTGTAGCCAGATTCTTCAATAGCACGAAGGATGGCAGGATCAAGATTTAATGATTCAAAAGACAAAGTAGTCCCTTTCAAAAGTAACAAAAAGGGCGCAAGCAAGCACATAAAAGTTGAAACTATACTAAAAATCAGTAGGTTAGTTCAACATAAAACGCGAAAAGCAAAATTTATTAAGATGCTTTTTACCAGCGCACGGGCACAGCCGCTAACCAGTAAACAAGACAGTAACTTCAACATTTCACGAGTTACAGAAGGGTCAGGGCGATGAATCTAAAACTAAACTTATATTGTTAACTTAGCTTTAAGTTGTGCGCATTATAAGCATTAATTCAACTTTGTCAAAGGTTTATTCACTGGGTCAAAAGCTTATTGCATTGAGTTGTGTTAAACTCACGCCCTTTCAAACATACGGCAGTGCAAATGTCTACAGCTCCTAACTCTCGCAATCTGCGTAACATCGCAATTATCGCCCACGTTGACCATGGCAAAACCACTATGGTGGACAAGCTTTTACAACAGGCGGGCACTTTTTCTTCACATTACGCCATTGTTGAGCGCGTGATGGACAGTAACGATCTTGAAAAAGAGCGTGGCATTACTATTTTGGCTAAAAATACTGCCGTGAATTACGAAGGCACACACATTAATATCGTCGATACACCAGGCCACGCCGACTTTGGTGGCGAGGTGGAGCGTGTCTTAGGTATGGTGGATGGCGTGGTATTGCTGGTGGATGCGGTTGAAGGCCCAATGCCACAAACGCGTTTCGTGACTAAAAAGGCACTAGCGCTTGGCTTAAAGCCAATCGTAGTAATCAATAAAGTTGACCGTCCAGGCGCGCGCTGCGATTGGGTGATTAACCATACGTTTGATTTGTTCGCCAATTTGGGCGCAACTGATGAGCAATTAGATTTTCCGGTAGTTTACGCATCTGCTATTAACGGCTACGCCATGTTAGACATGAAAACGCCAAGTGACAACATGCGTGCGCTGTTTGACACGATTCTAAGCCATGTGAAACCGCCAGTGGGCGACCCAGAAGCACCATTACAATTACAAATTTCTGCACTCGATTATTCAACTTACACAGGTAGATTAGGCGTAGGCCGTGTACGTAACGGTAAAGTTAAACCAGGCCAAACGGTCACCGTGATGAATGAAGACAAACAAATTGCCACGGGAAAAATCAACCAAGTGCTCGGCTTTCAAGGCTTAGAGCGCGTGCCAGTTGAAGAGGCGCTTGCTGGCGACATTGTGATTATTTCTGGTTTGGATGACATTGGTATCGGCTTTACCATTTGCGATCGCGAAAACCCAAAAGGTTTGCCGCATTTAGGTGTGGATGAACCGACTTTAACCATGGATTTTATGGTGAATACATCACCATTAGCGGGTACGGAAGGCAAGTTTGTGACGAGTCGTCAAATTCGTGACCGTTTAACCAAAGAATTGTTGGTTAACGTGGCTTTGCGCGTGGATGAAACTGCGGACGCTGATATATTCCGCGTTTCTGGTCGCGGTGAGTTGCATCTAACGATTTTGCTGGAAACCATGCGCCGCGAAGGTTTTGAGATGGCAGTTGGCAAGCCAAAAGTAGTGTACCGTGAGGTGAATGGTGAAAAATGTGAGCCATACGAAATTTTAACGGTGGATTTAGAAGATGAACACCAAGGTGCTGCCATGGAAGAACTTGGCCGCCGCCGCGGTGAAATGCAAAATATGGAATCTGACGGTAACGGCCGCACCCGTTTGGAATATAAAATTCCAGCCCGCGGTTTAATTGGCTTTCAAGGTGAATTTTTAACCATGACACGTGGCACTGGCCTCATGTCACACATTTTTGACGAATATGCGCCAGTGAAGCCAGATATGCCAGGCCGTCGCAATGGCGTACTTATTTCTGCTGAACATGGAGAAGCGGTTGCTTATGCGTTATGGAAGTTGCAAGATCGCGGAAAAATGTTTGCAGTGCCGGGTGATAAACTGTATGAAGGCATGGTGATTGGTATTCACAGTCGCGATAACGATTTGATCGTGAACCCAATTAAAGGCAAACAACTGACCAACGTACGCTCTTCAGGCACCGATGAAGCGGTACGCTTGATTACGCCAATCGCATTAACCTTAGAATCTGCCGTAGAGTTTATCGACGATGATGAATTAGTTGAGATTACGCCAAAAACGATTCGTATTCGTAAACGTTACTTGCTTGAACATGAGCGTAAACGTTCGTTGAAAGAGTAGTTTGAGTAAAGAAAAAAGCCAGCTTACGCTGGCTTTTT
>JANYCB010000123.1 GCA_025360485.1 Methylotenera sp. | reverse complement strand
CTAACGATTCATACAGTGCTTGCGCAGAATGATTGGTTTTGGCGGTACTTAAATCTAAACGGGCGAAACCGTTATTTTTAGCATATTCGTGCGCTGCCAGCATTAGTGCACGTCCTGCGCCGCTTTTTCTGGCATTTGTATCAACAAATAAATCGTATAGTACGCCAATTTTTACAGTTGCTACCGAACAAAAGCTAGGATAAATTTGACAAAAACCTATGAGTTGTTTCTCTATGTTTTCTGCCACTAAAATAACTGATTCTTGTTTGTTGATGCGCTCAGTAATAAACTCGCGCGCTGCCAAAATATCAGGTGTTTGCTCGTAAAATTGTCGATACGCATCAAATAGTTGCGCGAGTTGAGTGATATCGTTAATAGTGGCGGGGCGAATGTTAAGCATATGCTCCCTTTAAGTTGAATGCATAAATGATGAAGTTGGGTGCGCAATAGCACCGTCGCCATAAGCGCGAACAACTTCCGCAATCACAATTTGATAGCCGTTTAACCAATTGGCCTGCTTGACTTTGGCTTCAAGGTGCTTTGGATGCTGTATCAAGGCTTGCAAGCTTTTTAAGTCTTGCCAATAATACACGTTACAAATACGGCCTGTTTTAGGATTTTCCCAAGCTTCTTCACCTAAATAACCTGGGGTTTCTTTGGCTGCTGCGGCAATAGCGTTGTCTAGCGCGTAAAACGCTTCATCAAATTGTTTTGTATCAAAAATAAACGTGGCTGAAAACATTTGTAAACCTTATGGGTTGGTAAAATTTAACAATACAACGCCAATGACGACGAGAGTGATTCCAGTGAGTTTAAATGGTGACATCGATTCACCATAAAAAGCGATACCAAGTAAAGCAACAATAGCTGTGCTTGCGGCTGCCCAAACTGCGTAGGTGATACCCATTTGTTTAAGTGAGAAAGACATGAGCCAAATGGATGCAATAAAGCACGAAATCGCGCCAGCTGTGGGTAAAAAGTTGCTAAAACCATTGGAATATCGAAGCGAAAGCATGCCGAAAACTTCGAACATAATGCTGGCGATTAAAAACAGCCAAGCTGTGATTGGGAAAGCTATAAGTCACCTCTAAATGCGCGTGCAAGCCACTTGTACCGAGTAGCTGAAGCACGAAGTTAGAGCGGTACCTATTCAATTTAATTTTAAACCATTTTTAAGAAGAAAGAATTAATTTTCTTTTAGCGCGGCTTGAATAATATCAGCCAGCACATTGCCATATTGCGTAATGTTTTCGGTTGCAGCGTACGCGTAACCAATAATCAGGCCTTTTTCTTGTTTTTCGCCGACGCAGTAATTTGAGAGCGGGTATACGCGCAGGCCAAGTTCGGCTGCCAGTTCCGCTACACGTACATCATCAACTTTCTCGTCAAATTCCACGACTAAATGTAAGCCAGAATCCACCATGGAAAGTCTTGCGCCTACATTGGCTACACTTGCCAGCGAGGCTTGCAATAAGCGCCTGCGCTCACCATACATTTGGCGTAAACGTCGAATATGACTGGCGAAGTGGCCTTCTTCGATAAAGTCGGCAAGTGCCGCTTGAATCATCACTTGGCCTGGGCGCTGCAATTCGTAAAGACCATTTTTAAACGAAGCCACTAATTGTGGCGGAATGACCATATAGCCTAAGCGAATGCCTGGATACATGACTTTGGAAAATGTGCCCAAATAAAGCACGCGACCGTGTTGGTCCATGCCTTGCAGCGAGGATATTGGCCTACCCTCAAAGCGAAATTCGCTGTCATAGTCATCTTCAATAATCCAAGCATTGCTACTTTGCGCGTAATCTAGCAGCAAGCGCCTACGGCCATAACTCATGACCATGCCTTTTGGATATTGGTGTGACGGTGTCGTGTAAATAAGACGAGGCGTAACGCGAAAATCAGAGGTACTGGGCGCCATTCCTTCGTTATCCACTGCTACCGCGTGTAATTGCAAGCCGTTTACTTCCAGCACGCGCCGCGCTGCCCAATAGCAAGGATTTTCAACCCAAGCGCAGTCGTTGTGGTCTGTGAGCAAACGTGCGCAGAGATCGATTGATTGTTGAGTGCCCGAGGTGATGAGCACTTGATCTACAGTGAGATTGACTGCGCGCGATACACGTAAGTAATCGGCAATAGCTTGTCGTAAAGGCAAGTAACCACCATCATGACTGCTATCAAGCAGGGCGGGATTTAGTGCGCGCCACTGGCGATTAAGTAAACGCCGCCAAAGTGCAATTGGAAACCTTGAGTAATCGTCTTCACCTGGCGTAAATGGTTGTACTTCATGATTAGTTGGTGCGCTAGAGGCTGCAACACCACGAGACGAAAGTTCGATATTGTTTTCAATTTTAAGTGGTGTTGTGGTTTGCGGATTTTTTGTGAATTCTTCAGGCTGTTTATAAACCACATAAGTGCCACTGCCAGTTTTGGCGGCGACATAACCTTCATCTAATAATTGATCGAAAGCTGCAAGAATGGTATTTCGCGATACATTTAGATCTTGAGCTAAGCTACGTGTAGAAGGCAAACGATTGCCTGATGGCAGCACTTGCTCGGTTATGGCGCGACGAATAGTCTCGTAAACGCGGCGGTGATTGGGCATACGCGCCGGAAATGCACCTTGGCTAAGTTGTGTTAATAACCATTCCGAGAGAACTAATTGTTTCATTGACGTGCATTTTTCTATAAAGTGGTTCTAACTAAATAACTTAAATGGCTCTTGTAACATTACCAATTAGTGGAATAGTATACTTGTAACTGAATTGTTGCAATCTTAGGTTTATTTGAACCGCGTTGATTATTTTGGACTGCTTAACTGCTGGGCATATAATCAAACCTGCTAATTAAAGCTAAGGATGTAAGCAATCTAAATAAACATGAAAACTCACAAGCGAAAACCAGTCGTTCTGATTCCTGCAGATGTTAAGCAGATAGGCGAACATCCTTTTCATGCAGTGGGGCAAAAATATATATTAGCAGCGGCAGAAGCTGCTGGCGCGCTACCTTTGTTGGTGCCTGCTATCAGCGACCATGTAGACATTGAGGAACTATTAGCGATGGCGGATGGCGTGATGCTGACAGGCTCACCGTCCAATGTGCATCCTTCTCACTTTGGTCAAAGTGTGCTCAATCCAGCGCTGCCACTAGATACCGCACGCGACGCACTGACATTAAAATTGATTCGCGCTACAGTAAATGCTGGTGTGCCGTTGTTGGCAATTTGTCGTGGATTTCAAGAACTTAATGTGGCCTTCGGTGGTAGTTTACATCAAGCGGTGCAAGAAGTGGCAGATCTAAATGACCATAGAGAAGCAAAAGATTTGCCACTCGACACGCAATATGCTGTGGCACATTCGGTAAAATTAGTGGCAAATGGCAAGCTGGCAAAAATACTAGGTGTTAATAAATTGATGGTGAATTCTCTGCATGGACAGGGCATCAATCGATTAGGGGCGGGTTTGACGGCTGAAGCGTTCGCGCTAGATGGCTTAGTAGAAGCGGTGCGCGTGGAGGATGCTGCCACATTTGCTATTGGCGTACAATGGCATCCAGAATGGAAAGTGCTTGAAAATCCTCACTATTTAGCGATTTTTAAAGTCTTTGGTGATGCTTGTCGAGTGAGAATGCAACGACATAAACCACCTGATTAATCGGTAATGCAACTTTAACTAAATTAGAATTATAACGAAAAGAATGTTGGAGAAAATAATGCATGACTTGAAAAACTTTGAACTTGCCGACATGGATCGATGGTTAACAGAAAACAACGTAACCGAAATTGAATGTTTAGTACCTGATTTGACTGGTGTGGCACGAGGAAAGATTTTACCGCGCGAGAAGTTTTCGACAGAACGTGCCATGCGCTTACCCGAGGCAGTATTGGGTGTTTCAGTGACAGGTGAATCGCCAGAAGGCCATGAAGGCTATGACAGGGTGATGGGCTTTACCGATAAAGATATGGTATTGCTACCTGACCCAACTACATTGCGCCTAGTGCCTTGGGCGGTGGATCCTACAGCGCAAGTGATTATGGATTGTGTGAATCACGATGGTTCCCCCATAGATTTTGCACCACGTAATGTGTTGCGTCGTGTGGCAAATCTTTACAAAGATTTGGGCTGGACTCCAATTGTAGCTCCAGAATTAGAGTTTTATTTATTGGCACGTAATACCGATCCTGATTTGCCGCTAACGCCGCCAATTGGCCGTAGTGGCCGCATGGAGACCAGCCGTCAACTATACAGCATTGATGCAGTAAACGAGTTTGATCCTCTATTTGAGGATATTTACGATTACTGCGAAATCATGGGCTTGGAGCTGGATACGCTGATTCACGAATTTGGTGCAGGGCAAATGGAGATTAATTTTTTGCATGGCGAACCGATGATTTTGGCTGACAAATCGTTCTTCTTTAAGCGGGTATTGCGTGAGGCAGCCATGCGTCACAATATGTACGCGACTTTTATGGCAAAGCCCATGCAACAAGAGCCGGGTTCTGCTATGCATATTCATCAAAGTGTGATTGATACTAAAACTGGGAAAAATATATTTAGCTTTCCCAATGGCGAAGCATCCCCATTGTTTTTTAACTATATTGCGGGGCTTCAAAAATACTTACCTGCAGTCATGGCTTTGCTTGCTCCTTATGTAAATTCGTATCGTCGTATTGTGCGCGATGGCGCAGCGCCCATTAACATTGAATGGGGCTACGACAATCGAACGGTAGGAATACGTGTGCCGATTTCTGACCCAGACGCACGACGCGTAGAAAACCGTGTGGCGGGCGCAGACGCAAATCCTTATTTGGCCATGGCGGCGACACTGGCTTGTGGCTATCTTGGCATTGTAGAAAAACTAAAACCGACAGAAGTCACGACAGGTAGCGCCTATGCGCACGATTACCAATTGCCGCGTGGCTTATCTGAAGCGTTACGCGAATTAGAAGATGCAAAAGCATTGCATGAAGTGTTGGGCAAAAACTTTGTAGATGTGTATCTAGCGGTGAAAGAAACAGAACACGATGAGTTTATGCGTGTAATTAGCCCGTGGGAAAGAGAACACCTTTTAATGCACGTGTAAAAACGTCTGCTGATGCACGTGTAATTTTGAGAATGAATCGAGATTAAGATGACGATTACTAAAGAGATACAAGCCATTGACTCTGCGCACTACATGCACCCTTTTACTGACCATAAAGGCTTGGCGGAAAAAGGCGCGCGCATCATTACTAAAGCCGATGGC
>JANYCB010000120.1 GCA_025360485.1 Methylotenera sp. | reverse complement strand
TTCGCGCCGCTCCGGCACCAAGCAAACGTCTTGCGGCTTGACTTCGCAAGCAATCGCAATCATCTCATCCGTCACCGCACATTCAAGATTCATGCGGGTTTGCAGCAAGCCTCGTAACGCGTAAACGTCAGCATCTTGCATATGGCGTCTATCCTCACGCAAATGCAGCGTGATGCTATCCGCCCCCGCTTGCTCGGCACGCAACGCGGCCTGCACCACGCTGGGGTATTTTGTGCCACGCGCCTGACGGATGGTTGCGACGTGGTCGATATTCACACCTAGTTTAATCATTTTATAATTTTCTATATTCAATTTTCGTTGCAATACTTTGTTACTCAATAAAATTTTGTGCTTACATAGTAAGGCATATGCGCGCATAAAATTTTAATTCGCGCCGCGTCTTGCTTAGAAACTTAAAATATAAAATCACAAAATCGTCTTACAAACCCTGCAAATCTATCAAAAGTTGGCGTGTGTGTAGCGGTTTATCACCCAAATAATGTGCCAATAAATAGCGCATCAACTGCTTACTTTGGCTTTGCGTCAGGCTTTCTGCATAATCGTCATTCGCCATATTTAACAAAGTGTTGCCGCTTAATTGTACGCCATTTTTGGTGGCTTTTAACTCACAAGCCCCATATTCCGCCTCGTAGCGATAGACGTTTTCTGCGACAATGTCCAGCCCATTTTCATCCTGCCGCAAGGGCACGGCGTAGCCCATTTCTTGCAACAGCTTTAACTCGAAGCGCCGTAGCGTCGCGGCAAAATCAGCGCCGTTTGTAAGCGTTTGCATCGTGTTTGCATAGTATTCAAACAGGTTTTCATGTGCATCTTCACGTGGCAACAAACGCAATAACAACTCGTTCATATAAAAGCCGCACATCAACGCTTCGCCCTTTATCAACGTTAAGCCAGCGTTCCAATCTAAGCTGTGTAACGTTTTGAGTTCATTCTTGCCAGACCATGCCCCGCTTAGCATTTGAAACGATTGCAACATGCCACGCATGGCGGAGTGAGGCCTTCGCGCACCTTTTGCAACTGCAGCAATGCGGCCAAATTCTTTACTAAAAAGTTCAACCACCAAACTGGTTTCTTTGAACGGATAGGTGTGCAGCACATACACAGCTTGATTATCTTGACGATGTGAGTCTGCACGAATCGCCATAGTTAATCAGGCTCAGCTAAACTTTGTAAAACTTCGTCCTCGGCCTTATTTATCAGGAGTGGCACAAGCATTTCTGTGCCTGAAAATAAAATCATCGCGTATTTAACTTCTTCGTCCGCATGCACAGGTGTGAATTTCCCAAAACCATAACGTGAATTGCGCATAAGCTGCCAAGCGCCCTTTAGTTCGGCGTATTCAGGTTTATCGAAGTGTCGTCTTATTTCTTCTGTTACTAAACTTTTAAGAGGATAATCACCATTATCAGCCAAAATCACCCAGCCCATTTCACCATCTTTACTGGTATTTTTTAACTGATATAAATACCAATCTTCATCCTCATAAACCAATTGAAACACGTTGTTGATGGCGCCATTTTTTTTATTTTTGGCGAAATAAACGCCTTGATCGTCAAGTTCGATGGGTTTGCCGTAAATTGGCAAATTAAAGACATTATTACCTAAAACATTGTTATCAGACATTGCGCATATCCCAAACAAAAGTCCCTAATTAAATCAATACCCTAGACTTTTTAACGCCCTTTCGTCATCGGCCCAACCGCCCTTGACCTTAACCCAGGTTTCTAAATAAACTTTGCTGCCAAATAATTTTTCCATGTCTTGGCGCGCCTCGGTAGAAATTTGTTTCATTTTCTCACCATTTTTACCAATTAGCATCGGTTTTTGACTATCTTTATCTACTATAATAGCTGCAAAAATGCGACGTAAGTTTTTCACCGTTTCAAATTTTTCAATTTCAACAGTCACAGAATAAGGTATCTCGTCACCCAATAATCTGAATATTTTTTCACGAATGAGTTCGGCCGCTAAAAAACGTTCGTTCTTATCAGTCAGCTCATCCTTACCATAAATAGCGGGTTGCTCAGGCAGATACTTCCTGGTCGCAGCAAGCAATTCATCTAAATGTAGGCTTTTTTTGGCGCTGACAGGAATGATGCCTACAAAATCATGTAGCAAGTCAAAGTCTTGAATCAGCGGTAGTAAATTGCCTTTATCACCCATTAAATCTGATTTATTCACTACCAAAAAAACTGGTTTATCTTTGGGGAGCAAACTCAACACCTTTCTATCGGCATCACCTAGCTTCATTGGTTCAATCACAAACAACACTACATTCACTTCGGTTAACACCTGCGTAACGGTTTTATTCAG
Organism: Methylotenera sp.; assembly: GCA_025360485.1. Lineage (GTDB taxonomy): Bacteria > Pseudomonadota > Gammaproteobacteria > Burkholderiales > Methylophilaceae > Methylotenera_A. Next base: position 8,720 of record JANYCB010000120.1, on the reverse strand, counting down.
TCCTTTGTTGAGCGCATTGAGATGTTTTTGCTGAAAACCTGGCGTATCTACAAATATAAACTGTGTGTCTTCAGTTGTGTGAATACCCAGTAAACGATGACGCGTAGTCTGCGCTTTGCGCGATGTAATCGCCAACTTCATGCCTAAAATATGATTGAGTAGTGTGGATTTTCCTACATTTGGACGACCTACAATGGCTACTGTGCCGCAACGAAATTTATTTGGGTCTTGTGTCATTTGCCTATTTTTTCTAGCGCCAATTGCGCTGCTTGTTGCTCTGCAACACGACGGCTAGAACCTTCGCCAACGGTTGTAATATTAAGCTTTTCGATGACACATTCCATTTTAAATGTTTGAGCGTGCGCTTCACCTTCGATGGAAACCACATTGTAATTAGGCAAATCCATTTTTTTGCCTTGTAGATATTCTTGCAACTGAGACTTTGCATCCTTATCGATGATTTTAGGATCGATAATGGCGAGTCTTTCCTCATACAATTTTAGCACTGATGCTTCAGCAGCCAAAAATCCTCCATCCACGTACACTGCGCCAATAATGGCTTCCAGAGCATCTGCTAAAATAGACGGACGGCGCCAGCCTGCACTTTTTAGTTCGCCTTCGCCCAGCTTTAGCGCATCACCTATGTTCAAACTAAATGCAATTTCGGAGAGTGTAGCTTCTTTAACCAACTGCGCACGTAAACGGCTTAAATCTCCTTCTGGCAGCTTAGGAAAGCGCTGATAAAGCTGATTGGCAATAATAAAATTAAGCGCGCCATCGCCTAAAAACTCTAAACGCTCATTGTTATTGCCGCCAAAACTGCGGTGCGTGAGTGCCTGCGTAAGATGTGCAGGCGCTTTAAACCGATAGCCCAGTTGGCTGGCAAGACTATCTAGGGACATATTGCGAATGGCTTATTCTGCCAGCTTGGCTTTGTGGCCAAGCAACTCCGTCTTTTCAGTTGATGCATTGAAGTCTAGCAATACACTGGCATTCGCCACAATCGGGATTGTTACTTGGTATTGAGCCGTCACCACATTGCCCGTATCACGTTTTTCTATCACTAAGTCATTTGCATTAATTACTGTTACATAGCCAATATTAGCGCCGTTAGCAAACTCTTCTTGAATTTCTTTTTTGCTCATTTCATTAAAATTTGGCTCATTACCAATTTTACTAATAATCTTTTTTACACTAAAAAACTCAATGTAAGCTGGCGTCACTTTCATGCCTACTATTGCTATACATACAATCGCTACTATCACCAATACCAAGCCAATAAATGTAATGCCCCTTTGTTTGCTTTCTGTCTTGAATTGCATAGAGTTACTCCCTTAATGTATTGAATTGCCAATTCTGCCAAATTTATCAAGATTAAACCAGATAAAAAATGCTTTTCCAACCAAGTTATGTTCTGGCACAAAGCCCCACACACGGCTATCGGCACTGTTGTCACGATTGTCACCCATGGCAAAATAATTACCTTCTGGCACCGTAATCGTCTCACCATCTTGTAGTTTAGCACCAGGCGCATCTGCGTTATATTGATTCGGAATATCATGAATCAATATATCGTGTTTCACATCACCTAATTGTTCTTTTGAACGTCGCGCACTAATAATATTCGCGCCTTGCATTTCATATTCGTAATTGTCCTCAAATTGCACATCTAATTTTTTGCCATTAATAATCAAATGTTTATCTTGATATTGAATTTTATCACCTGGCAAACCGACTACACGCTTGATGTAATCTACAGTGGGTTCTGGTGGATAATGAAACACAAATACATCGCCACGTTTTGGATGGTTGGTTTCAAAGAAAGTGTTATTCAAAATAGGCACGCGCAAGCCATAAGTGAATTTATTCACCAAAATATAATCACCAGCCAGTAAAGTGGGCATCATTGAACCAGAAGGAATTTTGAATGGTTCAACCAAAAATGAACGTAGCGTGAACACCAGCAATATCACGGGAAAGAAGCTTTTGGCATATTCCACATACCAAGGCTCAGCTATGCCTACAGGCCTATTTTTTCGCAATGCAACAATATCCAGCAGCCAAATTAGGCCTGTAATCAGTAATATCACCACCATGAATAATGCAAAATACATTTATTTATCCTTTAAACTTACTTATCTTCAACTCTTAAAATCGCTAAGAACGCTTCTTGCGGAATTTCCACATTCCCCACTTGCTTCATGCGTTTTTTACCTTCTTTTTGTTTATCTAATAATTTTCGCTTACGTGAAACATCGCCACCATAACATTTGGCAATCACGTTTTTACGCATGGCTTTCACGGTTTCACGCGCAATAATATTAGCGCCAATCGAAGCCTGTATTGCCACATCGAACATTTGGCGCGGAATAAGCTCGCGCATTTTGGCCGCCACTTCGCGGCCTCGGCGCACACTATTTTCCCTGTGCACAATCATGCTGAGTGCATCCACGCGCTCGCCGTTGACCATAATATCAAGTTTTACTAAATCTGCCGCACGAAACTCTAAAAATTCGTAATCCATTGATGCATAACCACGCGAAACCGATTTTAATTTATCAAAAAAATCCAACACCACTTCGTTCAGTGGCATTTCGTAGCTCAACATCACTTGCCTGCCCATATACTGCATATTTTTCTGTAAGCCGCGTTTGCTATTGCACAGCGTCATCACTGGGCCCACGTAATCTTGCGGCATTAGCAAATGCACGTTTATCACTGGTTCTCGTGTTTCTTCGACGCGTGATGGCTCTGGCAAGCGAGATGGATTCTCAATCTGCACTACGCTACCATCTTTAAGTAACAACTCATATACCACCGTGGGCGCAGTGGTGATTAAATCCATGTCGTACTCGCGCTCTAGGCGTTCTTGTACAATTTCCATGTGCAGCAAGCCTAAAAAGCCGCATCTAAAACCAAAGCCCAGCGCTGTTGAGTTTTCTGGCTCAAACAGCAAGCTGGAATCGTTCAGACTCAGCTTTTCCAGCGCGGTTCGCAGCGCTTCAAACTGGTTCGATTCCACTGGATATAGCCCCGCAAACACTTGCGGCTTGACTTCTTTAAAGCCTGCCAGCGGCTCTGTGGCGGGTTTGTCAGTGTGCGTGACCGTATCACCCACTTTTGCATCTTCTAACGATTTAATACCCGCAATGATGAAACCAACTTCGCCCGCAGAAAGCGATGTTTTTTGCAACGATTTTGGCGTAAATACGCCCACTTGCTCGCATAAATGTTGTGCGCCAGTCGCCATTAAACGGATTTTTTCTTTTGGGCGCAACACGCCATCAATCACACGCACCAACATCACCACGCCGACATAATTATCAAACCAAGCATCCACAACCAATGCCTTGAGAGGTGCATTTACATTGCCTCTTGGCGGTGGCACTTTTGCAATCACCGCTTCTAATACATCGCGCACGCCTAAACCTGTTTTGGCTGAGCACATTACTGCGTCACTAGCATCGATGCCAATCACATCTTCAATTTCCTGCTTCACACGCTCAGGGTCCGCGGATGGTAAATCAATCTTATTCAGCACCGCCGTCACTTCTACGCCTAAATCCAGCGCAGTATAACAATTGGCTACGCTTTGCGCCTCTACACCTTGGCTGGCATCCACTACTAGCAACGCCCCTTCACAAGCCGAAAGTGAGCGCGAAACCTCATAGCTGAAATCCACATGGCCAGGCGTATCAATCAAATTCAAGTTGTAAATTTGACCGTCATTGGCCTTATATTGCAGCGCGGCGGTTTGAGCTTTAATGGTAATGCCCCGTTCACGCTCAATGTCCATAGAATCAAGCACTTGTGCTTCCATTTCGCGGTCTTCCAAGCCACCGCATAAATGAATAATGCGATCAGCCAAGGTGGATTTACCGTGGTCAATGTGCGCGATAATGGAGAAATTACGGATGTTTTTCATGTTTAAACTTATACTTTACAAACAAATATAGCGTTGCTTTACAAATAATTAAAGCGCATTGGCGCGCTTTTTCAATTGGCGTGATTTTACTACAAATGCTTGATTAATTTGTAATTAATTGGTGGGGTTGCATTTAATTACAAGCAAAAAACCCGCACTTGGCGGGTTTTTTGCTTCAGCAACTTAACTATTTAGCCACTTTAATCGGCACATACAGTGTGTTATTCTCGCGCTGTACCAGTACCGCAACGGTTTTACCTACTGCGGCATTAATTTGCTTGTTAAACGCCTCTACGCTTTGTATATCGCTGTTGTTTAAGCCAAGTATCACATCGCCACGGCGAATACCCGCTTGCGCGGCTGCACCTGTACTCTCTGCTACTAATAAACCATTTTTGCCGTTAAGCTTTTTCTTCTGAGCAGGCGTCAATTCTTTAAGCGCTAGGCCAATTTTATTAGCTTCTACCTTGGTTGCGGGTTTAGCTGCAGGTGCCGCGTCATTAGGGTCGTTCGGCATTTCACCCACGCCAATATTCAAATTTTTAACTGCGCCCTTGCGTAGAATTTCTACGGCCGCAATTTTGCCAGGCTTAGTTGCCCCCACGGCGCGAGGTAAATCACTAGAAGTTGTAATTAATTTACCATCAAACTTAGTAATCACATCGCCCGCTTCTAGGCCACCTTTATCAGCAGGGCCATTTTTCTCGACACTTGCAATCAGTGCGCCGTTGGTATTTTTCATGCCGAATGATTCTGCAAGTTCTTTGGTTAGCTCTTGAATCGCCACGCCGAGCCAGCCGCGCGTGATTTTTCCATTGGCTTTAAGTTGATTAGAAACATCAATCGCCACATCAATCGGAATGCTGAAAGATAAACCCATCGAACCGCCACTGCGACTGTAGATTTGCGAATTAATACCTACCACTTCACCGCGCAAGTTATACAGCGGACCCCCTGAGTTGCCAGGATTAATGGCAACATCTGTTTGAATAAATGGTACGAAGTTTTCTTGCGGCAGCGCACGACCTTTGGCACTGACGATACCTGCTGTCATGGTGTTTTCTAAGCCAAATGGTGAACCAATCGCCGCTACCCATTCACCTACCTTTAGCGCCGCGGGGTCTCCAATATTAGCTTTTGGTAGGTTAGTCGCATCAATTTTGATCAAAGCCACATCGGTGCGTTTATCCGCACCAATAATTTTGGCTTTAAATTCGCGTTTGTCCGATAACTTAACTAAAACTTCATCCGCTTCGTTTACCACGTGCGCGTTAGTGAGGATATAGCCGTCCGAGCTAATAATGAAGCCTGATCCCAGCGATTGCGACTTATATTCTTGACCACCTTGACCATTTGGATCGCCTTGGCCTGGAGCGCCTGGAAAACCAAAACGTTTTAAGAATTCTTGCAGATCTGGGTCATCAGGCATATTAGGGAAAGGCATCGCATTATTGCCCGCTTGCATGACTTGTGTGACACTAATATTGACCACTTCTGCGCCGTGCTTTTCAGCCAGCTCAGTAAAATCTGGCAAGTCCTTAGCTACTGCAACTTGATTAAAATTTGTAAACGCAAAAGTTAAAGCAATTACTGCGCTTGAAATCCACTTTCTTAACATTCAAACTCCTTCAATCATTAATCAATAATAATTATTAAAAACGTTAACTTAACTAAATTTTATTTCAGTTTCATTACTTGCCAATCTCAAAATCACTGGTTGTTGTAGTCGAAAATAACTACTCGACATCGTGTGACCTTTAACCCACAATAAACCCAACGCCAAGCCTATTACAGCACCCAGCATGGCACTAGCATCTGTTTGCCTAAAATGTGAGGCTAATATGGCGCCAATTAACATGGTTGCAAGTGGCAATATGTAAAGTAGCAAGGCACTTTTCACTAAGGCTTTTTCATTAATGCCAACTATAACGCTGTCACCCACTTTTGCGTTGATACGATTTTGTGCTTTAAATGCACTAGACTGATGAGCGAACAATTTGCCCCAAATAGAGTTACCGCAGCCGCGCGTTTGACCACACAAACCACATGCGGTTTTACGTTCAATTTCTAGCGTAGCGACAGAATGAGATTTGGCATCGTCAGATTTGTTTTCTAGCGATAGGATGACGGCGCGTTCTTCTATCATGGCGTCTTAATTTACTTATTTGTTAGATGCGGTTTGTTTTTTAAAACTGACTGCTTTTGCGATTTGCATCACTGTGGCCTCTGGCACCTCGCCAACAACGGTAACTTGGTAGCCCTCAATAACGTTAGCACAAATATTGGTAGAGCCAATCAGCATATGTCCCATTTTAGGATGCATGCCTTTAGTGATAGGCTCAATGAATAACGAAACTGAGGCAATACCATCCGAAAATATGATTTGATCTACTGGTGCAGTTTTACCTGGCACATTGAGCGTGATGTGATCCACCTTCACGTAGCCCGTTGGCAGCTCGGCCACAATCCAATTCGTGTTCACATGGTTCACCGCAGTGGCGTCTTCCATCACATAACTTTTACTGGCATCGATCTTGGGCTGAAACCAGTTGGTATCTTGTGAATTAAGCATGCTGAGCTGATTAAATTCAATTTGCTCCAGCGTTTGATTTTTGTTGTCGAGCAACGTCATTTTGAGCAAAAGACCAAATTCGGTATCCGCCCAAATTTTGTAGCTATAACGGAATGTATCGTTTGGCACCAGCTCTATAATTTGCGCTTCTCTACCTGCAATACGCTCCACAGGGCCAATCCGCGCGGTATAGCTAGCTTTAACACTTTGCAAATCCGTAGGCAACATAGCGGGGAAAAGGTTTTGACCGCGGCGTTTTTCAATCACCATTTTCTGATTTTGTGGCCGAAAAATTACTATGTCGTTGCCACGGCTGTACACCTCACTCGGCTGCCCCGCTTGCGCGCTGTTGTCCAGCATCACATTACGCGTCATCTCTTGCCCAGTGCTATTCATATGGGTAACTTGTACAGAGCGCGATTGCTTACCATTTTGATACACAAACACGCCTTGGTAATTCAATTCACGCGCGGCATAAGCGGTTTTTTCCAGCACAAACCAAGGGTCATCTGCCGCAAAGCTGGTAAGACCAAATACACTTAATAATACGGCACAAACAACACGCAACATTATTGCTTAGGCTCCGTATAGCTGGCATTTTGAATGTAATACGCATTGCCATTCGGTGCAGCGGCTTGGTGTGCTTGCAGGTATTCAGTCGGGACGCTTTGCGCGATTTCCACTGGCGCTAGCTTTTCCACTGGCGCTACTAGGGCAATTTCCACTGGCGCCAACTGTACAGGTTTGTTCAATTGTTGCTGCAATACCATCACGCCCACAAACATTACCGCCGCAACTGATGCTGCAACAGACCACAACTTGGTGAATTTTTTGTAGCCTGATTGTTTTGTAGCGGCTCTGTAACCATCGCCAATGCTAGGGATAGCGGCTAAATTAGGTAAAAGAACGGTAGGTTCAGCCTCCAACGCGTTGATGACGCGATTGCTAAAATTCTGGCTCATCACCGCATCGCCCCGCATCACGTCACCTATCAAATGGTAATTCACCCAACAGCTTTTCAGCTCGCCGCCTGATTTAGCGGATGTTATCAGATGTTCGGAGCTTTCAATAACAAACTCGCCATCTATTAATGCAGATAATTGATTTTTCATCACTTTTTGCCTCTAAATACTCAATAAAAAAGTTACCAACGGCTTACCAACGCTTACCGTCTGGTGTGTCTAACAAGGGTTTCAATTTTTCCGAGATCGTTTCACGCGCCCTAAATATGCGCGAACGTACCGTACCAATTGGACATTGCATTAAAGTTGCAATTTCCTCATAACTTAAGCCTTCAATCTCGCGCAGGGTAATTGCGGTGCGTAATTCCTCTGGCAACCCTGCTACTGTGTCATTCACCACCTGGGCAATCTGTTTGGTCATCAGCGCAGTTTCTGGCGTATCCATGGTGCGCATTTCGCCACCATCTTCAAAATTTTCTACGTCATCAATCTCAACTTCTTGCATCACCTGCGGACGTCTACCCATCGAAACCAAGTAGTTTTTCGCAGTATTAATGCCAATTCTGTACAACCAAGTGTAAAAGGCGCTATCACCTCTAAAATTGTGCAAGGCACGATACGCTTTGATAAACGATTCCTGCACCACATCTTCCACTTCGGCCTGATCGCGAATCATGCGCCCAAGCAAACGCCCAAGCTTGCGATGGTATTTTTCTACCAGCATGCCAAAAGCTTTTTTGTCGCCTTGCTGCGCGCGCTCAACCAATACTTGGTCTAGCTCACGATTGCCCGGCGTTGCACTGCCAACAATTGGCTGCCCACTAGGTGGTTCGTTTGGCTTATCCGCCATTGAGGTATTACTCCCCGCATCCGTCTTTTTATAGCCTGTAGTATACGCCTGCGGGGCAGGTTCTACGAAACTGGTGCGTGATAATTCCTCAATATTTCTCGTTTGCAACATCTAATTCCTCCAGCTTGTACTTAAAAGTAATGTCATTTTTTATTGACTGCTTATATATGCCTAGCTTAAGGATAAAGACACAGATAAACTCCTATTAGTTCATTCCATATTACGCATTTATGACACAACAGTTCGATGTTTTGATTATCGGCAGCGGTTTAGCTGGGCTAACCATGGCTTTGCAAGTGGCCGACACTAAAAAAGTTTGTTTAGTCAGCAAGCGCGAAGTGTCTGATAGTGCCAGCAGCTGGGCGCAAGGTGGTATTGCGGCGGTGCTCAATAGCGACGATTCTATCGAAG
>JANYCB010000009.1 GCA_025360485.1 Methylotenera sp. | reverse complement strand
TCCAGCAAATCACTTAAGTTGGCGATAGCGCATACGGGCAACTGATGTAAAGTTTCAACTTCTTGCACGGCCGAGAGTTCGCCTATCCCTTTCTCTTGACGATCAAGCGCAATCGCCACCGCGCAAGGAGTGGCGCCATGTGCCTTAATTAAATCGACCGATTCACGTACCGAAGTGCCTGCGGAAATGACATCATCGATAATGAGCACGCGACCGTGTAATGGCGCACCCACAATCACGCCCCCCTCGCCGTGGTCTTTGGTCTCTTTACGATTGTACGCGTAGGGCACATTGTGACCATTTTTGGCAAGCGCGATGGCAATACTGGCCACTAAGGTAATACCTTTATACGCTGGCCCAAACAGCATATCAAATTGAATACCTGATTTTTGAATACTTTTGGCGTAGAATTCGCCTAATTTAAGCAAGCTCATGCCATCGTTAAACAGGCCAGCATTGAAGAAATATGGACTTAAGCGGCCAGCTTTGGTTTTAAATTCACCAAATTTGAGCACTTGCTGTTGAACAGAAAACGCGATAAACGCTTGGCTTAAGTTGTCCATAATTAAACGAATTGAAAGTAATTAATGCGCATTATAACTGTGAATTTAAATGGAATCCGCTCTGCAGCCAATAAGGGGGTTTTCGCTTGGTTGCAAAAGCAAGATGTAGATGTGATTTGCATGCAAGAATTGAAAGCACAAGCGGCGGATATGACGGCTGAAATGTTGGCACCAGCGGGTTATTTTGGTTACTTTCACTATGCAGAAAAAAAGGGCTATAGTGGCGTAGGAATCTACTGCAGAGCCAAGCCAGACAAGGTGATTGAGGGCTTGGGTATTGCGGATATTGATAACGAAGGTCGTTATATTGAGGCGCAATTCGGTAATTTAAGCGTCGTTTCACTATATCTGCCGAGTGGATCTAGTGGCGAAGAACGTCAAGCATTTAAATTTAGTGTGTTGCACTGCATCATGCCGCATTTAGAGCAAATAATCGCCAGCGGGCGTGAGGTGGTGCTATGTGGCGATATTAATATTGCACATCAAGAAATTGATTTGAAAAACTACAAAGGTAACAAAAAGAACTCAGGATTTTTGCCAGAAGAACGTGCTTGGCTGGGTGATTTGTTCAGTCGCGTGGGTTGGGTGGATGTGTATCGAAAGCTGCATCCTGAGACCACGGATGAGTGCTATACCTGGTGGAGCAACCGCGGTGCGGCGTATGCGAAAAACGTGGGTTGGCGGTTAGATTACCAAATTTCGACGCCAGAAATGGCTAAAAAAGCTTTTCAGTCAACGATTTACAAAGATGAACGTTTTAGTGATCACGCACCTCTAATTATTGATTATCAATAGTCATATTGATGGTTATTTTTTAAAAGAAATCATTTTGTCATCTAAAAAGCAAATTTCTTTATTGATTATTTCGCAATTGATTTGTGCAAATGCACTTATGGTCAATGTTGCGCATGCCGATGACAAAAAATTAGACGAAAACACTTCAGGTATTGTACCCGAAGGTATCAGTAATGCTGTTTCAGATATGGATATGCAGGTTCGGCTTGCAGCAAAGCCCAACGCTGCACCATGTTTTGCAGAAAATTGCATTATAAATCAAGACTTTGATGCGCGTGTGCAGCAGCTGGGCGGGCATTTGTCAGAGGCTGCTTATGTAGTGTATCCAAATCTAAAAAAACGTGTGCCCAGTTTTGTTTTTAGCGTGGTCGATAAAAAAGATCCAGGCACTGCATCAAATGGTGGTGGCAAGGTTGTGCTGTTTCGTGGGCTGCAACAGTTAGAGCTTACTGATGATGCCTTAAGTTTTATTATTGCGCGTGAAATGGGACATGTCATTGGCAAACATCACAATAAAAACACTTCTACCAAGCTGATTATTTCGGCATTGGCGTCTATGTTGTTTCCGGCGGTAGGTATTATTGGCGCATCATCAGCCGCCACGCAGGCTACTACAGCCACTACATTGCTCACTAGCGCGGCCTCTACGGCCACTTCGATGCTGGGTTCTGAAGTTGCTTTGGCAAAAATGAAACCAAGTCAATTGATTGAATCGGATGATATTGCCATTAATCTGTTAGCTAATCAGGCATGGAATATTCGCTCAGTCGCAAGTATTCTGCATTTGGATGATGACCCTGAAGTAAAAAGCACACAAAATAATTGGATTCAAGATTTGCAGGTGAGCAGCGCGCATTTGCAAACAGTTGTAGATAACGAAGATCTTGCTGTTTTACCTTTGGATATTGAGAGCGTATCTGTGGCAGAAGAAGGTGGCGAGCCTATTGATGTACAGGCCGCACAATAAGCATTAAGTCTTAGAATTAAATTTCATAATAATTGTAAGGTTTTTAAATTTCCCTCGACTAACTTTCGTAACTAGAACGAAATGAGTAAATATTCGCTTTAGAGACAGCTTGACTGGTTGGTAAAACTCTAGGGATTTTAATTTTTGGAGTTTGCCAAATTAAAATCATATTCACGAGAGGAATCAGAATGTCTATTCAAACATCATCTAAAGTTGGTAAAGGCGCATTGTTGGCTGTTGGCGCAGCAGCTTTAATCTTATCTGGTTGTGCTGGCACTATGAACAAAAGCGCTGCAAGTAGCAACACTGTTAGCTGCTTAGGCATTAATTCATGTAAAGGTACTGGCGCTTGTAAAACCGCTGAAAATGCTTGTAAAGGCCAAAACGCCTGTAAAGGTCATGGTATGTTAGTGGTGACTTCAGAAGACTGCACTTCAAAACATGGCACTATTATCTAATAGCAATTGCAGGATATAAAGGGCATGCTTTCTCGTTAATAGGGTCGGCATGCTTTTTTATGACTCAAACAAATAATAGCCAATCACTCACCTCGCAACCCAAATTAGCCAATCTAGGCTTTGGGCTTGGACTTCGCACCGAACATTATCAAGAAATATTAAACAACAAACCAGCCATCGACTGGCTGGAGTTACTCTCCGAAAATTATATGGTCGCAGGCGGCAAACCATTACATTTTTTAGATAAAATTTGCGAAAACTATCCTGTAGTGATGCATGGAGTATCTTTATCTATTGGATCGACAAGCACAATAGATAAAGATTACTTGCGCGATTTACGTCACTTGGCAGATAGAGTTCAACCCGCTTGGATTTCTGATCATTTATGCTGGACAGGTGTGCATGGCCAGAACATGCATGACTTATTGCCCCTGCCTTATACTGAAGAAACCGCAAAACATGTGGCTGAGCGCATTGGTATTGTGCAAGATTATCTCGGCCGTAAAATTTTGCTTGAAAACGTTTCAAGCTACGCCAGTTATGTCGATTCCACCATGACTGAGTGGGAGTTTATTTCGCTAATTTGCGAGCAGGCAGATTGCTTGCTGTTGCTGGATGTGAATAATATATATGTCAGCAGTTACAATCACCAATTTGACGCCAAAGCCTTTATTGACGGCGTCCCGCAAAATCGCGTGCAACAAATTCACTTGGCTGGCCATCACAACCACGGCGACTATATCATCGATACGCACGATACGCCTGTAATAGACCCTGTGTGGGATTTATATGAATATGCAATTTCGCGTTTGGGCCAAGTTTCCACCATGATTGAGCGCGACGCTAATATTCCGCCGCTGGCAGAACTGGTGCAAGAACTGGACATTGCAAGAAAAATAGCCGAAAAAGTGCAGGCCTACAATCCAAGCGCAGTGCGGCTTCCAAGGCATATCAAATGAGTAATTTAGAACAAATTCAGACCGATTTTCAGGCGTTTTTGATTGACGAAACTAAAGGCGCGGCTTTTAAAAGCCGTATTATTGATGACGCAAAAGTGGGCGCTGCAAAGCGGCTTGGCATCTATTACGACGCTTACCGCTTTCGTATTATCGAGGCGCTTGCAACGGTTTATCCTAAGCTGCATGTGGTGTTGGGCAACGATTTGTTCGATAAAACCGCGCGTAGCTATATAGACCAAAATCCTTCGACTTATCGCAATATGCGCTGGATGGGTGGGAACATGCAAGCGCACTTGCAGCAAACCTTGCCGCAGTACCCTATTGCGGCAGAAATGGCGGCATTTGAGTGGGGGTTGTCTCTCGCGTTTGATGCAGAAGATGCGTCCATACTCACCTTGACTGATTTGGCTGAAGTCCCACTAGAAACATGGGCAGATTTAAAATTTGTGTTTCACCCTTCGCTACATTTGTTGCCGTTGCAATGGAATGCGGTGCAAATTTGGAACGCATTGGATAAGGAAGAAACACCGCCAGCCATTGCCAAAACTAATGAGCCGTGTCTTATTTGGCGCATCGGGATAGATTTACATTCAGGACTGAATTCGCATTTTCGCTCGCTAGAGGCAGCAGAATTTTCCGCAATTCAATTGGCCATTTCAGGTGCTAGCTTTGGCGTGCTTTGCGAGCAACTTCAAGATAATTTATCAGAAGAGCAAGCCACCATCCAAGCCGCACAATATGTATCGACTTGGCTGAATGACGGCTTAATTACTAGAATTTAAGAGTTACAAAACTTTAGCGCTAAGCTTTGTAAAATCTCTCCCGTTTGCGAGTTTTGTACAAAAATCACAGCACCCGCATCGCGGCCTTTCCATTCAGGTTTTAGCGTAAAGTTTTTACTAAATTCATTTTGAATGCTGATTTGATAAGCGCCAAAAAACTCGCGCACTACATAATCGTGTCTTAGCTCTCGGCCACTGTTTTCGCCAGCTTTTACTTGGCTCACCAATTTATTTTCGTACAGCGCAATAAACACATCACTGTTTTTAGCATCTGCTGGCTTAGCCGCTTGCGCACTCGCTTTCAGCGTAATATCACCATTACCTTCAGTCATTGTATTTAAGCTTAAATTGGCGCGCGAGGCGAACTTTTGCGTGGTTTCAATGCTTTCGTTTAAGCGCGAATTGTCCCAGCCTTTATAATCACGACCATTCATCACGAATTGTGGTGTGTAGACATAACCCGCGCCGCCAAACGCCGCAGTTTTGCGTTGCCGGTCGCTAAACTCCGCTTTGGAAAACCTGTCTTTCCAGCCGATGTAATCCCAATAATCCACGTGAAAGGCCAGCGGCGTGACTTTGTCAGTTTTAATGCCACTCATCCATTTGTCGGCTGGCGGGCAGCTACTGCAGCCTTCAGAAGTATAAAGTTCGAGCAAGGGAACGGTCTGCGCGCCGCTTTTGGCGCTGCATTCGGCGGCAATGGCGGGTTGAATGGCGAGATTGATTAAGCTAAAAGTGAATACAAGTTTATTGGTGAATGACATGGCGATCTCCTTTGACATTGGAGATTAGTCGTTTAAATGATTAAAGCCTTACAAGGCTTTTTCATTTTCTTTGATGGTATTCCAAGGAGCAACTTTGAGCAGTAATAACATGCCCGGAATCGCCAAAATAAAGCACAAAATAAAGAATTTAAACCAGCCTAAATTTTCGACCATGTAGCCTGTTGCCGCGTTGGCAAAGGTGCGCGGTACGGCCGCTAAACTGGTAAATAAAGCAAATTGCGTGGCGGTGTAAAGTGGGTGCGTGGTATGCGCAATATAAGCCACAAAGGCCGCTGTGCCTAGGCCTACGCCAAAGGCTTCCACACCAATCACAACGCCCAGCCACAACAAACTGTGCCCAACGGTGGCTAACCAAGCAAAACCTAAAATCGCAAGCATTTGTACCACACCAAATAGCCATAGGGCGCGGTTAATACCTAGCTTAAACATCCATACGCCGCCCAAAAGGCCACCAATCACGCTGGGCCACAAGCCAGCATTTTTGGCAATTAAACCTATCTCGGTTTTGCTAAACCCCATGTCCAAATAAAACGGCGTGGCTAATGCGGTTGCCATGCTATCGCCTAATTTGTACAAGAAAATAAACGCTAAAATCAGCAAGGCAGTTTGTACACCATTGCGATGAATGAACTCGTTAAAAGGCTCTACCACGGCGGCTTTTAAGGTTTTTGGTCTTCCCTCTTTTAACGTTGGTTCCTTCACAAAAATCGTCATCAAAATACCTGGCAACATGAAGAGCGCGGTAATGATAAACACGCTACTCCAAGCCATGTGGTCGGCCAAAATGAGTGATAACGAACCTGGAATTAGACCTGCAATTTTGTATGCATTCACGTGTACGGCATTACCAAGGCCCAATTCTTCATCTATCAGCAGTTCACGCCTATAGGCATCTAAAACAATATCTTGGCTGGCACTAAAAAATGCCACTACGGTGGCGAGGTAAGCAATCGTCCAAATATCCAGTTTGGGGTTAAACGCGCCAAAGATCGGGATGGAAATGAGTAATAAAAGCTGAGAAATTAAGAGCCAGCCACGTCTTCGGCCAAGCGGAGGAACATAACGATCAAAAAATGGTGCCCACAAAAACTTCCACGTGAAAGGTAAGTTAATTAAGGCAAATAAGCCAATGGCTTTAAGATTAACGCCTTCACTGCGCAACCAAGCGGGCAAAAGGCTCACTAGTATGTAAAGTGGTAAGCCAGAGCTAAAGCCAGTGAAAATGCAGATGAGCATTTTTTTGCTCATAAGTGACTGCCAAATATAAGTATTTTTGTCCACTAATTAGTTTTTAAGCGGTACTTTTTAAACGATACATGGCCAAGTTACCCAATAAATTAGGCATAAAACTCACTTCATTACCATCGGTAATCACTTTACGTTCTAAAATCGTAATTTTGTGGTTATTACAAAATTTGTCGAAGTCGTTAATCGTGCAGAGGTGCACATTGGGCGTGTCATACCATTGATATGGCAAGGTTTTTGATACTGGCATCGTGCCAGTAGTAATTTGAATGCGGTTACGCCAATAGCCAAAATTAGGAAAGGTGACAATAATTTCGCGCCCAACCCGAAGCATTTCCCGCACAATTTCTTCGGTATTATGCATGGCTTGTAGCGTTTGAGAGAGAATAACAGTGTCGAAGGATTGGTCTTCAAAGCCTGATAAGCCCGCCTCTAAGTCCATTTGGATGACATTGGTGCCATTTTGCATACAGGCAAGCCAATTGGCATCATCTTTTTCAACGCCATAACCTTTGGTTTCAAGTGAGGCACGTAAAAACTGCAACAATGTGCCATCACCACAACCTAAATCGAGTATTTTTGAACCAAAACTTAACCATCCTGCAATAATCGCAAAATCTTGGCGATATTTATGTATTAAATTTGTATAATTTACATTATCTTGCATGATTTATACCTTAATCTTGCTTAAATAACTGCGTAAAATGTTGTGATAATGCACATCCGGCATTAAAAAAGCATCGTGGCCATGTGCCGCAGTCACTTCGGCGTAACTCACTGTGAGCTCATTATCTAGCAAGGCTTTTACAATTTCGCGCGAGCGCGCGGGTGAAAAGCGCCAATCGCTGGTGAACGAAACCACTAAAAATTCAGCTTTTACATTGTTCAAGGCATTGCTTAAATCGCCACCAAACTCGAGCGCCGGGTCGTAGTAATCCAGCGCGCGCGTCATGCGTAAATAAGTATTGGCATCGAACTCGGCGGCGAATTTATCACCTTGGTAGCGCAAGTAAGATTCCATCTCAAACTCCACATCAAAGCTATATTTGATTTTATCTTTCAACTTGCGACCAAATTTTTCGCCCATGGCATCATCGCTTAAATAGGTGATGTGACCCAGCATGCGCGCGATTCTAAGGCCGCGATGCGGCACAGTATTGTGCGCATGCTGGGTCACATCACCTATTTAAGCGATGATGCCATGGGCGAAAAATTTGGTCGCAAGTTGAAAGATAAAATCAAATATAGCTTTGATGTGGAGTTTG
>JANYCB010000159.1 GCA_025360485.1 Methylotenera sp. | reverse complement strand
CCAACATCAGTATTGTTTTTGCTATTGAAGAACGCACCATGCACTTTCCAAAAGGGTTAATTAAGTCTCGGACGGGTATTGGCCAACCAATCATACGAGCAGGGTTCCCCTCAAATTTCACGCGTTAAATGATTCCAGTTTAGCGAGTTTCGCCCATATTATCTAGTCTTTCCGGACACGAAGGCAGATCCTGCTTTCTGCATACAACAGGACGAAACTGATTAGCCCCCAAATTCTCTCAACTTAGACCAATATCCCACCAAAATCCTTCCCATATGCACCTACACATGAGCTTCAGAGATTGGATGGTTGGAAGACTGCAGCAATGGTCGAACGTTATGCACATGTGGCACCAGATAATATTGCACATACAGTTTCACGAATAAACGCTGTGTTTAATGGTTACGATTTAGCTATGGCTGGCTAGAAACAAAAAAAAGCCCACATCGCTGTGAACCTTATCAATAATGGTGGCCGGGGGCAGAATCGAACTGCCGACACGCGGATTTTCAAAAATAGCCAGTAAATTAAATACTTAAACTAAACAATACCTTGCAATTCCCGCCAAATTATTATTGCAGTTTAAAACAGTCAAAAGCAAGGTTAATTCAAGGTGTGTAGCTACATTATAGCTACACTGCAATTTGAAGCGACCTTAAAAAATGGCGCACCTAAGTGCGCCATTTATATCGGTGGGTTTTTAAACCCTTGTTACCGATAGTCCCCACCATCGGAATACCTGATACACTTTCATCATAACATCAATAAGTTACCTGGGGAATAGTCATGCGTTATCGTGTTGGTTTGGATGTAGGTACAGCCTCGTTGGGTGTGGCGGCTTTTTCACTAGATAACAATAATCAGCCGCTGGATTTAGTGTGGAGTCATGTACGAGTATTTGACGAGCCTTTGGAAAAAAGCCAAGCGGGGTTAAAGTCTAAGAAAGCTGGCAGGCGTGCCGCGCGTATGCAGCGTCGCCAAATAGACCGCCGTCTTGGGCGCACTAAACATATTGCATCACTTGCGCCGTTGTTAGGCATTGAAATTGAACCATCGACTGACAGCGGCAGAACGTTACTAGAACTTCGTGCAAAAGCAGCACGTCAACAAATTCCATTATCAGATTTAATTCGGGTTTTCATCAAACTCGGTAAACGTCGGGGTTACGCCGGTGAGTTTAGACCCAAAAAAGAAGGTGCTAAATTAGGTGAAGTGGAAGGTGGTAATAACGATTTAAAAAAACAAATGACAGAGCTAGCAGAAGCCAAAAGCCCTGAAAAGGTTATTACCCTTGGTGAATTTTTGTACCAGCGCTGGTTGGATGGCAAACCTACAAAACTCAAGATTAAAGAATCTAACGATAAAACGATTGAAGATCCTAATCTTTATGCGCTTCGCAGCCAGCTAGTAGCTGAGTTTGAGCAAATCTGGCAAACACAATCGGCTTTTTATTCTGCCCTAAACACACAACATCAAAACAAATTGCTTAAAGCAGTTTTTCAAGACGCGATTTTCTACCAACGCCCACTAAAAGCGGTTGGCGGTATGGTGGGGCAATGCGGTTTAGAGCCCACACTCGCCCGCGCACCAAGGGCGCAACTGGCATTTCAGCATTTTAGAATTGAAAAAACTTTAAGTGATTTACGCTGGGGTGCGGGTAAACGTGTCGAGAAGCTTTCCGCAACGCAAAAGACAGTGATTCGCCAATTGTGTGATGAAAAAGAAACCGTGAGTTTTAAAGCGATTTATGAGGAATTAGAAGTCGCTGGCTGTGCCAAACCAGAAGGGCGTGGACTCAATTTAGATAGATTAAGCCGTGATGAGTTGCCCGGTAATAAAACCAATGCGGTATTTCGTAAGTTGGGCTTAGCAGATGAATGGTTTGCGTTAGATGCGCGCACGCAAGTGCAAGTGATTAACTTTTTGGCTGATTTAGGTTCGCCGGAACAGCTAGATGATCCACACTGGCACACGCGTTTTGCTAGAACTGACGGGACACCAAGGCAATTGCCGGCAGAATTCGTTGTGTTTATTAACCTCATTGCCAAGCATGAGAAATTTGACCGACTCAGTAAAATGGGTTTTGAGAGCGGTCGTGCC
>JANYCB010000133.1 GCA_025360485.1 Methylotenera sp. | reverse complement strand
GCCATATTCAGCTTCAAAGGCAAGTGCGTTGTTTGGCCACCATACACTTTGTTGCCCACTTGGCGCTTGGCATAGTTCACTGTAATTTTACGTTGACCACGTTCTACAAACACCACCAAAGCCGTTACTAATAACACGGCTACAAATAAGAACATCACTAGCGGTATGGAGAATGCGCCCGTACGCGCCAACTCTAATGTACTGCCAACCGCACGCGGCAAGCCAGCAACAATACCTGCAAAAATGATAATCGATATGCCATTACCAATGCCGCGTTCTGTAATTTGCTCACCCAACCACATCAAAAACATGGTGCCACTCACCAGCGTAATTACTGCTGTCAATCTAAAGGCCAACCCCGGCTCCAACACCAAACCTGATTGCCCTTCTAAGGCAATTGCAATACCCAAAGCCTGAAACGTAGCCAATATCACTGTGCCGTAGCGCGTGTATTTGGTTATGGTACGTCTACCTGCTTCGCCTTCTTTTTTTAGCGCCTCCATTTTTGGAGAAACTACCGACACCAATTGCATAATAATTGATGACGAAATATACGGCATAATGCCCAAAGCAAACACGGTGAAACGAGATAACGCGCCGCCAGAGAACATGTTAAACATGCCTAAAATACCGCCGCTTTGCGAATCAAACAGCTGCTTCAGTACTGTTGGGTCAATTCCCGGCACTGGAATGTGTGCGCCTAAGCGATAGACCACTAAAGCACCCAACACAAACCATAAGCGGCTTTTGAGCTCGCCCATTTTTCCGACTGAAGCTAATAAACTATCTTGCGCCAATGCTTTTCTCTACTTACGCTTCTGCGACTTTGCCGCCAGCCGCTTCAATCGCAGCCCGCGCGCCTTTAGTCAACAACAAACCGCTTAATTTAAGCTTTTTAGTCACTTCGCCAGACAAAAATACTTTTGCCGCCAGCGCATTGCCAGAAATAACATTTGCTTGCTTTAACACCAACAAATCAATCGTATCTACTGGCAAATTATTTAGCTCAGAAGTGCGCACATGCGCCGTATCAGCTTTTGTCATTGACTTAAAACCACGCTTTGGTAAACGGCGTTGCAATGGCATCTGACCGCCTTCAAAGCCGACTTTATGGAAGCCGCCAGTACGCGATTTTTGACCTTTATGACCACGGCCAGCGGTTTTACCCAAACCAGATCCAATGCCGCGACCAACGCGACGACGGTTCTTTTTAGCGCCTTCAGCAGGCTTAATTGTATTTAATTGCATTATCCTTCTACCTTTAATAGATAGCCAACAGCATTAATCATGCCGCGAATTGCTGGTGTGTCTTGCAGCTCAACCGTATGATGCATACGACGTAGGCCCAAGCCTTTTACAGTAGCGCGATGCGCTTCAATTCTACCAATTACGCTTTTTACTAGCGTCACTTTTATAGTTGCTACGTTTTTTTCTGCTTTAGCGCTTGCTTTTTTTGCTGTAGCCATTGTTAACCTCTAATTTCTTCTACAGACTTGCCGCGTTTTGCCGCGATTTCTGCTGGAGTATTCATTGACTCTAAGCCGTTCAAAGTTGCGCGAACCAAATTGTAAGGATTAGTTGAACCGATGCATTTTGCTACCACGTTGGTAATGCCCATCACTTCAAAAATCGCGCGCATTGCGCCACCAGCAATAATACCAGTACCTTCTGAAGCAGGTTGAATAAACACTTTTGCCGCACCGTGAACACCAGTCACAGCGTGATGTAGCGTACCGTTGTTCAAGTTCACTTTCAACATACCACGACGCGCTTCATCCATGGCCTTTTGCACAGCAACAGGTACTTCGCGTGCCTTGCCTTTGCCCATGCCGACTGCACCATCACCGTCACCGACAACTGTCAATGCTGCGAAACTCATGATACGACCACCTTTAACCGTTTTACTTACACGGTTTACGGTAATCATTTTTTCACGCAAACCATCGGTTTGTTGTGATTGTTGTTCGATTTCTCTAGCCATTATCTATCTCGCTTAATTAGAATGACAGACCGTTTTCACGCGCAGCATCTGCTAACGCCTTGATACGACCATGGTATTTGTAGCCTGAACGATCAAAAGCCACCGTAGTAATGCCCGCTTTTTTCGCTTTTTCGGCAATAAGTTTGCCAATGACTGCAGCAGCTTCAACATTGCCACCATTTTTTACTTTTTTGCGCACACCTGCTTCAACTGTTGATGCGCTAGCCAATACTTTGTCGCCAGTTTCAGCAATAATTTGTGCATAAATATGCGTATTAGTACGATGCACGCTTAAACGTGTAACTTTTAACTCGGCAATTTTGGCACGGGTTTTACGTGCACGGCGCAAGCGATTATTTACGTTGTTCATTTTTATAAGTCCTAATTATTTTTCAGTCTACTTATTTCTTTTTAGTTTCTTTAATTGCTACCACTTCATCTGAATAGCGCACACCCTTGCCTTTGTACGGCTCTGGTGCACGGTAAGAACGAATCTGTGCTGCAATTTGACCCACCACCTGCTTATCATAACCAGTCAAAATCACTTCGGTTGGTGTAGGTGTTTGTACAGTAATGCCAACCGGCATTTTGTGGTTGATTGGGTGTGAATAACCTAATTCCAGGTTAAGCATTGAGCCCTGCGCATTGGCTTTATAGCCAACGCCAACCAATGTTAATTTACGCGTAAAGCCAGTCGAAACACCTTGCACCATATTAGAAACTAGAGCACGCAATGTGCCTGACATAGCGCGTGAATGCTGGCTATCGCTAGTGGCAGCAAACGTAATGGTTTCACCTTCGCGTTTTAATACTACTGCATCTGATAACGGATGAGACAACTTGCCTAATGGGCCATTTACCGCAATACTATTTGCGCTTAACACCACTTCAACTTTTTCTGGAATAGCGACTGGATTTTTAGCAACACGTGACATTTGCTTCTCCTTAAGCCACTACGCACAACACTTCGCCACCGATACCGGCTGCTTGTGCTTTACGATCTGTCATTACACCCTTGGATGTTGACAATATTGTCACACCAAGACCATTCATTACTTTAGGTATATTTTGGCTGCCTTTGTAAACGCGAAGACCGGGCTTACTGACGCGGTCAATCTTCTCAATCACAGGACGGCCTGCATAATATTTCAAGCTGATGCTTAACAATGGTTTGCCATCATTGGCAAGCACTGCAAAGTCATCAATATAACCTTCATCTTTTAACACACTAGCAATAGCGCCTTTAAGTTTAGATGCAGGCATTGAAACTGACAATTTATTCACACTTTGCGCGTTACGAATACGCGTTAGCATATCGGCAATCGGATCACTCATACTCATAATCTATATCCTCCGTTACCAACTAGCTTTGGTGATGCCTGGCACTTGACCACTCATCATCAAATCGCGCAATTTGCTGCGACCGATACCAAATTTACTATAAACACCACGTGGGCGGCCTGTGAGTGCACAACGGTTGCGTAAGCGCACTGGGCTTGAATTACGTGGCAGACTTTGCAATTTTAAACGCGCATCACGACGATCTTCTAAACTAGCACTTTGATCGTTAATAGTTGCGTTTAAAGCATCGCGTTTTGCTGCGAATTTTTTCACGGTGTCGCGGCGTTTAAGCTCGCGTTCTGTCATACATGTTTTTGCCATGTCTTAACCTCTAAAAGGAAAACTAAACGCTGCCAAAAGTGCTTTGGCCTCTTCGTCCGTTTTTGCCGTTGTAGTAATCGTAATATTCATGCCGCGAATCGCGTCAATTTTGTCATATTCAATTTCTGGAAATATGATTTGCTCTTTCACGCCCATGTTGTAATTGCCACGACCATCAAATGATTTCGCAGGAATACCGCGGAAGTCACGAATACGCGGAATAGCAACCGTAATGAGGCGATCTAAAAATTCATACATACGTTCGCGACGCAAAGTGACTTTACAGCCAACAGGATAATCATCACGAATTTTAAATGCGGCTACAGATTTTTTCGCTTTAGTCACTACCACTTTTTGACCAGCGATTTTTTCCATATCACCTACTGCATTTTCCATCACTTTTTTATCTGCAACCGCTTCGCCTACACCCATATTTAAGGTGATTTTTTCAATGCGAGGCACTTGCATGACTGAAGTGTAGCCAAATTGCTCTGTCATTTTTTTAACAACTGAGTCTTTATAAAATTGTTTTAAGCGCGCCATAATTTATCCTATGCGTCCACTGCTTCGCCGTTAGATTTGAATACGCGCACTTTTTTGCCGTCTTTCAAAACTTTGTAACCTGCACGGTCTGCTTTTTTCGTTGCACTATTAAATAATGCAACATTAGAAATATCAATCGGCATTTCTTTATTGATAATGCCGCCAGTAATGCCTTTCATTGGGTTTGGTTTGGCGTGCTTTTTAGCCAAATTTAAACCTTCAACCACAACATGGCCAGAATCAAGGATGCTCAGCACGGTACCGCGCTTACCTTTATCTTTACCAGTATTTAAAATGACTTGGTCGCCTTTATGAATTTTGCTCATAGTTAATCCTTAGCCTTACAACACTTCAGGTGCTAGTGAAACGATTTTCATGAAACGCTCAGTACGTAGCTCGCGTGTCACTGGGCCAAAAATACGGGTACCAATCGGTTCTAATTTATTGTTGAGTAATACGGCGGCGTTAGTGTCGAATTTAACCAATGAGCCATCTGGGCGGCGCACGCCTTTAGCGGTGCGCACCACAACTGCACTGTAAACTTCACCTTTTTTAACGCGACCACGTGGGGCAGCATCTTTAATGCTGACCTTGATGATGTCGCCTATACCAGCGTAACGGCGTTTTGAGCCGCCCAACACTTTGATGCACTGCACAGAGCGGGCACCAGTGTTATCGGCAACTTCTAGCCTAGATTGCATTTGAATCATGAGATAAATCTCCAACTTAATCCGTTAAACCAACACCAGCCATTTGTTAAAACGGCCAGTAGACCACGGTCAGTATTGGGGCACTTGCTTTTATGAACTTTAATCTTAAAGTCCACGAGTGCCGAAAAGTCAAACATTATAACGGGTATTCATGGTTTGAAGCAAGCCATAAACACCCTTTTACATCAACTATTGCTTACGCCTTAGTCACTACCTTACCTAATACCCATGTTTTTGTCTTGGATAGTGGGCGACTTTCAGTAATAGTCACCAAGTCACCTTCTTTACATTCGTTTTTTTCGTCGTGCGCGTGAAATTTATTGGATTTCACAATCACCTTACCGATTAACGGATGCTTTACTTTACGCTCAACTAATACAGTAATGGTTTTATCCATTTTGTCGCTCACAACGCGACCGCTTAGTGTGCGTACTACTTTTGTAGATTCTGCCATTTTAACGTCTGTCATCATTATGCCTGTTTCGCTTTCTCAGCCAATACAAGCTTCACACGCGCAACATCTTTGCGTACTTTACCTAGCTGATCTACTTTTGTTAATTGTTGTGTTGCAATTTGCATGCGGAGCGAGAACTGCGCACGGCGCAATTCAATCAACTCAGCATTCAATTCATCCACACTTTTTGCTCTTAATTCGGTAGCTTTCATGCCTAACTCCCTAACTGACGGGTCATGAATGTCGTTTCAATTGGCAACTTAGCGGCTGCCAAACGGAACGCTTCACGCGCTAGCTCTTCGCTCACGCCGTCCATTTCATATAACATCTTACCTGGTTGGATTTGCGCTACGTAGTACTCAGTACTACCTTTACCGTTACCCATACGCACTTCAGCTGGCTTTTTAGAAATTGGTTGATCTGGGAAAATACGAATCCACACACGACCACCACGTTTAATGTGGCGAGTCATGACGCGACGCGCAGCCTCAATCTGACGTGCAGTCAAACGACCGCGGCCAATGGCTTTTAAGCCAAAATCACCAAAACTTACTTTATTACCCGTCGTTGCAATGCCCTTGTTGCGGCCTTTTTGCATCTTGCGGTATTTTTGTCTAGACGGTTGCAGCATCTTTAGCCCTCGGCTTTCTTACTTTTTTCTCTGGTTCGGCTACTGGCGTGGCGGCTGGCGCTGTTGCACCAATTGGCGCTTGTACGTTATCAGCAAAAATCTCGCCTTTAAATACCCACACTTTGATACCGATAATACCGTATGTTGTTAACGCTTCGGCCACGCCATAATCAATATCTGCACGCAATGTATGCAATGGCACACGGCCTTCGCGATACCATTCAGTACGCGCAATCTCAATACCATTCAAACGACCTGAACTCATGATTTTGATACCTTGCGCACCCAAACGCATGGCATTTTGCATAGCGCGTTTCATAGCACGACGGAACATCACACGCTTTTCAAGCTGTTGCGCAATGGATTGCGCAATCAATGTGGCATCAATTTCTGGTTTACGCACTTCTTCAATATTTAAGTGTACTGGTACGCCCATCATGCCTTGCAAAGCAGAGCGTAAAGATTCAATATCTTCACCTTTTTTACCAATCACCACGCCCGGACGCGCGCTGTGAATGGTAATTTTTGCATTTTTTGCTGGGCGCTCAATAATGATTTTACTCACTGCAGCACTAGCTAATTTTTTATTTAAAAACGCACGCACTTTAATGTCGCTTTGCAACATTTCAGGGAAGTTTTTGCTATTTGCATACCAACGTGAGGACCAATTTTTATTGACACTCAGACGGAAGCCTATTGGATGTATTTTTTGTCCCATATTATGCCTTTGAGTCTCCGACTGTCACATGAATGTGACAGGTTGGTTTAATAATACGACCTGCGCGGCCTTTTGCACGAGGACGAATACGTTTAAGCACAATGCCTTTATCCACATAAATTGAAGTTACCTTCAATTCATCGATATCAGCACCATTGTTATGTTCCGCGTTAGCAATTGCTGATTCAACTACTTTCTTAATAATCTCTGCACCTTTCTTTGGTGTGAAATTTAAGATATCAAGTGCATGATCCACTTTTTTGCCACGAACTAGGTCAGCCACCAAACGTGCTTTTTGCGGAGAAAGGTGAACGCCTTTTAATATTGAAGTTACTTGCATCATTGGCCTCTATTTCTTCGCTACTTTTCTATCAGCCGCATGGCCCTTGAATGTGCGCGTTAACGCAAATTCACCGAGCTTGTGACCAACCATGTTTTCAGAAATCAACACTGGTATATGTTGCTTACCATTGTGAATAGCAATTGTTAAACCAATAAAATCTGGCAAGATGGTAGAACGACGTGACCAAGTTTTAATTGGTTTGCGATCGCGACTAGCAGCCGCAACTTCTACTTTTTTAGCCAAATGACCATCAATAAATGGACCTTTTTTAATTGAACGTGCCATATGATTACCTTACGCCTCTCGGACGACGACTAATACGCATATTATCTGTACGCTTATTGCTGCGTGTACGATAACCTTTTGTTTTAACACCCCATGGGCTTACTGGATTCATACCAGCAGCTGTTTTACCTTCACCACCACCGTGCGGGTGATCAACTGGGTTCATTACCACACCGCGAACGGTTGGACGAACACCACGCCAGCGCATTGCACCAGCTTTACCAATTGAACGTAGTGAATGCTCTTCATTGCCCACTTCGCCTAAAGTTGCTTTGCAATCTACATGTACCCGGCGAACCTCGCCAGAACGCAAACGTAGTGAGGCGTATGCACCTTCACGTGCTAACAACTGTACTGAAGTACCTGCTGAGCGAGCTATTTGTGCGCCTTTACCAGGTTGCAATTCAATGCAATGTATCGTGCTACCGACTGGGATATTACGTAACGGTAAAGCATTACCTACTTTAATAGGCGCTTCTGCACCGCTGATTAATTGCGCACCTGCTGCAATACCGCGTGGTGCAATAATGTAACGACGCTCACCATCGGCATAGCACAGCAAGGCAATATGTGCGGTACGATTTGGATCGTACTCAATATGCTCTACTTTCGCAGGAATACCGTCTTTATTACGACGGAAATCAATCATGCGATAGTGCTGCTTATGACCACCACCTTG
>JANYCB010000103.1 GCA_025360485.1 Methylotenera sp. | reverse complement strand
CTATATACCAAAGTTTGGTTAACAGTACCTCAGTTCATAAATCATGCGTTGATTTTTTAGTAGTAATTAATGGTGATGATTTTAGAAATGCATGGGACACTAAAAATAAACCCGGCTCCGAAGATAAATCTGGCTCTTTATCAGAATGGGAATGGAGCGAATTGTCAGCTACTTCAGCAGAATATAAGGGCACGAAGTGGGATGAAGAGCAATCCAGAACAATAGTGAAGCGGTTACGCGCAATTAGAGTATGGCCGCATTAGAGAATTTAAAAGCTGTTTTTCTAATGGGCCCAACTGCTAGCGGCAAGACTGGTGCGGCGGTGCATTGTTATTCCAAACTCCCCGTTGAAATCATCAGTGTCGATTCTGCACTGGTATTTAAGGACATGAACATCGGCACCGCCAAGCCAGATGCGGCAACGCTGGCAAGCGCACCGCATCATTTAATTGATATGATTCCCCCAACCGAGGCCTATTCTGCGGCGAATTTTAGAACGGATGCCCTGCGACTCATGGCCGAGATTACGGCGCGCGGCAAAGTACCGGTGCTGGTTGGTGGCACCATGTTGTATTTTAAAGCGCTAGAGGGTGGTTTAAGTGGTTTGCCAGAGGCGAACCAAGACATACGTGCCAAACTCGACGCAGAGGCCGCGCAAATAGGCTGGCCAGCCATGCACAGCAAACTTGCGAGCATAGACCCAGAAACCGCCACGCGCCTGATGCCTAACGATATGCAGCGCATTCAGCGTGCGTTGGAGGTTTATGAAATTACGGGTGAAACTATGTCTAGCCTATTCGCCAAGCAAACCAGCGAGGCGTTGCCTTACAAATTACTTAAAATCGCGCTGATTCCCAGTGACCGCAAAGTGCTGCATGCGCGCATTGAAGCACGATTTGAGCAGATGCTAAAAGATGGTTTTGTGGATGAGGTGAGGGTGCTGATTGCCAAATATCCAAGTTTAACGCCAGAATCAACGGCTATGCGCTGCGTGGGTTATCGGCAGGCGCTTGAGCACTTGAATGGTGACTTTGACTTGGCAGAACTGCGTGACAGAGGTATTTTTGCCACGCGTCAGTTAGCAAAACGCCAACTAACATGGCTACGCGGAATGGTTGATGTGAAAGAATTAGATTGCTTAAATTCCAACCTAAATGAATTTATATTTAATGATATAAATCAATTTATTACACAATAATATTAATTTTTTAAATTAATATTATTTGCATACGTTTTGCTGCTTCAATGCACTCTTCTAAGCTTGCAACAAGCGCCATACGTATAAAATTTTGTCCTGGGTTAATGCCGTGCGCCTCACGCGCTAAATAACTGCCTGGCAGCACGATTACATTGAAATCACGATACAGCTTTAAGGCGAAATCAGTGTCGTTTTGCTTAGAACTGGTGTTTTGCTTTACTCTTGCCCATAAGTAAAACGCCGCATCTGGCATTTCGACCATGAGTGCGCTAGATAGCATATTGGTAACCGCCTTAAATTTTTCAGCATACATTCTGCGATTTTCAATCACATGCGCCTCATCGCTCCATGCGGCAATGGAGGCTGCTTGCACCACGGGACTCATGGCACAGCCATGGTAGGTGCGGTACAGCGTAAATTTTCCGATAATTTTTTCGTCGCCCGCCACAAAGCCAGAACGCATGCCAGGCACGTTAGAGCGTTTAGAAAGCGAGCCAAAAATAATAAGATTTTTATAATCGCGACCTAACTGATGCGCGGCTTGTAGCGCGCCCAGCGGAGGATAGGCTTCATCAAAATAAATCTCTGAATAACATTCATCTGCGGCAATCACGAAGTTGTATTGATCAGATAATGTAAACAATATTTTCCATTGTTCTAGACTCATCACCTTACCAGAAGGGTTGCCAGGACTACATACATAGACCAATTGAGTGCGATTTAATACTTCGATAGGAACACTTTCAAAATCCATTGCATGTTCGTTCTCTGGCAAGGTATTGATAAAGTAAGGCTCGGCCCCCGCTAAAAATGCAGCACCTTCATAAATTTGGAAAAACGGATTGGGTGAAATAACGATAGGGTTAGGTATTGTCTTATCAATAATCACTTGCGCAAACGCAAATAAGGCCTCGCGACTACCATTCACAGGCAATATCGATGTTTCTGGATTTAAATGTGGTACGAAGTATCGACGTGAAATCCAAGCAGAAATGGCTTCTCTAAGCGCTATTGAGCCGACAGTCGTGGGATAATGTGCCAAACCTGCCAAATTTTGCGTCAGCGCGTCTTTAATGAGCTGTGGCGTGGCGTGTTTGGGCTCCCCAATAGATAGATTAATGGCAGAATAAGCGGGATTTGGCACCGTGCCTGCAAACAAATCGCGCAGGCGCTGAAACGGGTAAGGTTGTAGCAAATTCAAATTTGGATTCATAGGCAAGCATTATAGAGAGCAGGCATTACATTGGGCAATACTAATAAACAAAACATAGCGGTATTTGGCCTGCTTTTCGGTGCCTTGTGTTGGGGCGCGATTTGGTATCCGTACCGCCTGATGGCCGATGCGGGGGTATCTGGCGTCGCTTCTAGTTTTTACACTTATAGCATAGCCACAGTGATTGCGGCGATTTTCTTCGGCAAACATTGGCGTGGCTTGTTTGCACAACCTAAAAGTATTATCTGGTTAGGCTTAGTGGCTGGCTGGACAAACATGAGCTATGTGGTGGCGGTAATCGATGGCGAAGTGATGCGTATTATGCTGCTGTTTTATCTTTCGCCATTGTGGACGCTATTGCTAGCGCGTTTTTGGTTAAAAGAGCCGATTACCAAAGTTGGGTTTATTTCTATCTGCATCGCGCTAACAGGCGCTTATATCATGCTGGCTGGGCCATTTAGTACTGTTGTGAATCACTGGCCAATTCCACGCAACACCTCGGAATGGCTGGCATTGTCATCGGGCATCGGTTTTGCGTTTAGCAACGTGATTACGCGCAAATCGAATCATCTCACTATTCGCGCTAAATCATTTGCAGTTTGGATTGGTGTGTTGAGTGTGGCAATGATCTTTTCTCTATTTTTGGAGGCTAATGGCTCAGGACAAAGCTTTCCAGCGCCCAGTTTTTTTAGCGCATCGAATTGGCTGATGATGGGGTTGGTTGCCCTATTGTTGATGGCGGCCACCATGCTAGTGCAGTTTGGTGTAACGCAACTTACCGCTATACGCGCCTCGGTACTGTTTTTGTTTGAGCTAGTGGTCGCTGCATTTGCCTCGTATTATTTGGCGCACGAGGTGATGAGCTTAAATGAATGGATTGGTGGCGTTTTTATTATTGCCGCTGCATTAGTCGCAGCATTCAATCATAAGAACTAATTTAACCACCGAAACCACCAGCTTTGCCTTCAGCCGCAAAACGCATTTTTAGCGATAAATCGTTGCGAGAGTCGGCATTTTGTAGCGCATTTTCTTCATCAATTTTGCCATTAGTGAATAAACGAAATAAAGATTGATCGAAAGTATTCATGCCAATATCGTTGTTATCCGCCATAATTTCTTTCATTTCACCCAGTTTTTGTTTTTGAATTAACTCTGCGATATAGGGCGTGTTAATCATCACCTCAACGGCAGCGACACGTTTTTGTATTTTTCCTGGAATTAAACGTTGTGAAACAATCGCCACCAAATTCAACGAAATGCCAAGCAATAGGCCATGTTTAGCTTCAGTAGGGAAGAATGAAATAATACGTTCTAGCGCCTGGTTAGCATTATTGGCATGCAAGGTGGCTAGGCATAAATGCCCAGTTTCGGCATAGGTAAGTGCTTGTTGCATGCCATGCATATCGCGTATTTCGCCAATTAAGATCACGTCAGGTGCTTGGCGCATGGCGTTTTTTAAAGCGTTTTCGAAAGAATGCGTATCGATGCCCACTTCTCGTTGATCGACTATCGATTTTTTGTGCGTGTAGACAAATTCAATGGGGTCTTCAATGGTAACAATGTGGCCCATTTCGTTAGCGTTGCGGTAATCAATCATCGAAGCCAATGTGGTCGATTTGCCTGAACCTGTGGCGCCCACTACCAAAACAAGACCTCGCTTACGCATGATTAATTCACGCAAAATAAGCGGCAAACCTAGTGTTTCAAAATCGGGAATCTCAGTTTTAATATGGCGAATCACCATACCCACTTCGCCACGTTGTTTAAATACATTGACGCGGAAACGGCCAATATCCTTGCGCCCAATAGCAAAGTTGCACTCTAACGTGGACTCAAACTCCTCAATCTGCGCTGGGCTCATAATGGAGTAAGCAATTTCTTTAATCATGCCTGGCGTCATTTTTTGAGTATTGACAGGCATGGTTTCACCTTCAACTTCCATGTGAATTGCTGCACTAGTACTAAAGAATAGGTCGGAACCACCTTTTTCGGTCATAAATTTGAGCACTGGAGTAATATCAATTGCGGCCATAGTAATTCCTGTTCTTAAGTTATTTTTACTCTATCACAAGCCTTGCAATTATTACATAGCTAGTTGTCGCTGCGATTAAAATGCGTTTGCCAAATAGTTAAATATTGCTGTTCTAAATCGCGTGCAAATTGGGTTGGATTAAATAACGCAGAATGTTCGATATTGGTATTAAGTTTTTGTTTTAGTTGCGCTAATTTTTCAGTGTTTTGCGCAAAATACAGCGCTTTTTGTTCATATTCTGCTAAAGATTCTGTGATTAGTTCTAGCATATTAACGCGATGCAATATGCTGGCCGCAACGCGAGAGGCAAATGTTTCACCCATGCATGTGAGCACAGGCAAGCGCATAAATAGGGCATCGCCGGCGGTTGTATGCGCGTTGTAGGGCAGGGTGTCTAAAAATAAGTCTGCATGTGCATGGCGAGCTTGATGGTCTGCAATGGCGATACGTGGCGCAAAAATCAGCCTATTTTTGTCTATGTCCGCTTTCTCGGCTTGATACTGCAAATTTGACTTAGCCCAAGGGTTACAATCCAGCAGCCACAACACACTGTTGGGCGCTTGCTGCAATAAGCGCAGCCAAACCGCAAATA
>JANYCB010000096.1 GCA_025360485.1 Methylotenera sp. | reverse complement strand
GCAAACTTTCGGTAGTAAATGGAGTATTGTTGGTGTCAATTAAACAAAATAACGGTTCTTCTTTGCCATTAGCATAGTAATAAAACTTACCATCATCCTTTAGGCGCATCGCGTTGGCTTCTGCCAAACCCTTAAATTTTGTGCCATGAATCGGCATCTCGCCTTGCACCAGGTGCACGCTAATCAATTGATCAACTTCGATACAAAACTGATCCAACTCAATCGCGCGCTGCATCGCGTCGCCATTGCCCTGCCACTCCACATGCGCATTCAGAGTCAAGCCAGAATCTTCTACCGCAAATTGAAATTTGTTGAGCAGGTTTTTTGCTACTGGCCCGCCACGATCGGCAAGCTGCAAGCTGCATGCCACTTGCTTAAAGGTCACGTCTGGCACGTTTTCACTGAGTAGGTGCCATTTTTCTTCATTGTCTAAACCGTACACCATAATCGGCTGTGAAATCTCTGCAAGGGACGCACTTAGCGCATCTAAATCTTTAACGCTGAAATTTTTAGTGGCATACAAAATTGATGACAAATCAACCTGTGTATGCACAGCATCTGGCAAACTAGCATGAATTCCCTGTAGCAGAGTCGCCTTCACGATTGGTTCGGATTGCGACTCCTCCTGAATAACCGCGGCGCTAGCGAAAACACTCACGGGAGCATCGGCTTCAGGTGCCGCATCCTCTTGCATTTCATGGCTGACAATTGGACTATCGTCAAACACACTGTCATCCACAGCCGCCAATGTTGGCATGGGTTCAGCTGGTACTGAATGTTTTACAGATAGTGCTTTTTCGGTGACTTCAGCCAGTTCTTTTTCAACATAAGCATCCGTATCAATATAAAAATCCTCGGACAACACGTCTTTTTGCGGCACGATGAATTCACTGGTAACTTCTTTACGCAATTTTCTCTCTTGCATCCAGTTGTACACAACAACGCCTGCAATAATAAAAACGCCTAAAATGATAAGTGCGACTTGCAAATCTGACATGGTTTTATTTTACTTTGAATTAAACCTTATTGTAATTGAATCTTGATTTTCGAGCTTATTCAATAATTTTTCAAGCATGCATTTCCATAGCCGCTTCAATATCCACGTCTACAATGCGCGAAACGCCTGATTCCTGCATGGTAACACCAATTAATTGCTGCGCCATTTCCATGGTGATTTTATTGTGTGAAACAAATAAAAACTGCGTTTTTTCGGCCATTTTTTTCACCATATTACAAAAACGTTCGGTATTGCTATCATCCAAGGGTGCATCCACTTCGTCCATTAAGCAGAACGGTGCCGGATTCAATCTAAATAACGCAAACACCAACGCCAGCGCGGTTAAGGCTTTTTCTCCACCAGAAAGCAGTTGAATCGTCGTATTTTTCTTACCTGGCGGCTGCGCGAACACTTGCAAGCCCGTATCTAAAATCTCATCCCCAAGCAGCTCCAGCCTTGCCTGTCCGCCGCCAAACAAGGCAGCAAAAAGTTCGCCAAAATGTTGATTCGCGGTATTGAATGTCTGCATTAATTTATCGCGTGTTTCGCGATCTATTTTTTTAATCGCATCTTCCAAAGTTTCGGTCGCTTGGCGCAAATCCAGCATTTGACTATCCAGATAGATCTTGCGTTCTGTCTCGGTTGCCAGCTCTTGTATGGCCGCCATATTCACTGGGCCTATTTCCTCTATTTGTTGCTGCAGTTGACTTGTTTTTCGCACCAGTTCGCTGGTTTTCGCATTTTCTGCCAACCCTGCCGCCAGCTCTTGTTCATTCATACCGTTTCCCACTAAACCAGCTTGGCATTGCTCAAAATGCAATCGTGCTTCCTGCTCATTTAGGCGGCTTTGCTCAACATTGTCGCGCATCGGGTGCAATTGCTGCTCGTTTTGCATACGCACGCGCTCCAGCGCTTGCAACTGCAGCTCTTGCCCTGCCAAATGATTACGCGCTTCTGCTAGCGTTGTCTCCCGCAATTGCTTGATATTAATAGCATCACCAAGATTGGTTTTGAGCATATCCATCTGCGTGAGCTTTAAAGTATCCTCAGCTTCGGTTTGCCTATGTATAAAAGCAGTTTTTTCTTGATAATTAACATTAATTTTATTATTTAACTCATTGATATTATTACTTACTAACTTAACATTAAAGTAAATTTCTTGATAGGATTTTTCGGCCAATTGAATCGTATCGCGAGAGGCGGAATATACTTGCTCAGCCTGTTGCTTGGCTGCAAAGTCATTATTTTTTGCCGTTTCCAGCGCAGCTAATTGAGCTGAGATATCCTGCAAAGCCGCTTGTTTGCTTGTTTTATCGGTAGTTAACTGCGCCAACCTGCTTTTCGCTGCCTGAATATCGGCTTGAATACTTTTTTCGCGTTCTAGCGAAGTTTGATGCGCCTGCTGTAATTTAGAAAATTCAAGTTGTTGTAGATGCAAGGCATTGGTGGCAATTTTCAACTGATTATTTTCGTGTTGCTGTTGCTGGCGCGCTTGTTTTAGCTTGCTTTCAGCGGTTTTTAGCTGTTCGGAAACTTGCTGCAATTGCTGCTGTAAACCAGGCAGGTTTTTCTGCAGTTTTTCCAGTTGTTGTTGACGCTCCAATATCCCATGTAAGCTAGAATTTTCGCCATGATAGGCCAGGCTATGGCGGCTGAACACGTCACCTTGCTGATTCACCAAGCTTTCGCCTAAATTAAGCTTTGCAATAGTTTTTTGTACATCATCGCCAGAATCCAATAGATATGCGCCTGCCAGCCAATCCTCTAAAATTGGTTTTAAATCTGCTTCGCAATCTTTAATCACGCTGGTAAGTGGCGTTAAATGTGCATTTTGCTTGCCAGTATTGTCCTCACTAGATGCTCTGTAACCCAGTACCAGAGCGGATGGTGGACGTGCACTAAAATCACTTTTTTCTGAAATTAAGGCATTGAGTTTCGCCCCTAACACCGCTTCTAGCGCGACGCCCCAGCTTTCGTCTATTTTAATTTTTTGCCACAAACGCGCATTATTTTTTAAACCTTTGCTGGCCAGCCAATCGCCTAACTTCCCTTCAGTGTTGAGTGATTGCTGTAGTTTTTGCAAGGAGTGAATCTCAGCCTCAGCCTGATTATTTGCGCGTTGCGCTTGATTTTGTGTTTCGCGTAATTGGTTAATTTCCGTTTGCAGCGCAGTTTCATCCGAGCGCAATTTTTGCAGAGCGCTATCTAGGCTGGAAATGCCCTGCTGCGCTTGTTTTAACGCGCTTTCGCTAGTTTTTAGCACTGCTGCATCTGGTAGGGTCAAATTAGCCAAATCGGCGCTATAACGTTGAATGCGCGCATTATTTTCGTCAATATTTTGTGTGATGAAATTAATGCTACTGGTTTCAATTTGTATGCGCTGATTCGCATCTGTAAGCGCCTGCTGGCTTTTTTGCGCCAATTCTGTTGCTGCTTTTAGTGCGACATCCTTCTCTGGCAGCGTTTGTTTAAGCGCGTCTAAGGCTTGCAGTGATTGCTGTTCATGCATTGTTGCCTCAGCCAATTCGGCTTGTTTTTGTGCCAATTCTTGCTGAAAAGTCGCACCAGCTGTTGCGTTGCGCTCTAACGATTGCGTCAATTGCTGCAATTGCTGCGACATACGTTCGCGCGCTTCGGTATTTTGTTTGACTTGGTTCTCTAAGTTGGAAACCTCCGCATTCGCCTCGTAATAAGCGGCTTGCGCGATATTAATGGCCTCGCTGGCGGCATAATGCGCTTGGCGGCTTTTTTCAAGCTCTGTCTCGCTTTTACGTAATTCTGCGGTTTGCGCTTCAAGTTGATTCACCAATTTTTCAACTTGCGTTTTTGCCTTCTCCCAATCGCGGCTGGCATCACGCTTTTTAAGTAGCCATAATTGCCCATCAGCCAGCTTTAATGCGGCTTGTAGCGCATGATATTGTTGCGTAACAACGGCTTGAGATTCTAACTTGGTAATTTGTTTTTGCAGTTCGCGGCAGATATCCTCTACCCGCACTAAGTTTTCGCGCGTATCTCGCAAGCGTAATTCGGTCTCACGGCGGCGCTCTTTATATTTACTGATGCCGGCAGCTTCTTCTAAAAATACGCGTAGCTCTTCTGGCTTGGCCTCTACAATGCGTGAAATGGTGTTTTGGCCGATGATTGCATAAGCCCTGCCACCCAAGCCTGTGCC
Organism: Methylotenera sp.; assembly: GCA_025360485.1. GTDB lineage: Bacteria > Pseudomonadota > Gammaproteobacteria > Burkholderiales > Methylophilaceae > Methylotenera_A. The sequence continues at coordinate 1,108 of JANYCB010000096.1, read as the reverse complement.
GAGGAATAAATCCGCCACATCGCGTCTGCGCACGGCGGTATTGTTAATATAATAAGTTGAGCCTTTTTCGCGTTCTATTACGCGTTTAACACTAATCTCCGCGTATTGGCTCCATTCGCCAGCTGCTGCCCCTAAATGATTATCAAAAATCAACTCGACAGAAGCACGCGATATAGGCTTGCGATTTGAAGAGCCATTGAAAATAACCGCATCCATCGCATCTGCACGCATTTCTTTGGCGGATGACTCGCCTAAAACCCAACGCACAGATTCCATGACATTGGATTTGCCGCAACCATTTGGGCCGACCACTCCCACACGTTGACCGTGCAAGTGAATGGTGGTTGGATCTACAAACGATTTGAAGCCAGCAAGTTTTAGGTGAGTTAAGCGCAAAATGAATGAGAAATTTGGGTTTTAATTTTAAGCGTTATAATAACGTTTTTTTACGCCAAAAACCGCATTTTCTATGACAAGTGAACAAACTTTAGGTGCAAAAGCCAATATGAAACCTGGTGCACAACCCAGCAAGCAATTAGAAACGTTTGCCAACCCTAACCCCAATCGTGATTTTCATATTCATATGGAAATCCCCGAATTTACTTGCCTGTGTCCTAAAACGGGTCAGCCCGATTTTGCGGTGATTACACTCGATTATATTGCCGACCAATTATGTGTAGAGCTGAAAAGCTTAAAACTTTATATTTGGAGCTTTCGCGATGAAGGTTGCTTTCACGAGGCCGTGACGAACCAGATTTTAGATGATTTGGTCAAAGCCACACAGCCAAGATTTATGCGCGTTACAGCCAAGTTTTTTGTACGCGGCGGTATTTTTACCAATGTGATTGCCGAGCATCGCAAAGCAGGCTGGAACCCACAACCTAAAGTAGATTTAACGCAGTTTGAATCACAAGGCAATACGCGCGGATAACAATCAAAATCAGCAAGAAACACGTTGACAATTGGCCTGCGCGCCCTTAAGATTGCGCCTTCTTGAATTTAGCACAAATTCAGGTGGCTTACGTAAGATGTAACGCGGGGGTATAGCTCAGCTGGGAGAGCGCTTGCATGGCATGCAAGAGGTCAGCGGTTCGATCCCGCTTACCTC
>JANYCB010000083.1 GCA_025360485.1 Methylotenera sp. | reverse complement strand
CAGGTATGTCAATGTTGATGTCTTTAAGCGCATGAAATTTACCATAGTAAAAATTCATATTTTTGGTTGATATCTTCGCTGGAAGCGTTTCTGTAGACATATTTAAGTAATCCTAAATTAGCTTGGAGATTGATTGGAGCGAAAGAGTGTGCGCGCTAAGATATTAAGGCCCAACACAAATAGCGTGATTAAAAGTGCGCCAGCCCATGCTAAATGCTGCCAATCTTCATACGGGCTCATTGCAAATTGGAAAATTACCACAGCCAAACTGGAAATTGGCTTGCTCATATCTGAATTCCAAAATTGGTTGTTGAGTGCGGTAAATAATAGTGGGGCTGTTTCGCCACTAATGCGTGCAACCGCAAGTAATAGACCAGTCATGATGCCAGTTTTGGCCGACCGGTATACGACGTTTACTATCACTTTCCAATAGGGCGCGCCCAGTGCAGCAGCGGCTTCGCGCAAGGTGCTTGGAACTAAAGTCATCATGTTTTCTGTGGTACGTACTACAACAGGAATCACGAGTAGCGATAATGCCAATGAGCCTGCCCAACCGGAAAAATGGCCAACGCTATTGACGGCAACTTCATATACAAATAGCCCGATGACAATAGACGGTGCTGAAAGTAAAATGTCATTAATAAATCTTGTCGTCGGAGCTAACCAGCCAGATTTGCCATATTCCGCAAGATAAGTGCCAGCTAGTATGCCTACAGGCGTACCAATCAATGTTGCAAACAACACCATATACACGCTACCCAGTATTGCATTTAATAACCCGCCAGCGCTTCCGGGAGGTGGCGTCATCTTGGTAAACACAGCCAAGTTGAGATGGCTAAAACCTTGGCTAAACAATGTCCATAATATCCACACTAAAAAAGTGAGCGCAAATATCACGGTTACTACAGAAATGCTCAGTGCTAGGCCGTTTACAAACTTGCGCCTTAGATAACGCTGATTATTAAACTGGCTCATGATTGTTTACCTTCGCGCAACGCTAGGCGAATCAATAGTAGTTTTGCGAGCGCCAATACAATAAAGGTAATCACAAATAAAGTTAAGCCCAAGGTGATGAGCGAAGAGGTGTAAATGTCGCCAACCGCTTCAGTAAACTCATTTGCTAGAGCGGAAGATATAGTATTACCTGGCATCATGAGTGAGGGTGATAGCTCATGTGCATTGCCAATGACAAATGTAACGGCCATGGTTTCACCTAGTGCTCGACCTAATCCGAGCATGATGCCGCCAACAACCCCAGTTTTGGTATAAGGCAGCACCACATTCCATACCACTTCCCATGTGGTAGCGCCAAGGCCGTATGCAGATTCTTTGAGCATACTTGGGACAATTTCAAATACGTCGCGCATGACAGAGGCTGTAAATGGAATGACCATAATGGCCAAAATAAAACCTGCAGTCAGCATGCCGATGCCCATTGGTGGCCCTTGGAATACTTGACCTATGAGTGGCAGGCTACCAAGATTATCGTTAATCCATGGCTGTACGTGGTCAGCAAATAAAGGGGCAAACACAAATAAGCCCCACATGCCGTAAATAATACTTGGGATGCCGGCTAGCAGCTCAATTGCCACGCCTATTGGGCGTTTAAGCCAAACTGGTGAAAGCTCTGTAATAAAAATGGCAATACCAAAGCTCACAGGTACGCCAATAAGCATAGCAATGAGCGCGGTAATGAAAGTGCCGTAGATGGGGACTAAGCCGCCGAATTGGACTGTAACTGGGTTCCAAGCATCACTCGTAAAAAAAGAGGGCCCAAATGCCTTTAGTGCAGGCAAGCTGCCAATGAACAATGTGATGATAATGCCGAACAATAAAATGAACACCAGAAATGCAAAAAACATGGTGGTAAGACGAAACAATTTGTCTATTGTAGCCCCCACATTTTTATTTTGTGCACTCGGTGACATTTTTTTTGATTCTCTAGTTGTTTGTTCTTTTATTGAAGTTAAAGAGGGGAGAGATGCCTCCCCCCCATATTGCTAACAGCAGTTTCATTATTATAAGACGACATGCTGATGCAATCTTACTGAATAAATTTTAATTGAACAATTTATTTAGTCCAAACGGCAGTGCCATCTTTGCTTTTCAAGTTATTTTTCCAGCTAGTCTGAATAAGTTTAACAACGCTATCTGGCATAGGCACATAATCTAACGCTTTAGCCATTAAGCTACCATTTGTGTAGCTCCAGTCAAAGAATTTTAGTACTTCAGCACCGTTTGCTGGGTTATCTTGAACTTTGTGCATTAAGATGAAGCTAGCACCAGTGATTGGCCATGAAGCTTTGCCTGGTTCGTTTGTTAAAATTTCATAAAAACCAGGTGCTTTTTCCCATTCAGCGTATTTTGCTGCAGATTGAAAGCTTTCAATGCTCGGTTTTACAAATTCACCTTCACGGTTTTGCAAGGTTGCCGTTGGCAAATTATTTTGCTTAGCAAAGGCATACTCAACATAACCAATCGAGCCTTTAATGCGCTGCGCGTATGAAGCTACGCCTTCGTTGCCTTTACCACCAACGCCAGCTGGCCATGCCACTGAGGTGTCTGCGCCCACTTTGTCAGCCCACTCTTTGCTTACTTTGCTTAAGTAGTTAGTAAACACAAAAGATGTACCTGAACCGTCAGAACGGTGAACAACAGTGATCGCTGTGTCTGGTAATTTCACACTTGGGTTTAAAGCCACAATTGCTGGGTCATTCCATCTAGTAATTTTTTTCAAGAAAATGTTAGCAAGCACTTCACCGCTTAGACGCATTTCGCCATCGGTAACACCTGGAACATTTACGACTGGCACAACGCCACCAACAACAGCTGGGAACTGCATTAAGCCAGCTTTATCAAGCTCTTCAGGTTTTAAAGGTTTATCAGAAGCGCCAAAATCAACTGTTTTATTGGTGATTTGTTTAATACCACCACCAGAACCGATAGATTGATAGTTTAACTTTACGCCAGTCTTAACATTGTAAGATTCTGCCCATTTTGCGTATATTGGGTATGGGAATGTAGCGCCAGCACCGGTAATATCGATTGCAAACGCACTTGTAGCCATTGTCAGGCCGTTAGCTAGTATAGCTGTAACGAATAATGATTTAACAAACTTGGTCTTCATTGAAATCTCCATAAAAATAAGTAACTAGTTGTACTGCGCAAACATTAACGTTTAATTGTGAATGCTGACTACAAGAGTTGATGAAGATTGTATAAAGGTTTTGTGACAGAAATATGACAAATTTCACATTCCGCAGGTTACTATTTATAGTAAAAAGGTGTTACCAAGATGATAAGCTAGCGCTGCAATTAAGCCTGCACAAGGGATTGTCAGTATCCATGCCCATACGATGCGCGAAGCCAAGCCCCAGCGCACTGCAGAGACGCGACGTGACAAGCCAACTCCAATAATTGCTCCAGTAATTGTGTGCGTAGTGGAAACTGGAATGCCGAGCGAGGTGGCAATAAACAAGGCAATTGCACCGGAGGTTTGTGCGCAAAAGCCACCAGAAGGTCGAATACGCGTAATGCCCATACCCATAGTGCGTACAATGCGCCAGCCACCAAATAGCGTGCCTAAACCCATCGCGATTTGGCACGAAATCACCACCCAAAATGGCACATGAAAATCGCCCTGCAAATAGCCATTAGCGTAAAGTAACACGGCGATAATGCCCATGGTTTTTTGTGCATCGTTACCGCCATGTCCTAAACTATAGAGCGATGACGAGATAAACTGTAGTTTGTTAAATCTTCTTTCAGCTGGGTAAGGTGAGGATTTTTCGAATATCCACAGCACAAGCACCATAAAAATAAGCGCTAGTATCATGCCAAATAAGGGTGACAGAATAATAGCTGCGGAAGTTTTAATTAAGCCTGCTGCCACAATGGCGCCCGTGCCAGCCTTAGCAACCCCTGCACCTACTAAGCCACCCACCAGTGCGTGCGACGACGACGAGGGAATACCAAACCACCAGGTAATCAAGTTCCAAGAAATCGCGCCGCTGAGTGCCCCGAATATAACCGCATTGTCGATAACTTCTTTGGAAATAATACCTTTGCCGACAGTATCAGCTACGTGTAAACCAAAAAACAAAAATGCGACTAAGTTGAAGAATGCCGCCCAAACTACCGCTGCTTGCGGCGTGAGTAAGCGCGTAGAAACCATTAGTGCAATAGAGTTTGCTGCATCGTGAAAGCCATTCAGAAAGTCAAACAACAGGGCTACCACTACCAGCAACGCCATAATGACAATTGCGTGATCCATTTTGTGTCCCCTTAAATGCGCTCTAGCACAACGCCATGAATCACATCAGATACGTCTTCGCAACTATCAACAGCTTCTTCAAATAAATCATACAGTTCTTTTGAGCGAATCAGTGTGCGGGCATCTGATTCCTCGGCAAATAAGCGCCGTAAGCCTGCACGCACTACGTGGTCTGCCTCACCTTCAATGCTGCTAATTTCTTCGCAAGTGCGCAAAATGCGCTCGGCATTTTTCATGTCAGATAGCATGACAACAGCATCGCGGACTTTTTCTGAAGCGCGCAATAATATTTGTCCAAGCGCTACCATCTCAGGGGTAAAGTTACTGCTGCCATAAATTTTGGCACTTTGTGGAATGGCTTCCATGTAATCAATAATGTCATCTAAAGCCATGGCTAGCTCACGAATTTCGCGGCGATCAAATGGCGTAATATAGGTTTTATGCAGCGAGATGAGAATTTCTTTAGTGTATTCGTCCGCTTGCGATTCGATGCGGCGAATTTCGGCGAAATGATCTTCAAATTTATCGGCCTCATTCACAGCGGTCATCATCGCCAATACTTTAGAGCCAGTCACAGCTGATTCAGCCAGCTTATTGAATAGTTCAAAGTAATTATCACTACGCGGTGTGATGGAGGCCATCAATCGACCAAAAGTGGCATTTGCCATATTTCTTTCTCCCAAATGAATCTAATTGTTCTAATTAAAATTAGTTTAATTGTGTAGGTTTAAATCTGCGAATGTATGCACGAAAGATTTAAAACTTATATGCAAAAAACATTTATTATAGCGTTGCCGAAACTAATAAGCGGCCACGCAGATGACTTATAAAATTATGACATAAATGTGACAAAACTTTACACCAATATGAAAACAAAACGATGAAAACTAAAATAGTTACAGAATTTTTTGGCACGGCTTTGTTACTCGCCATAGTTACTGGCTCGGGCATCATGGGAGAAAGTCTAAGTGCGGGCAATGCCGCTGTAGCATTGTTGGGTAATAGTATCGCCACGGGCTGCGGCTTGTATGTGTTGATTTCGCTGCTGGCACCTTTATCTGGCGCGCATTTTAACCCCGTTGTGAGTATGATGTTTTGGCGAAGAGGTACATTAAGCATACAAGCACTTGCTGGGTATATCGCCGCGCAAATTACAGGTGCAATTGGCGGCGTTTGGCTAACACATTTGATGTTTACTTTGCCGGTTATTCAAACCTCAACCAAGCCTAGAACTGGCTTAGGAATTTGGGTGAGTGAGTTGGCGGCTACCTTGATATTGTTAGGCGTGATTCATTTAGGTGTTAAATATGCGCAAGAAAAAGTGGCGATGCTGGTGGCGCTCACCGTTACAGCAGGCTACTGGTTTACTTCATCCACTTTTTTCGCTAACCCGGCCGTGACCTTGGCGCGGAGCCTCACCAACACTTTTGTGGGTATTGCGCCAGCCGATGTGGTGGGCTTTGTCTCCGCACAATTGGTGTCGGTCATAATTATTTGTTTATTGGTAAGGCAGAAAAATGAATAAAGTTACGATTTATCACAACCCTGCATGTGGCACATCTCGAAATACCTTAGCGATGATACGCGCCAGCGGCGCAGAACCTGAGGTGATTGAATATCTTAAAACACCACCAAGCCGTGAAAAGTTAGTTGAATTAATATCAAAAATGGGCATTAGTCCTCGCCAGCTAATGCGTGAAAAAGGCACGCCTTATGCAGAGCTTGGTTTGAATGATTTAAGTTTTTCTGAAGACGCATTGATTGATGCCATGATGCAGCATCCAATTCTCATCAATCGACCGATTGTAGTGACTGCAAAAGGCGTTAATCTTTGCCGCCCATCAGAGTTGGTTTTAACTATTTTAGAAAACCCTCACATTGGCATATTTATCAAAGAAGATGGCGAAGTCATCCAAGCCATTTAAAAGCTTTGCGGTATAATCTCGCTTTCGAAGTTTTATAAGTTAAGCAGCTACTATCATGGAAGCCGAACAACTCAATCTTATCGCCAACCGCTTAAACGATTTAAGCGAGCGCAATCACGCCCTTCGGGGGTATCTTTGACTTTGAAAATAAAGCGCAAAAACTAGAAGAGGTGAATGGGTTGATGGAAGACCCAAACATTTGGAATGACTCAGAAAAAGCGCAAAAGCTCGGCAAAGAAAAACGTAGCTTAGAGCTCATTATCCATAATTTACAAAGCCTAGAAACCAATTTAAAAGATGCGCAAGAGCTGTTTGAAATGGCGCGTGAAGAAAATGATGACGACACGCTGTTAAGTGTGAATGCTGATACGTTGGCGCTTGAAAAACAAATCGAAGACATGGAATTTAAGCGCATGTTTTCGGGTGAGTTAGATGCTGCCAATTGCTTTATCGAGTTTCAATCGGGCAGTGGTGGGACTGAGGCGCAAGATTGGTGCAATATGCTATTGCGCATGTATTTGCGCTATGCCGAGCGCAAAGGCTTTAAAGTAGAAGTGCTAGAGTTATCTGATGGCGACGTGGCGGGCATTAAAGGCGCGTCGATTAAGGTTTCTGGAGATTATGCTTACGGAACCCTTCGTACTGAGAATGGCGTGCACAGATTGGTGCGAAAATCACCGTTTGATAGCAACGCCAAGCGCCACACTAGCTTCGCCAGTGTGCAGATTTTCCCCGAAGTCGATGATTCGATTCAAATCGACATCAACCCCGCTGATTTACGCATTGATACCTATCGCGCCAGTGGCGCGGGCGGTCAGCACATCAACAAGACTGATTCCGCCGTGCGCATTACGCATATTCCTACCAATACGGTCGTGCAATGCCAAAATGACAGAAGCCAACACCGTAACCGCGAAGAAGCCATGAATATGCTTAAAGGCGCGTTGTATAATTTGGAATTGAATAAGCGTAATGCAGATAAGCAAGCGCTGGAAGATGCTAAGACGGACATCGGCTGGGGGCATCAAATCCGCAGCTACGTGCTCGACCAAGGCCGCATTAAAGATTTGCGTACCAATGTGGAAATCGGCAATACCCAAGGCGTGCTGGATGGCGACCTTGACCCATTTATACAAGTGAGTTTGAAGCAGGGAGTTTAAGAGTGAGCGAGCAAGAAGATAATTTACCAGTAGATGAAAACCACGTCATTGCCGAGCGCCGCGAGAAACTAAAAGCGATTCGTGCACAAGGCATTGCATTCCCCAATGATTTCAAACCAGATGCTCTGGCAGCCAACATCCATGCGGCTCACAGCGGCACTGAAAATGAAGCATTTGAAGCAAAACCTGTGCATGTCAAAGTGGCTGGCCGCATGATGTTGAAACGCGTGATGGGCAAGGCGAGCTTTGCTACGTTACAAGATAAAAGCGGTCGCATTCAGTTATTTATTGGCAGCAGCAATTTGGATGAAGCGACCTACGAGGCTTTTAAGCATTGGGATTTAGGCGATATTTTAGGTGCAACTGGTCATTTGTTTAAAACTAAAACAGGCGAGTTATCAGTCAAAGTGACCGAGTTGCGTTTGCTCACAAAATCGCTACGTCCATTGCCAGAAAAATTCCACGGTCTGACCGATCAAGAGGTGAAATATCGCCAGCGTTATGTTGATTTGATAGTGAATGAAGAAACGCGCGCGACCTTCATGGCGCGTAGCAAAGTGGTTTCTGCCATTCGCAACTTTATGATTCAAAACGAATTTTTAGAAGTCGAAACACCGATGTTGCATCCGATTCCAGGTGGTGCATCGGCTAAGCCTTTCATGACGCATCATAACGCGCTGGATATGCAAATGTTTATGCGCATCGCGCCTGAGCTTTATTTGAAGCGCTTGGTGGTTGGTGGTTTTGAGCGTGTGTTCGAGATGAACCGTAACTTCCGTAACGAAGGTTTATCCGTTCGTCATAATCCAGAATTCACCATGATGGAATTTTATGCGGCCTATACCGATTACCATTGGTTGATGACGTTTACCGAAGATTGTATTCGCGCTGCGGCCATTGCTGCGCGAGGCACAGCGACGCTTTCTTATGACGGAAAAGAAGTCGATTTGAGTAAACCGTTTGAGCGTTTGACAGTGATTGGTGCGATACAAAAACACGCGCCAGAATTTACTTTGGCACAATTAAATGACGAAGATTTCTTGCGCAAAGAACTTAAAAAGCATGGCCTGGAAGCCAATAAACACGCGGGTGTTGGCTCGCTGCAATTAAGTTTATTTGAAGAAGTTGCAGAAGCAAAATTGTGGAATCCGACTTATATTATCGATTACCCCGTGGAAGTTTCGCCGCTCGCTAGAGCAAGTGACAAAAACCCAGAAATCACCGAGCGTTTTGAATTGTTTATCACAGGGCGTGAAATGGCGAATGGCTTTAGCGAGCTGAATGATGCAGAAGATCAAGCCGCGCGCTTTAACGCGCAAATGAAAGCCAAAGAAGCGGGCGATACCGAGGCGATGTATTACGATGCTGATTTTATTCGTGCACTGGAATACGGCATGCCGCCCACGGGTGGTTGTGGCATTGGCATTGATAGATTGGTCATGTTGATTACTGATAGTCCAAGTATTCGCGATGTGATTTTGTTCCCGCATATGCGGGCAGAAGCTTAATTTTTTTAGTATGAAAAGGCCGTCTTTATGACGGCTTTTTTGTTGTGGTAGAAATACAACGACTAGGTGCAAAAATAGTTCTTTGTCATCAAATTGTCATATTAATGTCTCAAACTTCGCCTGTTGAAAATTTTGATAAAACGTTCTGGACAGGGGAATTAAAAATGAATTTTAAATTACGAAATTTGGTAGCTGCTACCTTAGCAGGGTCTGTATTGATGGGTTTCGGTGCGAATGCAATGGCGGATGGTACGTTTGATCTTGTTCAGGCATTGGTTACAAAAGGCGTGTTGACCGAAGAGGAAGCGTTACCATTGTTGAAAGGTCATGAAAATGACAATCAACTTGTTGATAAAAAAATTAAGAAGGCAGCAAAGCTGAGCGTTTCTGATGCGATTGATAACGCTACTTTGTATGGTGATATTCGTGTGCGTTATGAAGCTCGCGATGGTTCTGGTGTTGGTCCTACAGCAGGCGTAAATATTGACGAGAATAGAGATAGAGCACGTTACAAAATAACGCTGGGTGTTAAAACAGAAATGGGTGATTGGTATTCTGACTTAGCTGTAGCTATGGGTGCAACTGGCCGTTCAGATAATGCGACATTTGGCAGCGGAACTACTAATGGGGATATTGATAATAAACAAGGCGTATTTATCAAACGCGCCATGATCGGTTGGAAAGCAACAGATTGGCTAACGTTAGAAGCGGGCCGTATGAACAACCCTCTTTACACCACACCAATGGTATGGGATGCTGACTTGAACTTTGAAGGCTTAGCTGAAAAAGTAAATTACAAAATGAATTTTGCTGATTTGTTCTTTACGGCAGCTCAAGCACAGTATCAAGGCGATAGAAAAAATTTCAGCTCCAATGTGGGCGGGGCCGGCCTAGCTGATACGAACACTGTAGAGCTTTTTGCTTTCCAGGGAGGTGCAAAGTACGCATTTGATGACCATACCTCAGCAAAAGCAGCCTTAACTTACACTAAATATAATCATAATAATGGCGCTACTAAATTTTCTCCTCAACTACCTACGTCTACTAATGGCCAAGTTACAGCTACTAGTGCAGCTGTGAATGATTTAGATGTTATTGAAACCCCCGCTGAATTTAATTACTACCTAAATGCTAACAGTATAGGCATGCGACTATTTGGTGATTATGTGCATAACACCAGCGGTAGCGACCGTTGTGCAGCGGCTGGTGCAGCCATTTGCGCACTTGGTAATGATGATAATGCTTGGATGCTAGGAGTTGCGGTTGGTTCTGCAGCAGATTTCAAATCCTTTGAAGCTAATAAAATGGTTAAAGGTGATTGGGCTGCCAGAATCTGGTATCAAGATGTCGGAGCATACTCTGTTGACCCGAATGCAGTTGATTCAGACTTTATGGATTCACGCGTTAACATGAAAGGCCCTGTGTTTAAAGCGCAATATAATTTCTTAGATAACGTATTTGCAAACTTTGCTTATGGTCATGCAACGAGAAAAAATAGTGCTTTAGGTACTGCTGGAAGTACCAATACACAAGATCTAGCTTTAAACCTGAAAGACTTCAATTTGCTTCAGTTAGATTTAACTTATAAGTTTTAATTTGTAGCAGTTCAAAAAACCCGCTACGGCGGGTTTTTTGTTGGCATAAAACAAAGCCCGTGCTGATTCCCAATGCGGGTTCTTTGGCTTGCTATCATCAGGTATAATTCAAAGCATAATTTTACTAGGCATAAAGCATGTATAAACACCCACTGTTAGATCGCGACAAGATGACACCTCGAGAGGCGCTGGATGTGCTGATTGAGGGCAACCACCGTTTTGTGAACAACCTCATTGCCAATAAAGACATGCAAAGTTTGGTGCAAATTATTAAAGATAAACAACATCCATTCGCGTCTTTTTTAAGCTGCAGCGATTCACGGGCGCCTGTCGAGCTGTTATTCGATCAGGCTTTAGGCGATATTTTCAGCGTGCGGTTGGCGGGCAATATTGCCTCAGATAAAGCGATTGGCAGCTTGGAATTTAGTACTAAATATTTAGACAGCAAACTTGTTGTCGTGCTGGGGCACAGCGATTGTGGCGCGGTAAAGGCGGCGTGTGATAATTTTAGGGATGGCCACATTGGCGAAATTATCAATATGATTCGTCCTGCGCTGCGGCACGAAAAAACCGTCACAGAAAATCGCGATTCAAGCAATGTGGAATTTATACACAAAATTTGTGCTTTGAACGTAAAAATGCAAATGGATGAAATTATCCATAGCAGCGATATTATTCAAGATATGCTCACCGCCAAGCAAATAGGTATTGTTGGCGGTATATATGATTTGAATACGGGAGAAGTGAGTTTTTTACAAGATACACTGATGATTTGATTAATCACGTTTTTTTGCAGTTACTTCAATGAATTTTTTATAACTAGAGATTTTTAAAGAATGAATCCACGCCAAGATACCAGCACCTTACTTTCCACACTCAAGTATTACCTTAACCCTAACGATGGCCGTTATGAAGATTTAGCCAAAGGCAACTTAACCAGAAATATCATTAAAGACCTCACGGCTGGGTTGGTGGTGGCGATGGTGGCGATTCCGCTAGCGATGGGGTTTGCCATGGCAAGTGGCTTGCGGCCAGAGCAGGGCATTGTAGGTGGCGCAGTGGCAGGCCTGCTAGGCGCGCTATTCGGCGGTAGCAAGTATCAGGTGTATGGCCCAACCGCAGCGTACATCCCTATCATTGCAGGTTTAATGGCCACTTATAATCATAGCTTTTTGGTGCTGGCTTCTATCATCGCGGGTGTGATGTTGATGATTACAGGCTTGGCGCGCAAAGGCAAAATTGTGACGCTGGTACCGCATTCTGTGGTGGTGGGGTTTACCATCGGCATCGCGATAGTAATCGCGTTTTCGCAAATGGGCGAAGTGTTTGGGTTCCACCACAAAATTGGCTATGATTTTATCGGGCAAATTAAAAAGACGATAGCGTTTTTCGGCGAAATGAATGTTTATGCGGTCATTGTGGCTTTAGGTACATTTGCCATTTGCAAAACGTTGATTAAAATTTCTACGTTTATCCCCGCTCCAGTATTTGGTTTGGGCTTGGGTTGGTTGGCGGCAGCTACTTTTTGGAAAGATAAAGGCTTAGTACTCATCAAAGATAAATACGGCAGTATCCCGACGGATTTTTGGAATGTCACCATGCCAGCTTTGCCAGACATGTCCACAGGTCAAGTATGGTTTGATTTGGCTTATTTTGCAGTGGCCATTTATTTTGTGGCAGCGATTGAGAGCCTTCTTTGTAGCCGCATGGCAGACCGCATGGCAAATAACAAGGGTGTGCCTTTCAACCCTAATAAAGAGCTATGGGGGCAAGGCATTGTGAACATTGTTACGCCTATGTTGAATGGTTTTCCACACACGGGCGCATTAGCTAGAACGGCTGTAAATATTAAGCTGGGCGCAGTTTCACCATTAGCGGGCATTGCAAAATTTACCTTTAAGTTGTTAATGGCAGCATTTTTGGCACGTTATTTGGAGCAAGTGCCAATGGCTTGTATTGGCGGCATATTGCTTTACGTAGCTTCCGGCATGGTGAAATGGAAAGAGATTCAAGAAGTGATTGAAATGAAAAGTAAATTTCATTTTTGGCTAATGATTTATACCGCAGTGATGGTGCCGCTCACTGGTTTTTTAACCGCCGTGCTAACCGCGATTGCGATATTCGCGATTGCAGTTTTGATGAAAAAAATACCCTTACATCATGCTAAAGAAGACACTGTTGAGCTGGAGTTGGCAGAAGCCAACTAGCTCGCGAGCGCGTAGCCGCTGTGTGTTTCAAAGCACTTTGGTGGACGAAGTACAAGGCGCACAGCGCACAGCAACTGGAATTTATGTGGTTATAAATGAGGATTGCGAGCACTGCGCAACGCGGTAATTCGCCTTAAAAGTGCTTATATATTAGCGGTGGCCTTCTTTAGCCATGTTGATGCTATATTTGGGAATCTCAATCACCAAGTCAGTTGCCCCAACAATCGCTTGACAACTTAAACGTGAATTTGGCTCTAAGCCCCAGGCTTTGTCGAGCAAATCATCTTCTTTGTCATCCGATGGGTTGAGCGTTTTAAAGCCTTCGCGAATAATCACATGGCAGGTGGTACAAGCACAGGCTTGGTCGCAAGCATGGTCGATATCGATTTCGTTATCCAATAAAGTTTGACAAATCGATTCGCCTGTTTCGGCTTCAATCGCCGCGCCTTCTGGGCAGAGCTCTACGTGCGGCAATACAATAATTTGTGGCATGTTTTTTCTATCTCTAAATATCTAAAGTGTTTAATTCTTTACCCGCCAGCGCGCGGTTCACGCTTGCGTCCATGCGCTTAGCAGCGAACTCTTCAGTCGCAGTATTGAGCGCTTCAGTTGCTTCACGAATAGCATCGGCAAGGTGTGGCCTAGGATTCCCGCCGATATTGGCTCGCAGAGCATCCATTTTAGCTTTTATTTGTTGTTTTTCTTTTGAACTCAATAAACCACCATCTTGTTCCAGTGCGGCTTGAATCGCAGCTAATAAGCTTTCTGCATCCACTTTTGCCTCGGCTAGCAAGCGTGCATTTTTGTCGTTTTCGGCTTCCGAAAAGCTACTTTTGAGCATGCTCAAAATCTGCTCTTCACTCAAACCATAACTCGGTTTTACCACGATATTCGCTTCGATATTGGTCGTGGTCTCGCGCGCAGAAACGCTGAGTAAGCCATCCGCATCTACAGTAAAAGTCACCCGAATACGTGCCGCACCCGCGACCATGGGTGGAATGCCGCGTAACTCAAAGCGTGCCAGCGAGCGACAATTGGTGACAAGTTCGCGCTCGCCTTGCAGCACGTGTATGCTCATGGCGGTTTGGCCATCTTTAAACGTGGTGAACTCCTGCGCGCGCGCGATTGGTAACGTGCTATTTCGCGGAATAATTTTTTCCACCAAACCGCCCATGGTTTCCAAACCAAGCGATAGCGGTATTACGTCTAGTAATAATAAATCCGCATCACTTTTGTTGCCAACTAGAGTATTGGCTTGTATGGCGGCACCCAACGCAACGACTTTGTCCGGGTCTAAGTTAGTGAGGGGCGTTCGTTTAAAAAAGTCGGCTACGGCCAAGCGAATTTGTGGCATACGCGTCGCACCACCCACCATGACCACGCCTTTAATATCTTCAATCGTTAGCTCTGCATCGCGAAGCGCTTTTTTAGTGGGGCTAAGTGTCTTGGCAACCAAGGTTTGTGTGAATTCGTTAAATTGTTTGGTGGCTAGTGTCATGTTAATGACTTCCCCAGTGCTCAACACGCTGGTAATTTGCGCCGTGGCATGGTCAGTCAGCCATTCTTTTGCTTCACGCGCTTTGGTGAGTAAAAGCCTTGTATCTTGCGCGTTGACGGGCTTGCATTTGCTTTGCTCGAGTATCCAGCAGAAAATTCTGCGATCAAAATCATCGCCACCTAAAGCGCTGTCGCCATTTGTGGCGAGCACTTCAAACACGCCTTTTGATAGTTTCAAAATACTAATATCAAAAGTCCCGCCACCGAGGTCATAAATCACATAAGTGCCTTCAACACCAGTATCTAAGCCATACGCCACAGCAGCAGCGGTTGGCTCATTTAATAAGCGGAGTACATTTAAGCCCGCTAATCGTGCAGCGTCTTTGGTGGCTTGGCGTTGAGCATCATCAAAATATGCCGGAACTGTAATGACGGCGCCAACTAATTCACCACCTAAACTTTTTTCGGCACGCGCTTTGAGCGTTTTTAAAATTTCAGCGGAGATTTCTACGGGGCTTTTAATGCCAGCGCGAGTTTCGATTTGCAACATCTCGTTACTATCTACAAACTTGTAAGGTTGTTGTGAAACATCAATGTCCTTCAAGCCTCTCCCCATAAAGCGCTTGGCTGAGACGATGGTATTTATTGGATCGAGGCTCTGTGCTGTTTGCGCGTTGTAACCTACATCAATGCTACCATCTGGCATGTAGCGCACCACGCTTGGCAATAGGGCATGGCCATCGTCGTCAATCAGTACGCTACTTAACCCGCTACGCACACTGGCGACTAGTGAATTAGTGGTGCCTAAATCAATGCCCACTGCCAGTTTGTGTTGATGTGGTGCGGTCGATTGACCAGGTTCGGAGATTTGTAAAAGTGCCATTTAGTCTTCTAATATTGCTAGTTTACGTGCGATTTCTTCACGCAATTTATCCATAAACTGTAATTTACGTAAAGTTTCTGCCGCAGCTTGCCATGCTTTTTTTGTGTCTAACTCATCCGCCAAGGTTTCCTGTAATGTCGCAGCCTCGTGCTTAATATCTCGCAATAAGCGATGCATGCCACTTAAGTTGGTCGCGTTGCCTTCCACAGCTTCTCGCCACTCCATTTGCTGCATTAAAAAATCCGCAGGCATGTTGGTATTGTTATCTACTAACGCATTAATACCTTGTAACTCTAATAAATACTTGGCGCGGTTCGTTGGTTTTTTTAACGTTTGATATGCCTCATTAGCAAGTGTAGCGGTTTGCATGGACGCGAGTTTTTCAGCAGAGGTGGCAGTCACAAAACGGTCTGGGTGGCTTTCTGATTGTATTTTGCGGTAATTATTTTCTAAAGCGGCTAAATCAATGTCGAATGCTGGCTTAAGCTCGAACAGCTCAAAGTAATTCAAGTTCACACTGTAAAACTTTCACCGCAGCCGCACTCGTCCTTCACATTGGGATTGTTGAATTTAAAACCTTCGTTCAAACCCTCTTTAGTGAAGTCAAGTTCGGTACCATCAATGTAGGCCAGGCTCTTTGGGTCAACAATCACCTTTACACCGCGGCTTTCAAACGCCATGTCTTCTGGGTGCATATCGTCCACAAACTCAAGCGTATAAGCCATGCCTGAGCAACCTGTAGTTTTAACGCCCAAGCGTAAACCAATGCCTTTGCCACGGTTAGCAAGGAATTTTTCGACGCGGTTTGCCGCGGTTTGTGTCAGTGTTATTGCCATAAATTATGCGGCTACTTTCGCTGCCAATTGTTTCGCTTTAATGTCAGCCACAGCGGCTTTAATCGCATCTTCAGCCAATACAGAGCAGTGAATTTTCACGGGCGGCAAAGCGAGTTCTTCTGCAATTGCAGAGTTTTTAATCGCGTAAGCTTCATCCACAGTTTTGCCTTTTAGCCACTCGGTCACAAGCGAGCTAGAAGCAATCGCCGAGCCACAGCCATAGGTTTTGAACTTAGCATCTTCGATAATGCCAGCATCATTCACCTTAATCATTAACTTCATGACGTCGCCACAAGCGGGCGCACCGACCATTCCAGTGCCGACGTTCGGGTCGTTTTTATCTAAGCTGCCCACGTTACGCGGGTTTTCGTAGTGATCTAAAACTTTATCTGAATATGCCATTTTGTTGCTCCTTTGCCTGGTTGTAATAACCAGCTATTTAATGTGCCGCCCACTGTACTTTACTGATATCAATACCATCTTTGAACATATCCCATAGTGGCGACAGCTCTCTTAATTTACCTACTTTGTTTTTTAATAATTCTATCGTGTAATCCACATCGGCTTCAGTTGTAAAGCGCCCAATTGAGAAGCGAATGGAACTATGCGCAAGCTCATCGCTACGGCCTAAAGCACGTAATACATAACTTGGCTCCAAGCTTGCAGAAGTACACGCCGAGCCACTGGAAACTGCAATATCTTTTACCGCCATAATCAACGATTCACCTTCTACATAATTGAAGCTGATATTCAAATTATGCGGCACACGATGTGCCAAGTCACCATTGACATACGTTTCTTCGATGTCCTGCAAGCCAGCAAGTAAACGGTCTCTGAGCATGCGAATACGCTCATTTTCGGTCGCCATTTCTTCACGTGCAATTCTAAATGCTTCACCCATGCCGACAATTTGGTGCGTCGCTAAAGTTCCAGAGCGCATACCACGCTCATGGCCACCACCATGCATTTGCGCTTCAATACGAATGCGTGGTTTACGGCGTACGTACAACGCGCCGATGCCTTTTGGGCCGTAGGTTTTATGTGCGCTAAAGCTCATCAAATCGACGGGTAATTTTTCTAAGTCAATCACCACTTTGCCAGTGGCTTGTGCGGCATCTACATGAAAAATCACACCATTTTCACGGCAAATATTGCCAATCGCTTCAATATCTTGAATCACGCCGATTTCATTATTGACTAGCATGACGCTGGCTAAAACGGTATCTGGGCGAATCGCCGCTTTGAACTTGGCTAAATCAACCAAACCATCAGGCTCGGGCTCCAAAAATGTCGCTTCAAACCCTTGTCGCTCTAGTTCGCGAATGGGGTCAATCACCGCTTTATGTTCGGTAGCAACAGTAATAATGTGTTTGCCTTTGGTGGACGCGTAAAAATTGGCCGCACCTTTAATGGCAAGATTATTCGATTCTGTCGCGCCTGATGTCCATACAATTTCGCGTGGGTCAGCACCCACTAGTTTCGCCACTTCTTCACGCGCATTTTCCACAGCTTTTTCGGCCGTCCAGCCAAATGGATGGCTGCGTGACGCAGGGTTACCGTAATGCTCCGTTAAGAACGGAATCATCTTGGTAGCCACACGCGGGTCTACCGGAGTGGTGGCTGAGTAATCTAAATAAATCGGTTGTCTATCCATGTTTTACAAACTGCTTTCTATATGCCTATGCTGCTATTGCGGCTAAATTTTTCAATCGTGTTAATTCACCTTCAAGTGCAGTTAAAAAATGCTGCACTTGTTCTATTGTATTGCTGGCGCCAAAGCTTACACGTATCGCCCCACGCGCTAAATCTTCATCAACACCCATTGCTAGTAACACATGGCTTGGTTTGTCGCTATCAGACGAACATGCCGAACCGCTTGCTACGGCAAAGCCCTTGCGATCTAACGCCATCACCAAAGTTTCGCCATCCATATTGGGGAAAGCAAAAAAACTGGTGTTGGGGATACGCAATGCGTTTTGTCCAAAAATGACTGCGTTCAATTTTTTTAAGCCAGTTTCCAAATGTTTACGTAAATGCTCAGTATGCATATCAAATGCGGTCAAGTTTTTAACAGCCAATTCACAAGCCGCACCAAAACCGACAATCGCCGCTACATTTTCTGTGCCGCTACGCAAGCCTTTTTCCTGGCCACCACCGTGTAACAATGGTTGAATATCAATACGTTTATCTAGCACCAGCGCGCCAGCGCCAAGCGGGCCGCCAATTTTGTGGCTAGAAATCGTCATCGCATGCACATTTAACGCAAAAAAATCGACAGGGATTTTACCCAGCGCTTGCACCGCATCGGTATGCACATAAGCTTTGTGTTCGCGCGCTAACTCAGCCACTTTTGCAATATCTTGAATCGCTCCTGTTTCGTTATTCGCTAACATTACCGATACTAAATTAGTTGGGGCTTTCAGCAGTTTTTGCAAGTGTGTTATATCCAGGTTGCAATTATCGTCTATGTTAATACTATGCGTTTTCCAGCCACGCGCCTGCATAGCAAGGGCAGGGCGTGATACGCACGGATGCTCAATACTACTCACAAGTATCTGCGCAGGTTCCAGGCCGCTCACAATACCTTGCACTGCGAAATTATTGGCCTCTGTACCGCTGGCGGTAAATACGATTTGTGTGGCATAGGCGCCAACTGCGCTGGCCACTTGCTCACGCGCATGCTCCACTGCGGCGCGCGCTGTTCGGCCAAAACTATGGCGACTGGTCGGATTGCCGTGCTGATTCGCCATAAACGGCAACATCACCTCAAGCACTTCAGTCTTGAGCGCGGTGGTGCTGTTATGATCAAAATAGACTTGTGACATTTAAGCAGCCACTTCCTCGGCAGTACAAGTTTTGCGCGGAGTAAAAACCAATTGGCTGACATTACCAGCATCATTCTGGCGTTTGTTTTCAACCATATCGGCTAGCGTTACGCCAGATAAATAATCCAAAATTTTGCTATTAAGTGATGCCCATAAATCGTGCGTCATGCAGCGGCCTTCATCATGGCAATTCTCTTGTCCGCCGCATTGGGTGGCGTCTATTAGCTCATCCACAGCAGTAATAATATTTGAAACTGAAATTTCTTCATGTGCTTTTGCTACGCGATATCCGCCACCAGGACCGCGCACACTGGTAACCAAACCTTGACGACGTAAACGACTAAATAACTGCTCTAAATAAGAGAGCGAAATGGCTTGGCGCTCGCTAATACCCGCGAGCGTCACGGGTTTGTCAGCCTCGTTTAAAGCGAGGTCTAGCATGGCAGTAACGGCAAAACGGCCTTTGGTGGTGAGTCTCATAATCCTTGAATTCTATAATAACCTAGTAATTTAGTCAATTATTGCGGAATTAAGTTCATATCTTATTTTTTAGATTTTGTGCGTGGCTTTGGGGTGGCTTTTTTGGCACCAAAAGCCTCAGCAACTTGATTGTCACTTTCGGCCATTTCTGCAAGTTGTGTTTTAAGCGTTTGTAAATCAGCATCTTGTTTGGTGACGTGCTCCAATAAGCCTTGTAAGGCTTTGGCCAAGGGGTCATCATCATCGCCACCAACCGCATACGCGCTAAATTTGGCGATCTGTGCGGCGGCTTTGGCTTTTTCTTCTTCCAAAATGCGCGCAGGAATGCCCACCGCAGTAGCGTTTTCTGGCACATCTTTCACCACTACAGCGTTTGAGCCAATTTTCGCATTTTTGCCTATCGTAATCGGCCCCAGCACTTTCGCGCCCGCACCAATCACCACGCCTTGTTCAAGTGTGGGGTGGCGTTTGCCTTTGTTCCAAGAAGTGCCACCAAGCGTCACGCCGTGATACAGCGTGCAATCGTCGCCAATAATAGCGGTTTCGCCTATCACCACACCCATGCCGTGGTCGATAAACACACGGTGACCAATGGTGGCGCCAGGGTGAATTTCTATGCCCGTTAAAAAGCGGCCAATATGTGAGAACATGCGCCCGAGCCAATAGAATCGAGCCTTCCACAGCCAATGACTAAAGCGATGCATAATCAAAGCATGCACGCCTGGGTAAGTGGTGAGAATTTCAAAATGCGTACGTGCCGCTGGGTCGCGGTCGAAAACGATGGATATATCTTCTTTTAAATGATCAAACATGTTTTTTAAATGCACAAAACAAAACATTATTATGCCACAAAAGATAATTGTTGACTAAAATACTAGGTTTAATTATTGAGATTTATAGTTGATTGTGTATTACAAAAAACCGCCCGAAGGCGGTTTTAGTTTTCAACTGCACAATTATTTCTTGGCAGCTGGTGCTGCTACAGGCTTAACTGCTTTAGGGGCGCATGTACCACCTTTATGATGTTTGCCAGTGCCGCCAGTCATAACTTCACCTTTTGGGCATGCCATTGCTGAAGCTGTAGCAAAACTAAATGCTGCTAATAAAACTAATGCTAATACTTTTTTCATGATCCTAGTCCTTAATAGTTATAAAATTTTTTTGTACCGCAACTGCACTGTATTCCCACAAGCTTACACAAAACTGACAGCTTAATACTAGGTTTAAATTAATCAAAACATGCATTATGTGCTAAAACACCTGCTCTGCAAGCCAATACCTATAAGGCTTGCAGAGCAGGTGTTTATGGCAAATAGCGCAGTGTGTTTTAATATTTCGTATGCTTGCGTGGCTCTAGTGTGAGTGTCAACACGCCACGGAGTAAATTCACTTCTTCTTTTTCTAATCTTGCACGCGAATATAAACGGCGCATGCGTTCGAACAGTTTTTTCGGCGCATTGGGGTTTAAGTAGCCAATGTGCAGCAGGGTTTCTTCTAAGTGTGAATAAAAGCGTTCCAGATCGTCATTCGTCGCAAGCACCTCGCCAGCAGGCCCATGGATATTGCCTTGCAGAGCATCCATTCTCAGCTCGTAGCACATGATTTGTACTGCCATGGCCAGGTTGAGTGATGAATATTCAGGGTTGGCCGGAATCATCGCAAGCAGTTGGCAGCAATCTAGCTCGGCATTGGTGAGGCCGCTCATCTCGGTACCGAACACAAATGCAACAGGCTGGGAAGCTGCATAGATATTGGCTTGCAAGGCAGCCTCGCGCGCATTCACGGTTTCGTGCGATAAATAACGTTTGCGTGCGCTCATGCCAATCGCGAAGGCACAGCCAACCAGCGCTTCAGATAAGGTTTGCGTCACAATTGCGTTATCTAGCACGTCATCTGCACCTGCGGCAAGTGCGCTGGCTTGCGGGTTGGGAAATTTATCGGGCTGCACTAAATATAGGTGTTGAAACCCCATAGTTTTCATGGCGCGCGCGGCTGAGCCGATATTACCAGGGTGACTGGTATTGCAAAGAACTATTCTAATATTGTTGAAAATGGTACTTTTAAAAATTGGCTGGGACAATTTGGGGAAACGCCTAATAATGCTAAAATAGCATTTTAACAGCTCTTTAAGAAATTTAAGTTATGCATCCAATGCTAAGTATTGCAGTAAAAGCCGCGCGCGAAGCTGGCCGAATTATTAATCGTGCATCGCAAGACGTGAATGCGCTTTCGGTCACAAGCAAAACGTTTAACGATTTTGTGAGCGAGGTTGACCATGCGGCTGAGCAGGCGATTATAGACACGCTAAAATTTGCTTACCCTGACCATGGATTTTTAGGTGAGGAAAGTGGCAATACGAATATTGAATCAGAAAATATTTGGATAATTGACCCATTGGATGGCACAACGAATTTCTTACATAATTTTCCGCAATACTGCATCTCCATTGCCTTGCAGCAAAAGGGTGTGCTCACACAAGCGGTGATTTTCGACCCTGTGCGTAACGATTTATTTACCGCCACCAAAGGCCGTGGTGCATTTTTAAACGATAAGCGCATTCGTGTCACCAATCGAACAAAATTGCAAGATTCACTCATCGGTACAGGCTTTCCGTTTCGCGATTTTACGCATCTAGATACTTACATGGGGATGTTAAAAGACATGATTAAAAAAACCACAGGTATTCGCCGACCAGGTTCAGCCGCGCTCGATTTGGCGTATGTGGCAGTAGGCTATACCGATGGTTTTTTTGAGATTGGTTTATCTACTTGGGACATTGCTGCTGGCGGCTTGCTGGTGCAAGAGGCGGGCGGCATGGTGGGTGATTTCGAAGGCAACGAAAGCTGGATTACGACTGGCAATATTGTGGCGGCCAACCCAAAAGTGTTTGCGCAAATATTACAGGTATTGAGCCCGCATCTAACCGAAAAATTAAAAACACAAGTAGCGTAAAATTCAGCATCCCTGAGGACCTATTTAAGGTCTACAATAGTTTTTATTTTATTGGCCATAGTCACAGTAGTTGACATGCGTCAAAGTCAATTAAGGTATATAGATTTAGTATAAACGGTCGCGCCTATGTGTTCGCACGGGTATACCAAATCTAACTTGATAGCTAACGTTTACGTACTATCATCACTTTAAGATAGTCATTGCCATGCAAACTGTACTTTCATCTAAATTTCAAGACCATCCAGCAATTAATTTAGCGGATGCAGATGTGTGGGTTGCACTTGATGAACCTTCAGAATGGACTAGCTTTAGCCAAGCAAACGATAACAAAACGCATGAGTGGGAATCGCGCTTGGCGATTGAAGGCATGCATTGCGCGGCATGTGCGATAAATGTAGAAAAAGCATTGAAAGCCGTGCCTGGGGTGTTAAGTGCCGATGTGAATGCAACCAGTGGTCGCGGGCGTTTAGTTTGGTCTGCTGATACCACCAAGCCCTCTGAATGGATGCGCGCTGTTAGCAAGGCTGGTTATCGCGCGCTGCCTGCAGCTGATGCCTTTATTCAAGATGATCGGCGTAAAAATCAACGATTAATGCTTTGGCGACTATTGGTCGCTGGATTCTGCATGATGCAGGTGATGATGTACGCCATGCCGAGCTACTATGCAAGCCCAGGTGAAATGACGGTGGATGCGCTAAATCTAATGCGCTGGGCATCCTGGATATTAACGCTTCCAGTACTCTTCTTCTCATGCGGGCCATTTTTTAGCAGCGCGCTGAATGATTTAAAACAACGCCAAATAAGTATGGATATGCCTGTTACGCTGGGTATTTTAATTACTTTTATTGTCAGCACGGCCGTGACGTTTGAACCTTCTGGTTGGTGGGGGCACGAGGTTTATTTCGATTCGCTCACAATGTTTGTATTTTTTCTGTTGACTGGTCGCTGGATAGAGTTGCGCATGCGGGATCGCACTGCAGGTTCATTGGATGCGCTGATGCGTCGCTTGCCAAGCAGCATAGAACGCCTTAAAGCCGATGGTAATTTTGAGCGCGTTGCTGTGCGCAACTTGAATGTTGGTGACACTGTTCGAGTATTGCCAGGCGAAGCATTTCCCGCAGACGGCACCATAACACTTGGCACCACGAATGCGGATGAAGCCTTGTTGACAGGTGAATCACGTCCTGTATCTAAAGTAATCGGCTCGGAAGCCATTGCTGGCAGTCATAATCTCAGTGCCTCAGTGCAAGTGCGCATTGATAAGATAGGCCAATCTACACGCTATGCGCAAATCGTCGCGCTAATGGAGCGCGTGACAGTGGATAAACCTAGGCTGGCATTGTTAGCAGACCGCATTGCACGCCCCTTTTTGCTGGCGGTATTATTTGCGGCAGTAGGCTCGGCCGCTTTTTTATGGCATACCGATCACAGCCGCGCTTTGATGGCAGCTGTGGCAGTGCTGGTTGTGACATGCCCATGTGCGCTTTCACTAGCCACGCCAGCTGCCATGCTTACTGTGTCTGGTGCGCTGGCGCGCAGCGGAGTGCTGGTACGTAGAATGCAAGCGTTGGAAGCACTTACCACCATCGATACCATTGTATTTGATAAGACTGGCACGCTGACAGAGGATAAGATGACTATCGGCAAAATAGCCACGGATGCGAGCTTGAGTGAAATGCAGGCCATACAGATTGCTGCAGCACTCGCGCAATATTCACTACATCCTGCCTCGCGTGCTTTGGTTGAAGCCTCTAAAAGATATCCAATGTCTAAGATCAATCTAGAAGTTGTGAATGTGCAGGAGATTTCAGGATTAGGACTGACGGCGAATTCAATTTATGGCCACTTGAAACTTGGTTCTGCGCAATTTTGTGCTTTAGATAAAACAAGTATTAATCAATCAAATGACGATACTTCAAAAGTACATCTAGTTTCTGAACATGGATGGCTCGCTAGTTTTGAAATTGTAGAGGCCATTAAGCCCGATGCGATTTCAGCAATTCGTGCTTTGCAAGAAAATAATATCACAGTAGAAGTATTATCGGGTGACCAACTGCCATCGGTGCAGCGCATCGCCAACATGGTTGGCATTCATGGGGTATTTGCTAACTGTACCCCGCAAGACAAGCTTGCACATATTCAAGCATTGCAAAAACAAGGGCATCAAGTGGCGATGGTAGGAGATGGCCTGAATGATGGACCAGTGCTTGCAAGTGCACATGTTTCAATCGCCATGGGGCAGGCCGTGCCACTCGCACAAGCACAATCAGATTTTGTTGTGATGGGTGGGCAATTAGCCATGGTGCCGCACTTGATTACACAAGCTAAACGCACTATGCGTATCGTCAAGCAAAATCTAATTTGGGCCGCCGCCTATAACGCGGTTTGTGTGCCGTTAGCGGTGGTCGGCCTGCTGCCGGCATGGTTGGCGGGTTTGGGTATGGCGCTTAGTTCTCTGTTAGTCATTCTCAATGCGGCACGTTTGTCACGCAGTGTTACACCAATTCAGGGAGTCGTGTAATGGATATTCTTTTTCTGCTGGTCCCTTTGTCAGTCATTCTAGTGTTATTAATCCTCGGGGGGTTATGGTGGGCAATTAATTCTGGTCAGTTTGAAGATATTGAAGCAGAAGGTGAGCGAATTCTGCACGAAGATTGATTTGTATCAAATGGGTATTGGGTGCAGTGCGGCAGAATGTCACGTGTGAAACTCACTAAAGAAGTGGAAATCGCAAAAAATGGGAGAATTAAATGCAATCTTTAAATACACAATCAAGCACCTATAACGATACTGTTGTGCGGCAGTTTTCCATCATGGCAGTAGTTTGGGGCGTGGTGGGCATGTTAGTAGGTGTAATTATTGCCGCACAGCTTGTCTGGCCAGAACTCAATCTTGGGTTACCTTGGACAAGTTTTGGTCGTTTGCGACCACTTCACACCAATGCGGTGATATTTGCGTTTGGTGGTTGTACCTTGTTTGCCACATCTTATTACGTGGTGCAACGCACCTGCCAAGTGAGGTTGTTTGGCGGCAAGCTGGCTGCATTTACTTTTTGGGGTTGGCAGCTGGTGATTCTTGCAGCGGCTGTTTCTCTGCCTTTAGGTTATACGCAAGGCAAGGAATATGCGGAGCTTGAATGGCCGATTGATATTCTAATTGCAGTAGTATGGGTAGCCTATGCCATCGTGTTTTTTGGAACGATAGGTAGGCGCAAAGTAAAGCACATCTATGTTGCCAACTGGTTTTTTGGGGCTTTTATTCTTGCCGTCGCTTTACTGCATATCGTGAATAGTGCAGCTAGTCCTGCCAGTTTTATGAAATCTTACTCTGCTTATGCGGGCGTACAAGATGCGATGGTACAGTGGTGGTACGGTCATAATGCGGTAGGTTTCTTTTTGACCGCTGGTTTCTTGGGGATTATGTACTACTTTGTACCTAAGCAAGCTGAGCGTCCTGTGTATTCTTATAGTTTGTCCATTGTGCATTTTTGGGCGTTAATCTTTACCTATATGTGGGCAGGTCCTCACCATTTGCACTACACCGCATTACCAGATTGGACACAATCTCTAGGCATGATATTTTCACTTATCTTGTTGGCACCAAGCTGGGGTGGCATGATTAACGGCATGATGACGATGTCTGGTGCATGGCATAAATTACGTACCGATCCTATTCTGCGCTTTATGATTGTTTCATTGTCTTTCTACGGTATGAGTACTTTTGAAGGTCCAATGATGGCGATTAAAACAGTCAACTCACTTTCACACTACACCGATTGGACGATTGGTCACGTGCATTCTGGCGCATTAGGCTGGGTGGGCTTGGTTTCCATGGGTTCAATTTATTTTATGGTGCCAAAACTATTTGGACAAAAACAAATGCATAGTATGAAAGCGATTGAATTGCATTTTTGGTTAGCAACAATTGGTATCGTGCTCTATATATCTTCACTTTGGATTTCAGGCGTGATGGAGGGTTTAATGTGGCGTGCAATTAATGCTGACGGCACACTTACTTACACTTTTGTAGAAAGCGTAAAAGCAAAACATCCTTACTACATTATACGTTTGCTAGGAGGCACGCTGTATTTAAGTGGCATGCTCATTATGTTGTGGAATGTGCTTAAAACTGCAAGTAATGGTAAGTCTGCGTTTACCACCATTCCAACTGTTGCGGCTCATGCTTAAGGAAAATGATCATGTCAAATAATGATATAAAAAGCGGCTTTAGCCACGAAAAAATTGAGACGAATAACTTGTTGATGATTGTCCTGATTTTGTTAGTGATAGCATTCGGCGGCATAGTGGAAATTGTGCCACTATTTTTTCAAAAATCAACCACAGAGCCGATTAGAGGGTTGCAACCATACACTGCGTTGCAATTGGCTGGACGAGACATTTATACGCGTGAGGGTTGTTACAACTGTCATTCGCAAATGATTCGCCCGTTTCGTGCTGAAGCTTTGCGCTATGGGCATTATTCTGTAGCGGGAGAGTTTGTTTACGATCATCCGTTCCAATGGGGCAGTAAACGTACAGGCCCAGACTTGCAACGCGTTGGCGGAAAATATAGCGATGATTGGCATCGTATTCACTTAGTTAATCCACGTGATCTTGTGCCTGAATCCATCATGCCTGCCTACCCTTGGTTAGATAAAGACCTGGTCGATGCTGAGGCCATGCCTTCTCACATGCGTGCGCTACGTAGAGTGGGTGTGCCTTATACCGATGCCCAGATCGCGAGTGCAACAGCAGAAGTAAAAGGTAAAACAGAGATGGAAGCACTTATTGCTTACTTACAAGTTTTAGGCATTCATCTGAAGTAATAAGGAGGGTGTAAACATGGATATTAATTTACTTCGCATTTTGGTTACTGTTGCTAGTTTTGTCGTGTTTATAGGCATCATGATTTGGGTCTGGCGGAATCGGAATACCGCTGATTTTAAAGAAGCAGCCAATTTGCCTTTTGAAGAAGATTGAATCAAAGAAGAAAAAATTTAGCAGGCTTCACAATATGAAGTTTAGAGGAAAATAAAATGAGTGATTTTACGAGTAATTTTTGGCCATTATTTATTTCAGCAATTACATTGCTAGGTATTTTTGGCTGTGCGTTATTGTTGTGGATAACGGCCAAAGTCAAAGTGGTGAGTACTAGCGGTGATAACACCAGTGGTCATGTATGGGATGGTAATTTACGTGAAATGAATAATCCATTACCGCGCTGGTGGGTATGGTTGTTCGTTATTACCATCGTCTTCTCCCTTTTCTATTTGGTGGCTTACCCTGGTTTAGGAAGTTATAAGGGTAAGTTAGGTTGGACAGAAGTTAATCAGTATGAAAAAGAAGTGGCAACTGCGAATAAAGCATTAGAACCAATGTACGCTAAATTCACTGCAATGAAAGTAGAGGATCTTGCCAAAAATCCTGATGCAAAAGCCATTGGTGAGCGATTATTCATGAACAACTGTTCACAATGTCATGGGTCTGATGCGCGTGGTAGTAAAGGTTTCCCGAATTTAACCGACCATGACTGGATACATGGTGGTAGCCCAGAACAAATCAACGAAACTATCACCAATGGTCGCATAGGTATGATGCCGCCTATGGCCGCCATGGTGGGAAGTGCCGACGATGTGAAAAATGTAGCGAACTATGTATTGAGTCTTTCTGGTAGCATGCATGACTCTGGGCGTGCAGGACTGGGAAAAGCTAAGTTTGCCGCTTGTGCCGCGTGTCACGGACCAGAAGGTAAAGGCAATCAGGAGATTGGAGCCCCAAACCTAACGGATAACATTTGGTTGCATGGCGCTGGTGAAGCTGCCATTATTAAACGTATTAATGAAGGGAAAGTTAATCAGATGCCAACTTGGAAAGACAAATTTACGCCTGCTCAAATACATGTGTTGACAGCGTATGTTTGGGGCTTATCTAATGAATCTGGCAAGTAAGCTCTTGAAATTTAACTGATGAACAAAGTAACTAGTTCTGAAATAACTGGAAAAACGACCCCTTTAAAAGAGGTCGTTATTTCTTTATACGAGGCGCAGGAAAAGATTTATCCGCGTAGTATATTTGGTTACTTTACGAAATGGCGCTGGGTCATGATTTGGCTGACTCAGCTGTTTTTTTATGGGGTACCATGGTTGGAATGGGGTCATCGTCAAGCCTTGTTATTTGACCTAGACACCAAGCGCTTTTATATCTTCAAATTGGTGTTGTACCCGCAAGATTTAATTTACTTGACGGCTATTCTTATTATTTCTGCTTTATCGCTGTTTCTTTTTACCGCTGTCGCAGGTCGTCTGTGGTGCGGCTATACATGTCCTCAAACGGTCTACACAGAAATTTTTCTGTGGATAGAGCGGAAAATTGAGGGTGACCGCGCTAACCGCATAAAACTTGATGAATCTTCGATAACAGCGAATAAGTTGTTTAAGAAGGCTGGCAAACACTTTATCTGGATTGCTTTTGCAATGTGGACTGGATTTACCTTTGTGGGTTATTTCACTCCAATTAGAGAGTTGATGAGCGACTTTACTCATCTCCAAGTAGGCCCATGGGACACATTTTGGGTGTGCTTTTATGGGTTTGCAACTTACGGCAATGCTGGGTTTATGCGCGAGCAAGTCTGCAAATATATGTGTCCTTATGCGCGTTTTCAAAGTGCGATGTTTGACGACGATACCTTAATCGTTACCTATGACGAAGCGCGAGGAGAGCCGCGCGGAAGGCGATCACGCAAGACTGGTAAAGCTAGCTCGAATTTAGGATCGTGCATTGATTGCAGTTTGTGTGTGCAGGTTTGTCCAACAGGTATTGATATTCGCAAAGGTTTACAATATGAGTGTATTGGTTGCGGTGCCTGTGCAGATGTGTGTGACACCGTTATGGATAAGATGGATTATCCGCGAGGGTTAATTAAATATTCCACACAAAATGCTATTACTAACCTTTGGACACACAAGCAAATGTTGCAGCGCATTATGCGACCGCGCGTGCTGATTTACACAGCTATTCTCTGGCTAATAATTATTGGGCTGTTAGTGAGCTTGTGGTTTAGAACCTCATTCCGGGTGGATGTGGTGCGCGATCGCGGTGTGATGGCGCGAGTGACTGATGATGGCATGTTGGAGAATGTATATCGCTTGCAAATTATGAATGCAACGGAAAATACGCAACATTATCGACTTAACGTGAGCGGACTTAAAAATCTGGAAATTGAAGCAGAAAACGCAAAAGAAGGTGAAGATACAAAAGATGAAGAGCATATTAGAACTATCGCTGTTAAACCTGCTGAATCGCGTTGGCTGAACGTAGATTTAAAAGTTCCAGATGGCTCCGTTGAGTCTGGGTCTCATAAAATTGAGTTTCAGATTCAATCGCTTGAAAGTAAAGAAACAGTTAAAGAAAAATCGATATTCCTTGTGCCTCGGTAGGTGCCTCGATAAAAAAACCAAGGAATTGATAGCTATAATTAAATTAAGGATTGCACTATGAAAACTGAAGATACTAAAGCTTGGTGGAAATACGGCTATGTTTGGCTAGTTGTCTCTGGCCCGTTAGTGGTTGTTACCGCTTCTTTCATCACACTTTATCTTGCCATCAGCAGGCCTGATCCTGTAGTAGATGATTACTATCGCAAAGGCATTAAGATTAATAAAACGCTAGATGCGCAGCGTGATAGTATGGCTCCGGCAATGCAAGCACGCAATCATGCCGTAACTGGTATCAAACCAATGCAAGGCAAGCTGTAAACCCATAATCCATGCCAACAAGTGTAGATGTAGCAATTGTTGGAGCTGGGCCAGCTGGCTTGTGTTTTGCTAAGACACTTGCCGACACAGGCTTACAGATTATTGTGCTCGAGCGACAGGATGAAATGGCCTTGTCTGTGCCAGCATTTGATGGTCGTGAGATTGCTCTAACTCACCATTCGGCGGCACTCATGCACGAGTTGGGTTTGTGGGAACGCATAGATCCACAAGCAATTTCCCCCTTGAAGGATGCCCGTGTTTTCAATGGAACATCCCTATTCTCGTTAAATATTAATCATGAGGATGCGCAAAAAAGTGAGCTGGGCTATTTAATAGCCAATCATCACATTCGAAAAGCAGCTTACGACTCGGTAAAATCGTCACCAGCGATTACACTTAAAACGGAAGCGCAAGTAACAAGCATTCAAGCAGAAACAAATGGCGTGCAGCTCACGCTTGCTAATGGTGAAGTAATTCAAACAAAATTACTGATTGGTGCGGATAGTCGATTTTCAGAAACACGCCGAGCAATGGGGATTGCAGCGGAGATGCATGATTTTGGTAAAACAATGATGGTTTGTGTGATGGAACACGATGTTGCGCACGACCATACTGCGTGGGAATGGTTTGACTATGGGCAGACCTTGGCACTTTTGCCGATGAATGGCTTGTGCTCATCTGTAGTCATTACACTGGCGCCTGAAGAGATGAATAGACTTATGAAGTTGCCTGAGGATGATTTTAATCGTGAGGTTTCAGCACGATTCAAACATAGACTGGGTGCAATGCGCCTTTTGTCTACACGTCACGCTTATCCATTAGTGACGGTATACGCAAAGCGCTTAGTAGAGCAGCGATTTGCGTTGGTGGGTGATGCTGCCGTAGGGATGCACCCAGTAACAGCACATGGCTTTAATTTTGGCTTAAAGGGCATCGAAACATTATCTCTTGAAATCAAAGCGGCAGTTACATCTGGCAAAGACATCGCATCGAATAGCCTTCTTTTACGCTATGAGCAAGCGCATCGTCGTGATACGCGCCCCTTATTTTTGGCCACACATGCTATCGCTAAAATTTATGCAAGTAATAGCACACCCGCTCGACTACTTCGTTCTGGCGCGCTGCGGATCGGTAACCGCATAAGGCCGTTCAAGCGCGCTGTAGCTAGCTTTCTAGCCCAAGCGCACTAAGGACTTACCTGCACTGCAATGCCAAGCTGACGTATACGGTTCGCCACGTCATCAAGCCACTCAGGTGATAAGCGGCTAAGTCTTTTTGCTTCAGCCTGATAAGACGGTCGGGCTAACCCGTACAAATGTACGCCTTGAACAACATCTTTAACCTGACTAATCAGCTCAAGATAAGCGGTTATCTCAGTTTCTTGTGGTGGTTCATCATCCAGTGCAAACATGCAAGTCTGTATAAAGGTCGGGCAAGCTTTTGCGCAAAGTTTAAGGCGCATTAGGTGGCTTTGCGGATTGAGACTCACATCGTTGATTCGTGCGATTCCTTTTTTGGTTCCTGCATCCAGCTTAAACCAAACTTCGCCATTACATTTGGCTAAGTGGCTGACACTATTGATGATTGCTGGTTTACCCATCAAACTGCCATTGGTAATCAGTCGAATTTTGAGCGTGCTAAGCAAATTAAACTCCCGTAGCACTTTTTCGACTAGCAATAGCACTTCAGGGAATTCCTTGGCGCTCGTTGGTTCGCCGTTGCCAGAGAAGGCTATGTCTTTCAGGTGTCTATCTTGTTCCGATACATAACGCAGCATAAAGTCACCATGCAAAGCATCGTTTAAAAAAGTCCGAAGTTCATGCTCTAAAATTTTTAATTCAATAGGCGGTGGGGTGCCGCGAGTAAGATTGGGCACTTGGCAGTAAATACAGCGCCAGTTGCAGGCATTGTTGGTATTAAGGTTAATGCCAATTGAAACACCACGGGCGCGGCGCGAAACAACCGGGTAAATGTATTTCATGCCGCTTACATCGCGGTTATGATCTGAAATGGTGAGGAAATTTTGTAAAACCATACAAAGATTTTTAATCAGTATTACTTATAGCTATTGTGAGTGGCTAAGTACAGCACGCTAAAAGTAAATGCTAGCTACAAGTTTGCGAATTGAAGATTTTTTTCAATACGTCTGGTTCAATAATTCTCACATAACGCTGTTTAACTTCAATAATGCCATCATCACTAAATTTTGAAAAAGTGCGGCTCACCGTTTCCAGTTTCATTCCGAGATAGCTACCAATTTCCTCGCGCGTCATCCTAAGTATGAATTCTGATTGCGAAAACCCGCGTGCATGCAAGCGCTGCACCAGGTTTAATAGGAATGCGGCAATCCGTTCTTCCGCGCGCATATTGCCTAAGAGCATCATGATGCTATTTTCACGTACAATTTCACGGCTCATAATTTTATGCACATGGCGCTGTAAAACAGGAAATTCGCGAGAGAGTTCTTCAACATTAGCAAAAGGCATCACGCAAACATCAGCATCTTCAAGTGCAACCGCATTGCAGCTATGATGGTCGCTTACAATGCCATCCAGCCCGATGATCTCACCAGCCATTTGGAAACCAGTGACTTGTTCACGACCATCTTCGCTAGAAATACATGTTTTGAAGAAGCCTGTTCGAATAGCATACAGCGATGTGAATGGGTCGCCATTGCTGAATAATCGTTCACCTTGTTTGACTCTGCGGCGCGTGGCAACTACTTCATCCAGCTTTTGCATATCTTCTGGATTAAAACCAATCGGCATGCAAAGTTCGCGTAGATTGCAGTTTGAGCAAGCTACTTTGATGGTTTCTGGTGTAGTTCTTTGGTCCATTGGTTGCCAAGAGTTATGGTTACATTCTAAGCATACAGTTTTACCGTCTTCGTTGGAAGAAATTACTTGGACCATTTGTTGTTTTCGAAAAATATTTAATATTAATTTACATTTTAGATTGTCCTTTAATCCCGTAGGCAGTCGTTTGATTTACATCAAAGAATTTTATATCTAAAGCTGGCAAAGTCTCAAAACACCAAGGAGTGATAAGATGACTGTCAAAAATACCACAAGAAAAGATGTCGATAGCATTACGCCGATAGTGACATCCGAGATGCTACGTAGCTTTGATATTTCAGGCCCACGTTACACTTCATATCCAACTGCAGATCGTTTTGTAGAAGCCTTCACAGACGATGCTTACAAGATAGCTTTGGATCAGCGACGGTTGGGAGGAAGAGTTCATCCCTTATCTATTTACGTGCATATTCCATTTTGTGAATCGCTTTGCTTTTTCTGCGCTTGCAACAAAATTGTCACCAAGCATCATGAGCGTAGTGCTGAATATTTGGAATATCTTAGCCGTGAAATCGATCTGCATGTGGCGCACTTGGGTAAGGGCCAAATAATTTCTCAGTTACATTTAGGCGGCGGTTCACCTACTTTTTTCAGTGATGATGAGTTAGTCGAACTCATGGCGATGCTGAAGCGCAGCTTTGTGTTAGCACCAGGTGGCGAGTATTCAATTGAAGTAGACCCGCGCACAGTGGATGATAAGCGTCTGACGCATTTGGCCGAGTTAGGATTTAATCGTTTAAGTTTTGGCGTACAAGATTTTGATGAAGAAGTACAAAAAGCGGTGCATCGTATTCAACCTGCAGAACAAGTATTCTCGCTGATGAAAACTGCGCGTCGTCTTAAGTTTGATTCAGTGAATGTCGATCTTATTTATGGTTTGCCAAAACAAACGCCTGACTCGTTTGCACGAACTTTAGCACAAATAGTTGAGCTTAGGCCCGATAGAATAGCGCTCTATGCCTATGCACACTTGCCAGAGCGCTTCAAGCCGCAACGACGCATTAGCGAATATGAATTGCCAGCTGCGCAAGCCAAAATTAGCATGTTGTCTGAGGCATTAACTGCATTTCTTAAAGCGGGTTATGTCTACGTGGGTATGGATCATTTTGCCTTACCAGAAGATGACTTGGCAATAGCTAAACGGCAAGGTAGGTTGCATCGTAATTTTCAGGGCTACAGCACACAGCCCGATTGTGATTTGATTAGTCTGGGCGTTTCAGCCATAGGTCGCGTGGGCGCTACTTATAGTCAAAATGCTAAAACATTAGATGAATATTATGAGTACTTAGATCTAGGTCGTTTTCCAGTAGTGCGTGGCTTAGCATTGTCGCATGATGATCTTGTGCGCCGTGCGGTGATTATGGCCATTATGTGTCAGGGTGAGCTCCAATATGAATCGATAGAAATCGCTTACATGATTGATTTTAAGGAATATTTTTCAAGTACCTGGGATGCGCTAATTATTCTAGAGAAATCGGGCTTGTTAGAAATGGATGATAGCGGCATACAAGTTACAAATCGCGGCTGGTTTTTTGTGCGTGCGATTGCCATGTTATTTGATCGCTATTTGCAAACCGATAGGAATCGAGCGCGCTTCTCCAAAATCATCTAACATAGCGTTATGATGCAATCTCCACTTGTACTCACCACCCTGTTTATGGGCTTGGCTGGCGGGCCCCATTGCATCGCGATGTGCGGTGCTGCTTGCGCTAGCCTACAAAAAGGGCGTGGTGGTGTTTATGATCTGTGGAAATTTCAGACTGGCCGCCTAATCGGCTATAGCATTCTTGGAGCAATAGCCGCTAGCTCGGTTAAAAGTCTGGCTTGGTTTTCCAGTCAAACAATCGCATTACACCCACTTTGGACATTTTTTCATGTATTGGTGCTGAGCTGGGGTCTGGTATTGTTAATTTACGCGCGTCAACCCACATGGGCGGATAACTTTGGCCGCCAAATTTGGGGGCATGTGCGTCAATTGTCCAAAATGTCTGGCGGCGTAGTTGCAACCGGGATGCTATGGGCGCTCATGCCTTGTGGCTTACTATATTCAGCCTTATTAGTGGCTTCGTTAAACGCCAATGCAATAAATGGCGCATTAAGTATGGCAACATTTGCGATTGGCACCAGTGTTTCATTAATGGCTGGTCCTTGGTTATGGCTTAAACTTAAAAATGGCAGCCAACGGATTAACGAAGGCACCAGTATGCGCTTAGCTGGCTTGTTGCTTAGTGTTGCCGCCAGCTGGGCGATTTGGATCGATTTAATGCATCAAGTAAAAGTATGGTGTACTTAAGATGTGTTGCAAGCATATCCAATAAGTATGAATAACGTTCCTTGGCTTAACCTAGCGGTTGCTTTGGGTATAGGGCTGCTTATTGGTGCCGAGCGCGAGCGTAGCAAAGGTTCTGGGCCAGATAGGTCATCTGCAGGCATTCGCACATTTACAATTGCCTCGCTACTTGGTGCTGTGAGCACGGTATTCAATTTCTGGCTGCTAGTCGTTTCGATATTCTGTGTAATGATTTTTGCAGCAATTTCTTACTACAATAGAAAGAGTAAAGATCCGGGACTTACTACCGAAATCACTTTAATTTTTAGTGTGATTTTGGGCGGTTTAGCGATGAGTGCGCCTGCTTTAGCCGCTGCACTTGCTGTAAGCGTGGCAATATTGCTTGCTGCCAAAGAACCTATTCATGGCTTTGTGCTGGGCATGGTGACTAAAGATGAGTTAAATGATTTTCTCATTCTTGCGGCTGCAACACTCATCATATTACCGCTAGTGCCCAATGAATCTATTGGTCCATTCGAGGCTATTAACCCGCACAATCTTTGGCTTATTGTGATTTTGGTAATGGTGATTAGTGCATTTGGTCACCTTGTATTGCGCTGGCTAGGTGGGCGCATAGGTTTACCACTGGTTGGGTTGGTATCTGGGTTTATTTCCAGTATTGCAACTGTTACAGCAATGGGTGAACGTGCAAAAGAAACGCCAGTCCTAATGGGTTCAGCCGTTGCAGGCGCAGTGTTATCCAGCCTTGCAACTATTTTACAGCTCGCATTGTTGCTCGCCGCAATTCACCCGCCTACACTTCATGCACTTGCCTGGCCACTTATTTTTGGTGGAACATCGATTGCAATCTATGGTTTAGTAGTGACTTTAATCTCCTTCCATAAAAATGGGGCAGATACAACTAAACTTACCGAAACATTTAGTGTGAAAACCGCGCTAATGCTGGCTGCTGTAATAGCATTAGTGCTTATCGTGTCGGCGGCATTAAAAACCTGGTTTGGACAGACAGGGCTTGTTTTTGCTTCTGGTTTTGCTGGTTTGGTTGATGTTCATGCACCAACCATTGCGGTAGCCTCATTAGCGGCAGTAGGAAAACTTAGTGTAGAAAATACTGTAATACCGATTTTGGTCGCTTTTTCAGTGAACTCACTTTCTAAAGCGGTCATGGCTGTCATCAGCGGGGGCAAGCAATTCTCACTACAAGTGATCTTAGGCTTGATTATGCAAATAGCGGCAACTTGGTTAGGTTGGTGGTTAACCTGAGCAATCTCAGATATAAAAGTTGTAAATGAAAAAAAGCCCCTGTCGGGGGAGCGACAGGGGCAAAAGGTCTAGGTAGATTAGACCTGCTACTAAACTAATTAAGTGTTTAAAATTTCTTACCGAAGCCGATGCTGATAACCCATGGGTCAACATCAAGACTGTCAATTTTTTGATAGCCAGCGGGTGCTAAACCAGCAGCAGTTGCATCCAATTTAACATCAGTATTAAACCAAAGTTTTTTCACGTCAAAGTTTAGTAACCACTTGTCTTGTAGGTTTACGTCAAGTCCTGCCTGAAGCACAGCACCAAAGGCATGTCTGTCAGTACGAATTGGCAAGCCAAGCGCACCTACATTCGCTGTTAAGCTACGATCCATACCTAGCACATAAGCACCACCAGCACCTAAATACGGGTCAAACATGGTATCTGGCATAAAGTGCCATTGTGCAGTCAAAGTTGGCGGTAACAAATTAACACTACCTAAGTCATGAGCAACTAGTCCACCAGCGCCTGAAACTTTAACATCGTGACGTGTACCTAAAGCCAAAATCAACTCAGCCGCAATGTTTTTTGTAATATAGTAAGAAAAATCAATTTCAGGAATGGTATTGCTACCTACTTGTAGTTTAGCGCCAGCGCTACCATATAGTGCAGCAGCGGTACCCGCTCCATACGTTGCATCAGTTTGACCACCTAGATTACTACTTTCGTCTGGGGCAACGTGAGTTGCACGTAAACGTACCACAATATCACCCGCTTCGGCTTGTGCCAGAACAGGAACAAAAGCAGCTGCTAATGCCAATACTAATAACGTCTTTTTCATTTTAAACTCTCCACTTAAGAAATAAATAAACTCAATTTGATGATTGAATATTAGGTGTATAGAGGTTGAAACGATTTGATTTGTATCAAGTTGGCTACAGAAAACATAAGAATGTTTATAAAAAGCAACATAAGCCATTTTAAATGTTGTATTTTTGATGAATTAAATGGGTAAACTATGAATTAAAATTTAATGGTCATGATATTCTCCAAGATAATAAATTTTATTTGATGAACTGATTTTGCATAACACGCTGCGCATTGCCACATTTAATTCTCATAAAGGGTTTACTCATTTTAACGCCCGCTTTGCCTTGCAAAGTCAGCGGGATCTGCTTAGAAAATTACACGCGGATGTTATTTTTTTGCAGGAAGTGCAAGATGTGCATAGTAAACATAGTAAGCGTTATGAAGCATGGGCTACCTCAGGGCAGGTGGAGTATCTAGCGGATACTGTTTGGCTAGATTACGCCTATGGTAAAAATTCGATTTACCCTGCTGGTCATCATGGCAATGCTTTGCTTTCAAAGTTTCCCATCATCAAAACCTTCAACCAAGATATTTCTGCACACGTGTCTGAGCAGCGCGGCATGTTACATTGTGAAATCAACATGCCCAATTGGAATGCGCCTTTGCACGCTATTTGCGTGCACTTAGGTTTATTTGCACCTTGGCGACGCCAACAATTAGTGGACGTTGCCGAATATATTGAGCAACAAGTGCCTATTGGCGCGCCTTTGATTATTGCAGGTGATTTTAATGATTGGAGTATGCGTGCAGGGCGCATATTTGCTGAGCGCTTAAAAGTACGGGAGGTTTTTGAGCACCATGTTGGTAAGCCAGCACGGAGCTTTCCTGCTTGGTTGCCTATGCTTAGGATGGATCGTATTTATGTGCGGGGTTTTCATGTGAAGCATGTGGAAGTGCACTCGGGTGCGCATTTTATAAATCTGTCTGACCACGCAATCCTCACAGCAACGCTAACAAAAATATGATGCATTTTACAGTTGGCAACCAAATTAAACTGTTACGTAATGGTGCTGAGTATTTCCCCGCATTAGAAGACATCATTACCCATGCGCAGCATGAAATTTATTTGCAAACCTATATTTATCAAGCGGATTCGACAGGAATTCGTATTGGCAACGCACTTAAACTAGCGGCACAACGAGGTGTAACGGTCAATGTATTGTTGGATGGATTTGGCTGCAAAGATTTGCCCAAGGCCTACATTGATGAGTTACGATACGGTGGTGTACAGATGATGTTTTATCGATCCAAGATTTCACCATGGACACTAAAAAGAAGGCGTTTAAGGCGTCTGCATCGCAAAATAGTTATAGTCGATGGCATTGTTGGTTTTGTAGGCGGCATTAATATTATTGATGATAATGATGTTCCTAATAATATTGCGCCACGTATTGATTACGCTGTGCGTTTAGAAGGTCCTATATTAGTTCCTATCGTAGCGAGTGTACATATGCTATGGCGCCGCATGGCGTGGTCAAAAATGCGATCAGTGGATGTAAGTGCTGTTAGTAATGCTTTGCAATCGCCTCAACAAACGATCAAGGCTGGTTTAAAAGCTGCATTTGTATTGCGTGATAATGTATTGCATAGACGCGATATTGAAAAAGCTTATATGGCAGCAATTACGCATGCTAAATCAGAAATCATTATTGCCAATGCCTACTTTGTGCCTGGTAGAAGATTTCGACAAGTTTTATTGGCGGCAGCTTTGCGTGGAGTAAACGTTAAATTGTTACTACAGGGTCGTAAAGAGTATATGTTAATGTTTGCTACGCATGCTTTTTATAGTGAGTTTTTGAGCGCGGGTATTGAGATATACGAATACCGTAAAAGCTTTATGCACAGCAAAGTTGCCGTAGTCGATAACCATTGGGCAACGGTTGGCTCATCCAATATTGACCCATTTAGTCTATTATTAGCAAACGAGGCCAATATAGTGGTGCTAGATAATCAATTTGCTACTGAATTAAAAAGTGAAATTGAGGCTTCTATTAGGAGCGCATATCGTGTAACTTCAGAAGAGTGGGAGCATAGCAGTATGCTGAAACATTTTTTTTCATGGATGGCGTATGGAGTGGTTAGAGTTTTTTTAGGAATAATAGGGAATACAAACGAGTGATTGTCTTGGTGTGATTTAATAAGGAAGGTTTACTTTGGCAGTTGAAAATGAGTGAAAAAGAACCGAATAAAATAGAGAGCTTAATCGAGCAAGATTGGGGTTCACGAAATCACGTGCAGACACTTGTGCTTATGATGGCGACAGTTCTCGGTATTTACTTGTGTTATCGAATGGTGGTACCGTTTCTATCGGTGCTGGCTTGGGCGCTAACGTTAGCCGTTTTGTTCATTCCTATGCAGCATTGGTTAGAATCAAAGTTAAAACATTCTGGTTTGGCGGCCATCGTTTCTATTTTGTTGATTGGTTTAATCGTGATTGTTCCGGCGATATTTGTGGGAGAACAATTGATATTGCAGGTATTAAAAGGGTCACAATTAATCGAAGCCAAAGTTGCTTCAGGAGAATGGCGACATACACTAGAAGCGCAACCGCAATTAGCGCCAATACTGGACAAGGTTGAACATTATATTGATTTATCAGGTACGCTTAAAACCTTTACTACATGGCTTGGCACAACCGCTGGCGCTATTGTCAAGGGTTCTGTATTTCAGGTACTAGGATTGTGTTTGGTTTTATATGTGCTTTTCTTTTTTCTACGTGACCGTCAATTGGCGCTTAAGTCGATGATGCATTTGTCGCCACTATCGCAGGCGGAAATGGAGAGATTGTTTGTTCGGGTAGGCGATACTATTCACGCCACTGTTTATGGCACGTTTGCCATCGCCGCTGTGCAAGGTTTTTTGGGTGGATTAATCTTTTGGTGGTTGGGGTTGCCTGCGCCATTACTTTGGGGTCTGGTGATGAGTTTGTTGGCGATTATACCCATGCTGGGTTCATCCATTATATGGGCGCCTGCAGCGCTATTTTTGGTTTTAGAGGGCAATTGGACTGATGCGCTGATGCTTACCGTTTGGGGTCTGCTGATTATTAGCACTATTGATAACTTGCTTAGGCCAATTTTTGTTGGTAACCGACTTAATATGCACACAATTCTCGCTTTTTTATCAGTGCTTGGTGGTCTTATTTTGTTTGGCGCAGCTGGTATTATTTTGGGCCCAGTAACGCTTACTATTACAATAGCATTATTAGAAATTTGGTTTAATCGAAATGCGGACGAGATGCCGACCTAAAATGCAGAACATACAACATCTATTAACGGAAAGTATGATTCAGTCTGTTTTGCCGCCACGTAACAGTGATGCGCACAAAGGTTCTTTTGGCAGCGTGGCGATTATAGGCGGTGATGCTGGCATGGTAGGCGCAGTGCTGCTGGCAGCTCGAACAGCTTTACATTGTGGTGTAGGGCGCGTTTACGCGGCAATGTTGTGTATCGGTGCGCCGAGTGTGGATATTTCCCAGCCAGAAATCATGCTACGTACCCCAGCGGAAATCGCTCAATTGCCTCAACTTAATTGTGTTGTCATTGGTCCTGGGTTAGGTCAATCTAGTGCAGCAATTGAGTTGTTAGAATTTTGGTTAGTGCAAAATGTACCTTTGTTGTTAGATGCCGATGCACTCAATTTAATCGCGAGCCATCTCCATTTGGCCTCAATTGTTATTAGTCGAAATGCCGAAACAGTTATCACGCCACATCCAGGGGAAGCTGCCAAATTGCTTGCAACTAGCAGTGAACATATCCAGAAAAACCGTACTGAAAGTGCGCTCGCATTAGCCAGAACATTGCAAGTTACTTGCGTATTAAAAGGCGCGGGTACTATTTGTGCGCAGCATGATGGCAGTTGGTTTATTAATACCAGTGGCAATGTTGGGCTTGCTAGCGGTGGTACTGGCGACGTGCTAAGTGGCATGATTGGCAGTTTAATGGCGCA
The DNA here is from genome assembly GCA_025360485.1 of Methylotenera sp. GTDB lineage: Bacteria > Pseudomonadota > Gammaproteobacteria > Burkholderiales > Methylophilaceae > Methylotenera_A. Next base: position 13,572 of record JANYCB010000083.1, on the reverse strand, counting down.
GGGATTAACTGCGCTGGAAGCCGCCAAAACCGGGGTCTATGTGCATGGAGCTGCTGCAGATGCGTTGGTCAAAAAGGGCGTAGGGCCAGTGGGGCTTACTGCCTCAGAGGTGGCGCTAGAAGCGAGAAATATCATTAACATGCTGAACAAAAAGAGCGATTGATTTTGGATTTTGTGTTTGTATTCCCCAATAGCAGACGGATGTTAGGTAGGTCTTTCAATCATAAGTAACCGTCGCATTAATCCTGCAAAAATACGCGTAAATTACGAGGTTTTAAATAAACAGTTTCGCCTTCATTAAGTTTTAAAGTATCAAAGCGCTCACGTGTCACCTCCGCTTCGACATATGTGTTCGTATCATAACGTTCTAATTCCAGACGTACTATAGAGCCTAAAGCATGCACATAGTTAATTTTTGCTTTAAAACTAGACTCCCCGTCTGGTTCAAGAAATATCTCTATATCATGTGGCCTCACATACGCAACTGCAGCACTGTCTTGCGTCTGGTGATGTTCATCTAAAGCCAGCTCTACATCACCAATCTTGGCAACACCTGCATGAACGCGACTATGAAACAAATTTACATTGCCCAAAAACTGATAAACGAATGGCGTTGCCGGATGATCGTACACCTCTTGTGGGCTGCCGATTTGTTCGACAATGCCGTGATTCATGACGACGATGCGATCAGCAACTTCTAACGCTTCCTCTTGATCATGCGTCACAAATACACTGGTGATATGCAGTTCGTCATGCAATCGGCGCAACCAGCGACGCAAATCTTTACGCACCTTGGCATCCAGTGCACCAAATGGCTCATCAAGCAATAACACTTTAGGCTCAACTGCAAGTGCTCTTGCCAAGGCAATGCGCTGGCGCTGCCCACCTGAAAGTTGTGGGGGGTAACGGTCTGCCAACCAATCAAGCTGTACCAAATTTAACAGCTCATGCACACGGCGCCTAATTTCAGCTTCATTTGGACGTGTAAGCTTTGGGCGCACCCGCAAACCAAAAGCGACATTCTCGAATACCGTCATGTGGCGGAATAACGCATAGTGCTGAAATACAAATCCCACTTCCCTCTCACGTACGGCTCTATCTGTAGCATCTTCCCCATGAAAATGAATACTGCCACTATCAGGCGTTTCAAGCCCTGCAATGATTCGCAATAAGGTAGTTTTGCCACAGCCAGATGGTCCCAATAAAGCCACCAACTCACCTGTAGGCACATTCAGTGATACATTATTGAGCGCACTAAAACTACCAAAATTGCGTTTAATATTTTTTATTTCGATGCTCATACTTCATCCTTAATCTCTTTTTCAATGTCTGCCGCATTTCTAGTCGCTTGCCACTCTACATAGCTTTTAAGCACTAAAGTCAGCAATGCAAGCAATGCCAATAATGAAGCTACCGCGAATGCAGCAGCATAGTTGTATTCGTTGTATAAAATTTCCACATGCAATGGCAAGGTGTTGGTAAGGCCACGTATGTGCCCAGAAACCACTGAAACCGCGCCAAATTCGCCCATTGCGCGCGCATTACATAGAATCATGCCATACAACAGCCCCCATTTAATATTGGGCAAAGTTACTCGCCAGAACATCTGCCAGCCTGACGCGCCCAACACCAGCGCGGCCTCTTCTTCCTCTTTACCTTGCGCTTGCATCAACGGAATCAGTTCACGTGCCACAAAAGGAAAGGTGACAAATGTTGTGGCTAATACAATCCCAGGTAGTGCAAAAATAATCTTTATGTCATTGTCAGATAGCCACCCGCCAAACCAGCCTTGGAGGCCAAACATCAGCACATAAATCAAACCAGCAATCACTGGTGAAACCGCAAACGGTAAATCAATTAATGTGATTAAAAAACTCTTACCTTTAAACTCAAATTTGGCAATTGCCCATGCGGCAGCCACCCCAAAAACAAGATTCAATGGCACTGCAATACCTGCTGCAATTAAGGTCAACTTGATGGCAGAGAGTGCATCTGGCTCAACAATTGCTGCAAAGTAAGTTTGCGCACCTTTTCTAAAAGCTTCAGCAAACACAGAAGCCAGCGGGATGAATAGAAACAAGCTTAAAAACACTAACATCGTACCGATTAGGCTATAACGTACCCAAGCGGCTTCGGATGTGGCGCGGCTCGTTGCTGTCCTATTAGTATATTTAGTATATTGAGAAACAGATTGTGTATTAGTCGCTGACATCTAAACTTCCTTTTTACCTGTTATTACCAAGACGTCGATTTGACCACCACTGAAAACCATTAATCGCGAACAATAATATAAAAGAGATCACCAGCATGACAGCAGCTACAGCGGTTGCCCCAGCGTAATCGTATTGCTCCAGTTTGGTGATAATGATGAGTGGCGTGATTTCAGATACCATTGGCATATTACCTGCAATAAAAATCACTGAACCATATTCACCAATGGCTCTGGCAAATGCTAATGCAAAGCCAGTAATCAACGCTGGCCAAATGGCTGGTAAGATAATCTTATAAAAAACTTGCCACCGATTTGCACCTAAACTTGCTGCAGCCTCTTCCACCTCTGCACTTAAATCTTCCAGCACAGGCTGCACCGTGCGCACTACAAATGGCAAGCCAATAAAGGTGAGCGCTACCACCACGCCAAGTGGCGTATAGGCAACATGAATTCCTAGAGGCTCAAGCCGGCTACCAATCCAGCCATGTGTAGAATAAATGGCCGAAAGCGCAATGCCTGCGACTGCAGTAGGTAAGGCAAATGGAAAGTCTACAAATGCATCTACAAATTTTTTGCCAAAGAAATGATAACGAGTGAGTACCCAGGCCGTAAGTAGGCCAAACACCACATTAATTAATGCACCAATGAAGGAGGCGCCAAAAGTTAATTTGTAAGAGGCCACTACCCGTGGCGAGGCGACTGCCTGCCAAAAGTCTGCCCAATTTAACGTAAAAGCTTTTAAAAAAGTAGCTGATAGCGGAATTATAACTATCAGACTTAAATAGAGTATTGCGTATCCTAGGGATAAATTAAAGCCGGGAAGGGTATTTTTATTGGGTCTGTTTTTCATTGTTTATTTTCACAAAAACAGCCAGTTGAATATAATTCATTCAACTGGCTGGTAGCTATGTCACTATTGTTAAATTTTGGCTATCGCGACATCTGTCGCTTTCACCAACGCTAACACCTCAGAGCCTTTTTCTAATGCCAGCTCTTTGATAGAACGTGTTGTGATTACAGAGGTAATAATCCCTGATGATGTTTCAACTTCAACTTCAGAAACCACATCTCCCCATAAAATATCTTTCACTCTTCCGCGTAATTGATTACGTACATTTATTGCTAATAAAGCCATCACTGTTTCTCCTTTGCTGTTATTAGGTGTTAAGCCTAACAATTGGGTATTTGTTACATATTGGACTACTCTCATATCGACCTCATCAATGACTTATTTTTGATAAATCTGGTCAAATGTCCCGCCGTCAGCAAAATGTGTATTCTGCGCTTTAGTCCAACCGCCAAATACCTCATCAATTTTAACTAAATTAAGCTTAGGAAATTGTGATTCGTATTTTTTCGAAGCAGCTTCTGAGGTCGGACGATAGTAGTTTTTTCCAATAATGTCCTGTCCCTCATCAGAGTACAAGTACTCCAAGTAAGCTTTGGCTACAACTTCATTGCCATGTTTTTTAGCAAATTTATCTACCACAGTTACTGGTGGTTCAGCCAAAATTGAAAGTGATGGCACAATAATTTCTACTTTGCCAGCACCTAGTTCTTTTTGTGCTAAAAAGGCCTCATTTTCCCAAGCAAGCAATACATCACCAATGCCACGTTCAACGAAAGTAGTAGTAGATCCACGCGCGCCACTATCCAGCACGGGTACATTTTTATATAACTTGCCAACAAACTCTTTAGCTTTTGCTTCATCGTTGTTATTTTGTTTCAACGCATACGCCCAAGCTGCCAAGTAATTCCAGCGTGCTCCACCCGATGTTTTAGGGTTAGGCGTAATCACTGAAACACCAGGTTTGATGATATCGTTCCAATCCTTGATGTTTTTTGGATTGCCTTTGCGCACTAGAAATACAATGGTTGAGGTATAGGGTGAGCTATTATGCCCCAATCGCTTTTGCCAGTCCTTTGGAATCAGTTTGCCTTTTTCATAGAGCTGGTCTACATCATAAGCCAGTGCTAAGGTTGCAACATCAGCCTGCAAACCATCAATCACAGCTCGTGCTTGTTTACCTGAACCACCGTGCGACTGATTCACTTTAACAGTATCGCCCGTTTTGGTTTGCCAATATTTGCTGAATGCCGCGTTGTAATCCACATACAGTTCACGCGTGGGGTCATACGAAACATTCAGCAAAGTAACCTCTTTTGCCGAGGCTAGTGTAACCGCCGCAAAATTAAGCACTGCGGCTACTAGTACAATTGATAATAGTGTTTTTTTCATTGATAAATCCTTTAAATTTAAAACTTAATAATTGTTAAACGGTGTGCTTCAGTTTTTTTAACAGCAACATTCCATTTTTGTACTCCTTTGGTAACACGCCTTCGCACGATTATCTGGCGAGGCGGTTCATCCATTCATTAGTAAGAGAATTGCAAGCGAGAAAATAATGTCCGTTCGCTTGGTCTGTCTGCAATATTGATAAACGACCCTGCTCCGGCAGAACCCGCAGCATTTGCATTACCACCCCCATCAAAGCTGGTATCTTCATAATCCAGCGCTATCTTCACGTTTTGATTAAGATACCAGTTCACACCAGCTGCCCACGATTTGGCAGAGTGGGCATTATTTCTTGGGTCTGCATAACGAGCAGTTGTGACTACGCCCGCAGCTGTGCCAGAACTAAAAGCACCGCTGTCAATATTATTTTCTTGATAGCGTGCCACCAATTCCCAAGCACCCCAACCGCCTTTGTCGGTGTCAAAAGGCTGTCTTGGTTTAACGCCTTTAAATGAAGCATCTTCACCGGTAAGCAAATATGAAGCTGCTAATTGCCAGGCATAATTATCTAAATTGGCAGATATTGTGCCGTTAGATACACCTTGTTTTACTTGAGCATATTCTGCAATAACGCCAAATGGACCGTAGTAATAGTAGGCTTGTGGGCTGATGCGGTCACGATTGCCACTGCCGAATACGCCAGCAGAGTAAGCAAAGAAATTTGATTCTTGCCCAGCAGTTTTATAGTTTGGTAGACCGCTGGCAGTTGTCGTGCCCTTAAAGTTGCCATGCGTTGCGGCTAAGCCGAAACCTAAGCCTGAAAGAACGCTAACATCGTCTTTAAATGGTGTGGCAAATACTCTAAAAGCGTACTCTTTATCCTGATTGGTATCTTGGGCGGTTGAATTATCGCCACCGTCCACCACGCCATTGTAGATGCCAGCAGAATAATTTAACCTGCCATCAAGTACATCGCCATGAATTGCAGCACCAAGATCGCGATTTGGTAGTATGTTATTGCTGACATAGCTGCGTTCAATGAATTTAAGGTCAGCCCCGCCTTGTAGACGTTCTAAGCCGACATACGGCTTGAATTTACCAGCACGTACCTGAAACCCAGGCTGAAAGCGGGCATCGACATAGGCATCCACGATGCCGCTGGTGCTGGCGGCATTGGCCGTTTTAGCTTCACCAAATTCTGGTGTGAAGCGAAAATCATATTTGTCATACACTGTGCCTTCAATGATCGGGCGAATACGGCGCAAATCAAAACCACTTATATTTTTACCGTCAGCACCCAGTCCGCCTACCTTGCTGTAATTGCGTTCGTCAACTTGTAACAGTCCTCGCAATTTAATCTTAAAGTTACCATCTGCAGATTGAAAACCAAAACCATCCTCGCTGGCTTTTACCACTGGTGTTGCTTTCTTGGCGGTGGCGGCATCCTCCACTGAAATTTCGCCTTTACGCTCTAATATTTTTACCTTTTGATCAAGCTCTTGCACAAGCGCTCTAAGCTCTTCAAGCTCTGTACTATCATTTGCGAATGCAAGCGCTGGACTAGCCACTACGCCGGCTAACACTAAAGCGGATACTATTTTTTTGTAAATCATCGTCAACTCCCGTTGTTTTCTTCCAGTGGGCTGGTCAGGTATTGGTAAAATATTTTCAACTTCTGTCGTCAGGTAGTTATTAATTAGGTTTTTTGAATGTTTGGTTTGTGTTCAAATCGTACTTTTTCTCTACGCTCGATTTGTGTCACGCGTCCATCATGCACAGTAATCTCAATCGAACCATAACCAGATTGCTGCTTTACAGATGCAATTGCTCGCGCTACGGCTTGTAGCACCTCGTCATCTGTTTCTAGCAATAATTTAGTTTTAGTTAAACTCATTTGTATATTTCTTACATGTTCAAAGAATGAGCGCACTTTAACAAAACTTATATATAATTAATAATACTTAGTAGTTATATTTATATTCTTTTTAATTATATAAAGGGCGGTTGTAGCCCGTGAAATATACTTCACTGTGATTGGGGCGGCGGACTAGTTCAATCTAAAAGCCAAACATACAAAAGAGTGCTTTTCTCTTTCACGGCAGTCCGCTTTGGTAGAAAATTGCCAGCTAATTTATCTACTTAGTTAGATAAAAGCAGACGCTTACGATAAAAGTTAGCAACTTACATTTCAGCGAACTTCTGCGAGATAAAGATTGATTAATCTAAAGTCACAGTTTGAAGATAATCGGGCACGATGGTTTTCCAGTGCAGTTGTTCCTCAATATGTAGCCGCATCGCGTCGGCAGCAACAGGTTCACCGTGCGTAATAAATGTGGTTTTAGGTGCACTTTCAAAACCACCTAACCAATCTAAAATCTCAGAATAATCTGCATGCGCAGAGAGATTGGAAATAAGCTCTACATTGGCACGCACTGGCACATATTGCCCATGAATTTTAATGCTTTCAGCCCTATCTAACATCGCTGCCCCACGTGTGCCAGCCGCTTGGAAGCCCACAAACAGAATGGTATTTTTGGGGTCTGGTGCGAACGCTTTTAAATGATGTACCACTCGACCGCCAGAAGCCATACCACTTGCGGAAAGGATAATCATCGGCCCTTTAGTTTCATTTAGCTGTTTAGATTCTTCAATACCATTCACCATGTGCGCGGTATGGCACAGCGCATGACTTTGTTCAGGTGTTAGACGATGCTCGTTTTGAAAATGATTAAATATGGCGGTAGCATCTACTGCCATAGGGCTGTTGAGATAAACGGGCGTGTGACTAGCAATAGCGCCTGATGTTTTGAGCAAATGAATGTAATAAAGTAGCTCTTGCGCGCGACCCACCGCAAAGACTGGGATAACGACGACCCCTTTTTGATTGACTGTTCGGTTGATAATATCGGCTAGCTTTATTTTTGGATCAGTATGGTCATGCAAGCGATTACCATAAGTGGATTCCAACACTAAGTAATCGGCTTGTTTGATGCGTACAGGTGCTTTCATCAAAATATCATTGGGTCGCCCGATGTCACCTGAGAATAGAATGGATGTTTTGCTATTTCGTATGCGTACAAAAGCCGAGCCGAGGATATGCCCACTAGGGGAAAGTCTAGCCGTTAAGCCATCCCCTAAATCAACATCTTGCTCATAAGCTACCGGCGTTAGCAACGCGAGTGCATTTTGTGCATCTTCTTGCGTATACAGCGGCAGCGCTGGATTGTGCTTAGAAAAGCCGCCCTTATTGGCGTATTTTGCTTCCTCTTCTTGTAAATGTGCGGAGTCTAAAAGCAATACTTCACATAAATCGCGGGTAGCCTCGCTACAATATACTTTGCCAGAGAAACCATTTTTAACAAAAAGTGGAATATAGCCAGTGTGGTCTATATGCGCGTGCGTTAGCACCACCGCATCGACTTCTTTTGGGTTGATAGGTAGCGCAGCCCAATTTCTAAGCCGCAACTGCTTAAGGCCTTGAAACAAGCCGCAGTCAATCAAAATTTGTTTTGATTCACTAGTAAGTAGATATTTAGAGCCTGTGACGGTTCCCGTGGCACCAAGAAATTTTAATTCCACTTATTTTCCTTTACTAGTTTTTTAAGTTTCTTTGTTTAGAGAGACTCGATATTCTTCAAGCTTGGCTTCATAATTTTCTGCTGCACCAAAGTCTAAGAAACGTGCATAGCGGCTATGCGTACCTAGTATTTTTCGGGCATGTTTAATGGGGCAGAAGTACTGCTCGGTTCGTGCCACTATTTCGCTAATATAGGCAATCATACCAGTGCCGTAAGCACAATATGTACAATGAAATATTTCGATAAAATTAAGGTAACTTAGATGTTGACGGTCAAAAATAATGTAATTAGCACGGCGTACTTTTTTGATGCCGTAAATGGGAAAACAAGTGAGTTGATAAAACGTAATGAATACATCTGTAACGACTAAAGGAATAATCATTGAGTAAATAATAGGTCCAGTAATCAAGTTCTGTGGTCTATCGGTTACCAACCAACGAAAGAAGTTTCTTCTAAGTCGGCGATGCGCTTTTTTAATAGATTGTTCAAACTCAACGCGCTTACCCTTGATTTGAAAAAACATGGTGGTTTGTTGCTCACTAATAGCGGTGTGTAATTCATCCTCAAGTGCCTTAATCTGGTCTAGAAGTTGTTGAATACGTTGGTTTTTCATGGCATCAATTCTTTTAAAGAACCTAGGTTATCACATCAGCATAAATTAGTTATAAGTAACTTTGAAAATGGCAATTTAAAAGCAGAGGCTATAGTTGATTATTCTAGTTTGGAATGCCTTATGCATTGTTATTTTTAATGCTTATACTTGATGCAAGTCAATACTCTCGAGACTAAGAAGTTTCATAGTTATTCCATAGGAGAAGTACGTTACATGAAAAAAAAGAAAGATTAATGAGCGAACCGTTAGAAACCTATTAAGTCGAATAGGCAGAAGTTTTACCAAGGGATTATTATTGAAATGAAGTTATAAATAGGAGAAAAGTCATGGAAAAGTTATTTGATGAAGCTAGTAAAGAACAATTAGTTAACGATTTTAAAGTAGTAGTGGCTGACGCTGAAGCGCTATTAAAGGCGACAGCAAATCAAGGTGGCGAGAAACTGGCCGAGGTGAGAGCTAAGACGGAAAAATCTCTTAAGGCTGCAAAGGCTGGGATTGCAGATGCGCAATCAGTGGTAATTGCTAAAACTAAAGAAGCGGCAAAGGTTACTGATGAGTATGTGCACGAAAACCCATGGAGATCAATTGGTTTGGCAGCTAGTGTCGGCTTAGTTGTTGGTTTACTTATTGGACGACGCTAGTAAATTAAATTCAGCTAATTTATTAGGATAATGTAATGCCTACAGAGAGCAAAGGGTTGATTGAGTCGCTGAGTGTGCTTGCGTCCACCTTGGTAGGAGTTGCACATACGCGACTTGAATTACTTTCTACAGATCTGGAAGAAGACAGGCAGCATTTGTTGTTGCTAGTGGGTTTGTATTTGGCGGTGGCGTTTTGTCTTGCACTTGGTTTGGTGTTAGTCGCTATTTTATTGGTGGTTGCTTTTTGGGAATCGCATCGTTTAGTAGCGTTAGGCTCACTTGCAGGCTTTTTTCTAACAACAGGCTTGGTTATATGGGGTTTTGCAAAGTATAAAGCCAAAACAAAACCTAAACTATTTTTAGCAACATTGTTGGAATTGTTAAAAGATAAGCAGTCGTTAGATTCTCGTTAATAGATAACCCAGTAATATGAACAAAAAACTCCTAAAACTGGCACAGCGACGTGAATATTTGGTACTAGAAGCCTCAAAACAACGCGTACAAATTGCGCAAGCTGTTGATACTTGGCGTGTGCCATTGGCTTTGGCCGACAAGGGACTTGCGGTAATAAGTTTCGTCAAAAAACATCCTGTTTGGATGGCTGGCGGAAGTGCCATTTTGTTGAAAATGTTACGACCTAGTCGGGTCGGAAAATGGCTAAGTCGAGGTTGGGTTGCATGGCAGCTTCTACGCAAGCTACAAAACAAGTTTATAAATTGAATGAATAGGAAGAAAATATGAAAGCGAATGTTGGCGGCATAGACCGCATATTGAGAGTCGTTGCTGGTTTAGCATTAATTGGGCTGGTATTATCAGGCACAATAGGCAGCTGGGGCTGGATTGGCTTGATTTTAATAGCCACGGGACTATTCAGTTTCTGTCCAGCCTATGGGTTGTTTGGCGTTAAAACTTGCAAAACGAAGTAGATTTTAAAAAACAGTGGATGCAAATAAAAATGCTATATTGATCAAATGAAATTTAAAGATTACTACGAGACTCTTGGAGTAACTCGCACCACGTCCACTGATGAAATTAAAAAAGCTTACCGAAAACTTGCGCATCAATATCATCCTGATGTTTCAAAGGATCCAGCAGGGGAAGAAAAGTTTAAAGAAATTGGCGAGGCGTATGCCACTTTAAAAGATAAAGAAAAGCGTGCCGCTTATGATGAGCTGGGGCGCCATCCAACTGGCGAAGAATTCAGACCGCCACCAAACTGGTCAGGCCAACAAAATGGTCAGGCTTATTCTTTTGATGATATTGATCTATCAGATTTGTTTGCTAGCTTTTCTAAAGGCAATCGTCATACTCAACAAAGCCGTAGGATGCCTATTCCTGGGCAAGATTATGAATTAACGACTCAAATTTCGTTGGAAGATGTTTATGAGGGCACAACTGTAGAACTTAGTTTTACGGTGCCAGAATATGACAATCAAGGCCAATTGAAGCGTGTGCCGCATACCTTCAAAGCGCGCATTCCCAAAGGAGTTACCAATGGTCAAAAAATGCTGTTGCGTGGCAAAGGTGGCAAAGGTGCTAATGGCGGAAAAGACGGAAATTTTTACCTAAATATTAGCTTTCTTCCGCATCGATTGTTTCGTGTCTCTAATCATGACCTATATATTGATTTGCTGCTCACCCCGTGGGAGGCTGCGCTTGGTGCAACTGTTAAAGTGCCCACATTACAAGGCGCGGTTAATCTTAAAGTGCCTGCAGGAACTAATAGCGGCACGAAGCTCCGTATTGGTAAACGCGGAATGCCCAAACATAATCATGAAAATGGTGATCTTTTTGCAGTGACACAAATCGTGGTCTCAGCCAATCCAACCGAGCAAGAGCTCGCATTATTTAAACAATTGGCGGATGTATCTACATTTAATCCACGTGTACATTTTGAATAGGAGATGAATCATGACTTACCAAACCATAATGGTACATTTGCAACTTGGGCGTTCAAATGAGGCCTTGTTAAAGATTGCCACCGAACTTGCAGATAAATTTCATGCAGATGTAATAGGCATTGCTGCAGGTCAGCCGACACAAATAATCTATGGGGAAGGCTACGCGATGCTAGACTTTTTAAATCAGGAGCATGCGCAAACTATAAAAGAAATAGCTGAGGCGGAAACGGCCTTTAGAAAAGCATTTAAAAGCTATAAAAAAAATACGGAATGGCGCTCAACGGTGACGCTAGGGTCTTTATCAGAATATATAGCAGGTGAGGCGTGTAGTGCGGATATTGTACTCACAGAAATTGCCCCAAGTGATTTTTTCGAAGGACCCAATGGCGTGAACGTTGGTGAGCTTATTTTGCAATGTGGGCGCCCAGTTTTAGTACTGCCAGTAGGAGAAAAGATGCTGAAGTTGGAAAATATGCTCATCGGATGGAAAGACACTCGCGAGGCGAGGCGAGCGATTTCAGATGCGTTGCCGCTACTGAGATTAGCTAAGCAGGTGACGGTTGTTGAGGTTGTGGCGGAAGGCGAGACTGCAGATGCCAATGTGCGGCTTAAACAGGTAATTAGTTGGCTAAAGTCTCATGGTGTATCGGCTGTACCTTTAGTATCTGTTGCTTTAAAAGATGATGCGACACAAATTTTATCTATTGCTAATGAAAAAAATGCCGACCTTGTGATTGCAGGAGCTTATGGGCACAGTCGTTTACGTGAATGGATGCTTGGTGGAGTAACTAACGATTTACTACAGCGGGCAGAATTTTGTTCGCTTTTATCTCATTAAAATACTAAGGGATAGTCATGCAAATTGAACATTCTGAACTATTGTGGCTCGATGAGCAGCATGAAGTCTCGTTAGACCAGCTGGCTGAATTGTCAGCGCTGACTCAGGAAGAGCTACATCAATTAGTTGAAAGCGGCGTACTAATTCCAAATAACCTAACGGGCGGTATATGGTATTTTAACAGCCACTGCCTAGTATCAATACGAAAACTATCAAGGTTAAAGCAAGATTTTGATTTGGATGCTAATACGTTAGGGTTAATATTGGCATTTCTGGAGCGCATTCGAATGCTTGAGCAACAATTGAGTAAGACTTAATTTAATTAATAAGTCGCGAGAAGTTGATGTTTTTTTTGGTTTATATATTAGCGCTGATTTCAATGGAGCTATTCCAATTGCCAGCGCAACCAAGTAAATAAGATGTTGCCGTGACCATAACCACCAGGTACGTAAGTAGATTGCAACGCCATTTTCTTATATTCCACTGAGACTAGCGGCAGAATGCCTGGAAGGGGAATATAGTGCATGTCTTCACGCATGGTTATTCCAACGGTATACCCAGCGCCTAAACGCAAATTTTCTATAGGCCGCCATATTTTTTGAAAACCAAACCCAGCCAGTGGTTCTATGTTGCGATGAGAATCCTGAAAAGCCATAACATAAAGGCCATTCCAGTCGCCATCATCATCGAATCGATATTTACCAATGCCGAGCCCCCAAGGCTGCTCATTGAAACTCTCTATTTTTTCTTTGCTATAGAAGTTGCGGTTATGCCAAGTGTTGATAGGGACATATAATTCGTAGTTTTCTGACTGCCATGTTTGAGATAATGAATCTTGAGTCCGCGACCAAACACTGGTACTTACTGGGTCATCTGCAAATACAGTGAGCGTGCTGGTTGAAAGTATCAGCGCAATCAATAATTTTTGTGGCCTGATTGTAGAGAATTGATAATTTTTTAAATTGTACATCACACTGACTACGACAATTAAATAAGCATTTAGTGTCGCTTTTCAAAAATTAGTTTTTCAAAATACTTTGTATTTAATGTAAGGATTTAGCTTAATCAGCGACAAAGTTAAGAAATGTAAATTAGTATGTTTTTATAGCAAAATTGATTTAGTTTTTAGACAACTTCTTGTCAGATTTTTGCTCCAACTTTTAAATTGAAGAGGCTAAGATGAAATTAACGGATAAAACTACGCAATACTCACTGGATGAAGTATCAGTTTTTCGCCGCAGCTTACTTAAGTATGTACTAACTGCGGCAGTGGTTAACTCTTTGATAGGAAAAGCCATGGCTGAGACGCCTGCTGCCTCTAAACCAAGTAAAGATCTGACCATTGAGAATTTTTCGGCTGCGGGGAAAAGTGAAGGCATTGTGCATGTCGTCCAAGTAGTGAAGACCGACACGGAATGGCACAATCAATTGTCAAGTTTAGCTTTTAATGTGACGCGTCATACGGGTACTGAAGCGCCTTTTACAGGGAAATATTGGAATAATCATGCAAAAGGCATTTATCGATGTATTTGTTGTGATACTGCTCTGTTTGA